>CBFHOD010000026.1:0-19829 GCA_965657365.1 Flavobacteriaceae bacterium
CTTTGGTAGGTGAGAAACTATCGATTATTACGTCAAAAGCTCAAACCACTAGGCATCGAATTCTAGGAATTGTTAATGGTGAAGAACATCAAGTTGTTTTTTCAGATACTCCAGGAATTTTAAAGCCCGCCTACCAGCTTCAAGAATCTATGATGGATTTTGTGAAGTCTGCTTTTGATGATGCAGATATTTTAATTTATATGGTTGAAATAGGAGAGAAAGAATTAAAAAATGAAGCCTTTTTCAAACGAATAATTAACTCTAAGATTCCTGTTATTTTACTAATCAATAAGATTGATACATCTTCACAAGAAGAGGTAGAAGAAAAAATAGCTTATTGGAAAAATAAAGTACCAAACTCTTTCACTTATGTAATTTCTGCACTAGAAAAATTTAATATAGAGACCGTTTTTAATAAAATCATAGAATTATTACCAGAAGGCCCTGCATTTTACCCTAAAGATCAGTTAACCGACAAACCTGAGCGGTTCTTTGTGAATGAAAAAATACGAGAAAAAATTCTGACACACTACAAAAAGGAGATTCCGTATTCTGTAGAAGTTGAAACAGAAAGTTTTATTGAAGAAGAAAACATCATTCGTATTCGATCTTTGATTATGGTGGAGAGAGAGACTCAAAAGGGGATTATTATTGGCCACAAAGGCACTTCAATAAAAAGAGTTGGCGCTGAAGCTAGAAAAGATTTAGAGTTTTTCTTTGGAAAAAAAATATTCATAGAATTGTATGTCAAAGTGAATAAAAATTGGCGCTCAAACGATAAAGAATTAAAGCGTTTTGGCTACAACCAAAAATGATTGCAAACAAACTCACATCTCTTAGCTAGTCTACTGTAAAATACTATCTTTGCACAAAATTTCACTTTCATGAGTAGTATTGTTGCCATAGTAGGAAGACCTAATGTTGGAAAATCAACACTCTTTAATCGTTTAGTTCAACGAAGAGAAGCCATTGTTGACTCTGTAAGCGGAGTGACTCGAGATAGACATTATGGAAAGTCTGATTGGAATGGAAAGGAATTTTCTGTTATCGATACTGGAGGTTATATCGTTGGTTCAGACGATATCTTTGAAGGTGAAATTAGAAAGCAAGTTCAACTCGCTATTGAAGAGTCAGATATTATTGTTTTTGTAGTTGATGTAGAGGAGGGTATTACTCCTATGGATGCAGAAGTGGCTAAAATTTTAAGAAAAGTAAAAAAACCTATTTTTATTGCAGTCAATAAGGTAGACAATGCTATGAGAGATGCAGATGCAGTTGAATTTTATAACTTAGGTCTTGGTGATTATCACACAATTTCTTCAATTAATGGTAGTGGAACAGGTGATATTTTAGATGCCATTGTAGCTAAAATGCCTGAACCTGAGGCTATAGATTTAGATAAAGAGGAGTTACCGCGTTTTGCAGTTGTTGGAAGACCAAATGCAGGAAAATCATCGTTTATTAATGCCTTAATTGGAGAAGATAGAAATATTGTAACCGATATTGCTGGTACTACTAGAGATTCTATAGATACCAAATACAATCGTTTTGGTTTTGATTTTAATTTAGTAGATACTGCAGGAATTAGAAAGAAGTCTAAAGTAAAAGAAGATTTAGAGTTTTACTCTGTAATGCGTGCTGTTAGAACAATTGAATACTCAGATGTTGTTATTTTAATGGTGGATGCCACTCGTGGTTTTGAAAGCCAAGATCAAAATATTTTTTGGTTGGCAGATAAAAACAGAAAAGGAGTTATCATTTTAATAAACAAATGGGATTTGGTTGAAAAAGAGACCAATACCATGCGTGATTTTGAAGCTCAAGTTCGAAGACAAATTGCTCCTTTTACAGATGTTCCAATTATTTTTACATCAGTACTCACAAAACAACGTCTTCTAAAAGCAATAGAAACAGCCGTTGAGGTTTTTGAAAATAGAAAAAGAAGAATTTCTACTAGTAAATTGAACGAAACGATGTTGGAAATTGTTCAACAGAACTCACCTCCTGCAACAAAGGGTAAATTTGTAAAAATTAAGTATTGTATGCAATTACCTACACCCACTCCACAATTTGCTTTTTTCTCTAATCTCCCTCAGTATGTAAAAGACCCTTACAAACGATATGTTGAAAATCAGTTGAGGGAACATTATAATTTTTCTGGAGTACCTATTACTATTTATTTTAGACAAAAATAGATCTGTACAGATCCTCTTTAATCTCATTCTATTTCATTAATTTTATATAAAATTAAGAGCAATGATTACATGGAAAGATGTTATTCACTTTTCAGTGAATGGAAACCCTATACCACATAAAAGAGTTGAAAAAACTCAAGAAGAGTGGCGTACAATATTAACACCAGAGCAATTTCAAATTACTAGATTGCATGGTACTGAAAGACCTCATACTGGAGCATTATGTTCTGTTTTTGAAGGAGGAATCTATCAATGTATTTGTTGTAATACGAACTTATTTGATGCTACTATCAAGTTTGATTCTAGTTCTGGATGGCCAAGCTTTACGCAACCCATTGAAGAAAATGCGATACAATATGTAAAAGACACATCTTATGGAATGGTAAGAGTTGAAGTGCTTTGCAATTCCTGTGATAGCCATCTGGGACATGTTTTTCCTGATGGGCCAGAGCCAAGTGGCCTTCGTTACTGTGTAAATTCTGCCTCAATAAAATTAAAGAAAATAGATGAGTAACCTACAACAAGCAACTTTTGGTGGTGGATGTTTTTGGTGTACAGAAGCAGTTTTTTTAGAGGTAAAAGGGATTAAAAAAGTAGTTTCTGGATACACTGGAGGTAATGCTCCTGGAAAACCAACGTACAGAGAAATATGTTCTGGTTTAACTGGGCATGCAGAAGTAATTCAGGTTACCTATGATGAAAACATCATTTCTTATGAGTCTATTTTAATCATTTTCATGACTACACATGACCCAACACAACTCAATCGTCAGGGAGCAGATGTTGGTACACAATACCGCTCTGCTATTTATTATCACGATGAATATCAAGAAAAAATAGCACAGACTGTTATCAAAACATTAACTCCTGTTTATCATGAAAAAATAGTGACTGAAATTAGTCCTTTATCTATCTTCTACGAGGCAGAAGAAGAACATCAAGCCTATTATAAAAACAATCCTAATGCAGGTTATTGCTCTTATGTGATTCATCCAAAATTGCAAAAACTAAGAACATTACACTCAGATAAATTAAAATAAACTGAAACTAAAAATTACAAATCAATTTACAGACCAATTGCCTGGTGATCCTAATATAGATAATTCTAGACGCCAAGTAACAGAGGCTGCATTTTCTCTTGTGAACCCATTAAAAACATCCAATCCTAGACTGCTTCATGTTTCTAAAGTGATGTCTGAAGAACTTGGGTTTTCTAATCAAGACATTCAATCAAAAGAATTTCTAGAAGTGATGACTGGCAACAGCCTCCTAGAAAATTCAAAACCATTTGCGATGTGTTATGCCGGCCATCAATTTGGAAATTGGGCAGGTCAATTAGGTGATGGAAGAGCTATAAACTTAGGAGAAATTAAAAATTGGGCGTTACAATTAAAAGGAGCAGGTCCAACACCGTATTCTAGAACTGCTGATGGATTGGCAGTGTTACGCTCCTCAATTAGAGAGTATTTATGCAGTGAAGCCATGCATTATCTTGGAGTTCCAACTACAAGAGCATTGTCTCTTAGTTTAACTGGAGACCAAGTGTTAAGAGATGTATTGTATGATGGAAACCCCTCTTATGAAAAAGGAGCCATTGTTTCTAGAGTTGCCCAATCTTTTTTACGCTTTGGTAATTTTGAACTATTTGCCGCAAGAAATGATGTTAAAAATTTAAAAATCTTAACGAATTACACCATAAAAAACCATTTTTCACATTTAGGAAGCCCTTGTAAAGAAGTGTACCTAAAATTCTTTAAAGAAGTAACCAACAAGACCTTAGATATGATTATTCATTGGCAACGAGTGGGGTTTGTTCATGGCGTGATGAATACAGATAATATGTCTATTCTTGGTCTTACCATTGATTATGGACCTTATGGATGGCTTGAAGGTTTTGATGTTGGTTGGACACCCAATACCACAGACAAACAGCACAAAAGATATCGCTACGGAAACCAACCAACTATTGGATTATGGAATCTATATCAATTAGCCAATGCACTGTATCCATTAATTGATGAAGCTGCTCCTTTAGAAGAAATCTTAGAGGGGTATAAAAGTAACTTTGCAATAAAGTCTCAAGATATGATGCGCAACAAATTAGGGTTAGTTTTAGCAGAGAAAACAGACATTAATTTAATTCAATCTTTAGAAGATAATCTTCAAGTTATAGAAACAGACATGACTATATTCTTTAGATTATTAAGTTCTTTTAAGAAACAACAGCCTGAAAAAGGAGTTGATTTAATTCAAGATGCTTTTTACACTCCAGAACAATTAGTTGGAGAAGTTTTGAATAATTGGAAACAATGGTTTCTAAACTATGCCAAACGATTGGAAAAGGAAACCTTATCGTGTGAGGAACGTGAACAACTCATGAAAACCACTAATCCTAAATATGTGCTGCGAAATTATATGGCTCAAATGGCCATTGATAAGGCAGAAAAGGATGATGTTTCTCTAATTGATGAGTTGTATGAAGTCCTAAAAAAACCGTACGAAGAACAACCTGAGTTTGAGCATTGGTTTACAAAAAGACCTGAATGGGCAAGACATAAAGTAGGGTGTTCTATGTTATCTTGCAGCTCCTAACTTCGATAAATATACCTACATTTTATAGTTTAACATTATAAACCCTAAAGTGATGTTCCTCCGTCTAAGGTAATGGTTTGACCCGTCATGAATTTTGTTTGATCAGAAGCTAACCACACTATTGCATCTGCTATTTCACTAGCTTTTCCATAACGTTTCATAGGTATAACACTCTTTAAAATGGCATCCATTTCAGGTTTTGCGTTAATTAACTGATCTAATAAGGCAGACTCTGTATACCCCGGACAAACAGCATTGATTCTAATATTTTTTGTTGCATATTCCATAGCCGCAGATTTTGTCATTCCCACCACTGCAAATTTACTAGCGCTGTAACTTATATTATTTGGAGAAGCTTTTAAACCCGCTAAAGAAGCAATATTTACAATAGTACCATAACCTTGTTTTAAAAATTGTTGAATCGCTACTTTCATACAATAAAAAACCCCTGTTTGATTTACAGCTATTACCCTATCCCAGTCCTCTAATCTAGCTTTATGTGTTGGAAGTAAATTAGGACCAATTCCTGCATTGTTTACAATGACATCTAATTTTTCATAATTACTAAGGGTTTGATTTACTAAATCTTCAACCTCTTGGAATTTAGTAACATCTGTTTTTACCGGTAACGATTTACCTCCAAGGGTTACAATTTCGTCTGCTACGTTTTTTGCACTATCAAAATTAATGTCAGAAACAACAACTATTGCACCATGGCTAGCAAAATGAATTGCTGCTGCTTTTCCAATTCCTGAACCTGCTCCTGTTACAATTACTACTTTATTTTTCACTTCCATATTACTTGATTTGTTTGTTTAGATGATTATAATTTAACACTCCAAAAGAGTATCTATTTTATTTAAAAAAAACTATTTTTTGCTCTATATACTCACTCATGATTAATCAATGGAATTCGATTTAATAGATTTTAAGGCTAAATTACAGCATAATTCTGCGGCTTTATCCAGATGAGCAAAACGAGGGTCTGTTGTTAAGCCCATACTATATCTATAATATATTTGCTGAGCTATTACAGCTATTTTAAATAAGCCAAAGGCATAATAAAATACAATATTATGAATATCTCTTCCAGATTTATTTGAATATGAAGCTACGATTTCACTTCTAATTGGGTTGCCTTCAAAAATTGTTGGGGAAGGGATTCCTTGCTTTACAAAATCATGATCTGAAGCCAAGGTCCAATAACCAAGTGAAGTTCCTAGATCCATTAGTGGATCACCAAGTGTAGCCATTTCCCAGTCTAGCACAGCAGTAATGTCTTTCCAAGTGGTATCTTTAAAAACTACATTATCATATTTGTAATCGTTATGTATTAGACAATGTTGATAGGTTTTTGGTTGATGTTCTTGCATCCATTGCATGACTTCAAGAGCTGCAGGAACATCTTTTGTTGCTACTTTTAGGAATTGTTTCCCCCAATTAGTTACTTGCCGATTTACATAGCCCTCTGGTTTTCCTAAATCAGACAGCCCAACCGAATTATAATCTAATGTATGTAATTCTGTAAAGGTGTCTAACCAAGTGTTGGCAATAGTTTTGTAATCAAGGACTGGTATGGTTCTGTATTTTGCTTCTTTAAAGTTTAAAATAATCCCATCTACCTTTTCCATGATATAGAATTCACTTCCAAGGATAGCTTCATCATTTGAATACGCAAACATCTTCGGAACTTTAAAAAAGTCTTTTCTTACTGCCGTTTGTACTTTAAACTCTCTACTCATGTCATGGCCACGTTTAATAGCTCCTAATGGTGGCTTCCTCAACACATATTCCTTGTCCTCTAAGGATAATAAATACGTTAAGTTAGAATATCCATGGGTAAACTGCTTGACAAACAATTCACTTTGAAGCGAATTAATTAAGTGATGTTGATGTAAAAATTCTTTGAGATTTTTTTCTGGCAGCTCCTCTCCTTTTCTAACTTCTTGATTAGACATAGTTATAGTTTTCCGTAAGATCGAATGACACTTTTTCCTAACTGATACATATGAACTTCATCTGGGCCATCTGCCAAACGCAACATTCTTGCAATTGCAAAATAGTGCGCCAAATGTGTGTCTGGTCCAACACCTTTTCCTCCGAGAATTTGAATGGCTCTATCGATTACTTTTAAAGCCATATCTGGAGCAACAATTTTTATCATTGCGATGATGTCTTTTGCTTCTTTATTGCCTAATTTATCCATTTTATCAGCGGCTGAAAGGGTAAGTAAGCGGGCCTGTTCAATTTCACATTTTGAAATGGCAATTTCTTGACGAATATTACTAAAATCATAAAATTTCTTACCAAAAGCTTCACGTTCTAATGTCCTTTTCGACATCAATTCTAAAGCATATTGAGCCATCCCTACTAGTCTCATACAATGATGAATTCTACCTGGTCCAAGACGTCCTTGAGCAATTTCAAAACCTCTCCCTTCACCTAAAATTAAATTTTCTTTAGGGACTCTAACATTGTTTAACTCAATTTCTGCATGACCCTCAGGTGAATCATAAAACCCAAGTACAGATAGTGGTCGAATAATATTTAATCCGGGAGTTTCTAGAGGAACTAACACCATGCTTTGTTGTTGATGGCGATGTGCAGTTGGATCTGTTTTACCCATAACTATGGCTACTTTACAATGAGGATCCATACCACCACTAGACCACCATTTTCTTCCATTAATCACATAATGATCTCCATCTAAGACAATAGAAGTTTCAATATTTGTCGCATCTGAAGAGGCTACTTCTGGCTCAGTCATTAAAAATGCCGAACGAATTTCACCATTCATTAAAGGAGTTAACCATTCTTTCTTCTGTGAATCACTTCCATATTTAGCTAATACTTCCATATTTCCAGTATCTGGTGCAGAACAATTAAAAATTTCTGAAATCCAAATACGTTTCCCCATTATTCCTGCTAATGGAGCATACTCTAGATTCGTTAAACCCGGGCTTAAGCGTCCATAATCTTTGGGTAAAAAAAGATTCCACAACCCTGCTTCCTTTGCTTTTTGTTTAAGTTCTTCTGTTTTAGGCCATCGTTTCCATATGTTTTTTGTGTTTTGTTGAAAAGCATAAAACTCTTCCTCAACAGGAGCAATATATTTTTCAATAAAATCACAAAGTTTTTTTTGGAGATCTACTGATTTTTGAGAATATTCGAAGTTCATAAGTTTATTTGTTTTAACCAGCGATCATATATCCACCATCAGCAGTGTATACTCCGCCTGTCATATATGCGCCCGCATTTGAAGCTAACAAAGTAGCAATACCAATCATTTCCTCAGGTTGTCCCATTCGACCGCTTGGAATAGTTTTTTGTACTTTATTTAATAGTTTTTCGTTAGTCCATAGGGCAGCACTAAATTTTGTTTGAATCAATCCTGGACAGATAGCATTAGCTCTTATTCCGTATTGACCCCATTCTTTAGCTTGATTTTTTGTTAGCATTAAAATAGCAGCCTTACTTGTACTATACAATCCCAAACCTAGTCCAGGAGTCAGAGCTTCTACAGAAGCTATATTAATAATACTCCCATTTTTGTGTTGCTGCATGTAGGGTAAAACTAAATTTGATAATGCCCATGGTGCTTTTACATTTACATCCATTATTTTATCAAAAATTGTTGGATCTACATCTTCAATGGGTCCAAAAACTGGATTTATTGCTGCATTATTTACTAAGATATCTATACGCCCCAATAAGTTAATTGTTTGATTTACTAGAGCTTTTCTTTGATCTTCTTTGCCAATATGGCAAGCAATTCCAATGGCTTTTAATCCCAGCTCAGTAAATTCTTTAACAACCTCATCACAAGCCTCCTGACTTCTACTGCTAATCACTACTTGTGCCCCTTTTTCGGCCAATCCTTTTGCAATAGCTTTCCCAATTCCCTTACTGGAACCTGTTATGATGGCTACCTTTTCTTCTAAATTAAATTGTTGATGTGTGTTCATTACATTACAGGTTCTGTCTCTTTTTTAATGGTAATGGATTCAGTATTCAATAAAATTTCAGCTAATCCTGTTGTCTTTGGCAATTCATATGTAAAGAAATATTTCATCGTATGAATTTTACTTTCATAAAACTCTTTTGAATAGGTTCCGTTAGATTTAGCAGCTTTTGTTGCATGAACTCCCAGATCTAACCAAGTCCAACTCATGAGTATTAAACTAAAAAATTCCATAAAAATAGAGGCATCAGCAAGATATCTTTCGTAATCTCCTTTCATCGCATGGGGCATTAAATGACCCAATACTTTTTGAGTGAGTTGTAATTTTGCTCCTAATGTATTTGCATAAGTTTGTAATTCGTCTATCTCTGAAGCCGCTTTAATTGTTGTCATAATTTCGTCAGAGAGTAGTTGCAATGCTTTACCATTACTCATCGTAACTTTTCTACCTAATAAATCTTGAGATTGTATTCCTGTTGTTCCTTCGTATAAGGCAGAAATTCTAATATCTCTGTAGTATTGTTGTAAAATAAAATCTGCACAAAACCCATAACCTCCTAATACTTGTAATCCATTATTTACTGAGGCAGATCCTGCTTCTGATGGATAGGTTTTTACAATTGGAATAATCATTTCCAATAGAAGATTATATTTTTCCTTTTCTTCAGGTGAAGTTGCAGTTTCTATAATATCATAATACTTAGCTGCTAAAAAAACCAAACTCATAGACCCTTCTACAACTGATTTTTGCATCAATAGCATTCTTCTAACATCTGGGTGCTCTATAATTAAAGCTTGTTTCTCTGCTGGATTTTTCTTCCCATTACTTGATAACTTTCTGCCTTGAGGGCGTTCATTTGCATATTGTAAAGAAGCATGATAAGCCGCACAAGCAATACCAGATGCTCCTCTTCCTACAGCAATTCTTGCAGAATTCATCATCAAAAACATATACTTCAACCCTTCATTTGGTTCCCCTACAATCCATCCTTTACAATCATCTGCATCACCAAAACCTAAATGAGTAGTACAATAGCCTCTTTGACCCATCTTCTGAAAGTCTGCAACGGTAGTCACATCATTAAATTCTAGGGTTCCATCTGAAGTTGGTCGATTCTTAGGCACAACAAATAAAGAAATTCCTTTTGTCCCCTTTGGAGCACCTTCAATTCTAGCAAGCACAAGATGAACTACATTTTCAGTAAAATTATTATCTCCCCCAGAAATAAAAATTTTCTGCCCAGTAATGTTATAATATCCATCATTTGTGGGTGTTGCCTTTGTAACAATATCAGATAAAGAACTTCCAGCTTGAGGCTCTGTTAAACACATGGTGCCACCCCATTTGCCAGATAACATGCTTGGAACATAAGCTTGGTTTAATTCCTTATTTGCAAAATGAATTATAAGTTCTGCTGCTCCTTGAGTTAACCCTGCATAACCAGGCAAATGATTGTTTGCAGCATCTAAAATATAAGTAGCTGCAGTATGTGATAAAAAGGGAATTTGCATTCCTCCATCCTCATAATTAAAAGGGGCTGAAATTAGACCCATTTCTCCTCCCTTGTGCATCATTGTTTTTACTTGATCATGCACAAATACTTTTCCATCTTTATGGTAAGCAGGATGTTCATCCATTTCTTTTACGTAGGGAAATAATTCTCTATCAGCAAACTCTTTGACTGAATCTATAAACATATCTAGAGATTCTTTATCGTGATCTTGAAATCGATCTCTAACTAAAAGCTCTTCTAAATTATGAATATCATAAAGAAGATATTTTAAGGTATTTATATCAATGTATTTTTCAGCCATATTATTTTAAGTTTTTTATAATTGATTTTTTATTTTAGTTAATTCTGATTTTACAAACTCTAACCTACTAATGATATCGTAATTGCTTATGGTACCTAGTGGGTTTTTCTTTAATTTTTGTTTAGCTCCTTCTAAAGTAAAGCCTCTTTCTTTAACAAGATTATAGATAAGTTTGAAATTTGAAACATCCGAAGGGGTAAACAAACGATTACCTTTTGCGTTTTTTTTGGGTTTGATAATATCAAATTCTTTTTCCCAAAAACGAACTAAAGAAGTATTGACATTAAATGCTTTAGCTACTTCGCCTATTTTGTAATACCTTTTTTCAGGTAAATCTATATCCATTAATCTAATGATTGATTTTCTTGTGAAGCCAATTCTAACATTCTATCGTATTCCTCTGGAGTTAAATCACTAAAATAAAAATACACAGGGTTTAATTTTCTATTTCCTTTAGTCACTTCATAATGTAAATGAGGTGCTGTAGAAATTCCTGAGGTGCCAACGTAACCAATTAAATCTCCTCGTTTTACTTTCTGGTTTTTACGAACAGTATATTTTTCTAAATGTGCATAAAAAGTTTTATATCCAAATCCGTGATTTATTTTTACTTGGTTTCCATAGCCTCTTCTAGATCGTTTAACTTTTTCGATTTTTCCATTTCCAGTAGCATATACAGGGGTTCCTCTTGGTGCAGAAAAATCCATTCCCCAGTGAAACTTCCTAGTTTTATAAATTGGATGTATTCGGTATCCAAAGCCAGAGGCCATACGTTTCAAATTTTTGTTTGCTACTGGCTGAATTGCTGGTATTGAAGCAAGCATCTCTTTTTTATTTTTTACCAATACAACAATTTCGTCCAGTGATTTTGATTGAACAACCATTTGTTTGGACAGAATATCTATTTTTTTTGTGACATCCTTTATGAGTTTAGAATTATCATAACCATTCAAATAACTGTACCTATTAACACCTCCAAAACCAGCTTTACGTTGTTCTTCTGGGATTGGGTTTGCCTCAAAATAAGCTCTATAAATATTGTTATCTCTTTGCTGTAATTGAGACAAAATAGTGGAACTTTCATCCAATCTTTTATTTAGAAGCTCGTAGTTAAACTTTAAATTCTCTAATTCTCTCTCTTGAGCTAATTGATTTGGAGTTTTTAAAAACTGACTTAAGACGATAAACCCTAATAGCATAGTTATACTAAGCCCAAAGAAACTGAGAATAATTATCTTAGAAATATTCCCTTTTGATTTTTCTATTCTACGATAGCTTAGGGTATCTGAGTCGTAATAATATTTTACTTTTGCCATAAATCTAAATATGCTACTTTTGTTACTGTAAACTACTATAAAAAAAGTAATTTATAAAGTAACAAAAGCAAATTTACAAAATGTTTCACTAACTATAACTTTGACTCATTTCAAGTATAAATTTTAACATTAACGGTAAAAGAAAATCAACTTTTGATTTATGAAATCTAAAGAAATACGTTCACATTTTTTAAATTTTTTTAAAGAAAAATCTCATCAAATTGTTCCTTCATCACCTATGGTTTTGAAAGATGATCCTACCTTGATGTTCACCAATTCTGGAATGGCCCCATTTAAAGAATTCTTTTTAGGAAATAAAATTCCAAAAAATACTAGAATTTCTGACACTCAGAAATGCCTTAGAGTTTCTGGAAAACACAATGATTTGGAGGAGGTTGGATATGACACCTATCACCATACCATGTTTGAAATGTTAGGGAATTGGAGCTTTGGAGATTACTTTAAAAAAGAGGCCATAACATGGGCTTGGGAGCTATTAACAGAGGTATATGGAATCTCTGAAGATATGCTTTACGTTACAATTTTTGAGGGTAGCACTGATAGAGATAATTTGCCAATTGATAAAGAAGCATTCGATTTATGGAAGGAGATTATTCCTGAAGATCGTATCTTAATGGGTGGCAAAAAGGATAATTTCTGGGAAATGGGTGAGCAAGGACCTTGCGGACCGTGTTCAGAAATTCATGTAGATATTAGAACTGATGAAGAAAAGGAAGCTGTAGATGGAAAAAGTTTAGTTAATATGGACCATCCTCAAGTTGTAGAAATATGGAACCTAGTTTTTATGCAATACAATAGAAAGGCAAACGGAATCCTTAAAGATTTGCCAGCAAAACACATAGATACAGGTATGGGTTTTGAACGTCTGTGCATGGTTTTACAAAATGTTAAATCTAATTATGATACAGATATTTTTACTCCATTAATTAGAGAGGTAGAAGCAATTTCTTCTGTAATTTATGGTGAAAATGAAAAAGAAGATATTGCAATAAGAGTAATTGTAGACCATGTTAGAGCAGTGGCTTTTTCAATTGCCGATGGACAATTGCCAAGTAATACTGGTGCGGGCTACGTTATTCGTAGAATTTTACGTAGAGCTGTTCGTTATGGATTTACGTTTCTGCATAAGAAAGAACCCTTTATGTATAGGTTAATTGACATCCTTTCTGAAAAAATGGGAACTGCATTTCCAGAATTAAAGGCTCAGAAACAATTAATTGAAAATGTAATTAAAGAAGAAGAAGCTTCTTTTTTAAGAACCTTAGATCAAGGACTCATATTGTTAGATACTATTATTGAAACCTCTGATTTTAGAGAAGTTTCAGGTAAAAAAGCTTTTGAATTGTATGACACATTTGGGTTTCCAATAGATTTAACATCTCTAATTTTAAGAGAAAAAGGAATCGTTTTAAATGAAGACGATTTTCATATTGAAATGAAAAAACAAAAAGAACGTTCACGTTCTGCAAGTGAATCTTCAACAGACGACTGGACTACGCTTGTCAACATTTCTGAAAAAGGTTTTATTGGGTATGATACTACAAATTCTGAGGTGAAAATTACTCGCTTTAGAAAAGTTACATCAAAAAAAGAAGGGGATCAATATCAATTAGTTTTTAACCAAACTCCTTTCTATCCAGAGGGTGGAGGACAAGCTGGCGACAAAGGGTATTTGGAAGATATTCATGGAGATGTGCTTTATATACTGAATACTAAAAAAGAGAATAATGTTATTATTCATTTTACAAAAAACTTACCAAAAAATCTAGAAGAACCCTTTAATGCAATTGTAGATCAAAAACAACGTCATAGAACCTCAGCAAACCACAGTGCAACTCATCTTCTTCACCAAGCCCTACGTGAAGTATTAGGAACACATGTTGAACAAAAAGGGAGTGCTGTAAATTCTAAACATTTACGGTTTGATTTTTCTCATTTTTCAAAATTAACTTCAGAGGAGTTATATGATGTGGAATATTTTGTGAATGCGAGAATTGAAGGAAAACTTCCTTTGGAAGAAAAACGTAGTATCCCAAAAGAAGAAGCAATTGCCGAAGGTGCAATGAGTTTATTTGGTGAAAAATATGGAGATCAAGTCAGATCTATTCGTTTTGGACAATCTATTGAATTATGTGGAGGAACTCACGTCACAAATACATCAGAAATTTGGCATTTCAAAATTAAATCTGAGGGAGCTGTAGCTGCTGGTATAAGAAGAATTGAAGCAATTACTATGGATGCTACTAAAGAATATTATTTAGAAAATAACAGTAGCTTCCGGGAGATTAAGGACGTACTTAATAATCCAAAAGAGCCTATTAAAGCAATTCTTGCCCTTCAGCAAGAAAATAGTGCATTAAAGAAACAACTAGATCAGTTGATAAAAGCAAAAGCTAAGCATCTTAAAAATGATTTGAAAAATGAACTTAAAGAAATCAATGAAGTTCAATTTTTAGCAAAAAAAATTGATTTAGATGCAAATAGTATCAAAACACTGGCATTCGAATTAGGGGGTGAGTTTAAAAATTTATTCTTATTGTTTGGAGCTGAAATAAATGGAAAAGCGATCCTAACCTGTTATGTATCAAAAGAAATTGTGGAGAGTAAAAATCTAAATGCAGGAACCATTGTTAGAGAATTAGGAAAGTATATTCAGGGCGGCGGCGGTGGTCAAGCATTTTTTGCAACAGCAGGTGGAAAAAACCCTTTAGGAATTCAGGAGGCTTTAGAAAAAGCTATAACATATTTGGATTAACATTTTATCGGTCGGTTGTTATAAATTAAAAATAATCAATAAAAAAGGGAACTCAAGTTAAAACCAGTTTTTGAATCTTCAAACTCACATACCATTTTCTAAAAATACCAGCAATCCCATAGATTACAACTCAAAGATAATTTTACTAGGTTCTTGTTTTTCGGATAATATTGGGCAAAAATTAAGGTATCATAAATTTCAGTCGATACTTAATCCTTTTGGTATTTTATTTCATCCAAAAGCAATTGAATCAGTTATTAAAAATGCCATTACTAAAAAAGAATATACTGAAAAGGACCTCTTTTTTTTAAATGAACGTTGGCAATCTTTTGAAGCACATTCAAAACTGAGTTCCTCATCAAAAGATGAGGTTATAGAAGAACTTAATAAAGCTTCAGCATCAATAAATAAAGCTTTAAAAAGCAGTACTCACATCATAATTACCCTAGGAACATCTTGGGTGTACCGTTTGTTGGAAACTGATGAAATTGTTGCTAATTGCCATAAAGTCTCCCAACATAAATTTAAAAAGGAACTTGTTTCAATAGTTGAAATTAATAAAAGTCTTTCGTCAATAATTTCTTTGGTTAGAAAAGTTAATGCAGATATAAATTTCATTTTTACGGTATCCCCCGTTCGTCATTTAAAAGATGGATTTATTGAAAATCAACAGAGTAAATCTCATTTGATTTCAGCTCTTCATCAAATCATACCAAAACATAAAAACAGTTTCTATTTCCCAAGTTATGAGGTTATGATGGATGAATTGAGGGATTATCGATTTTACAAAGAAGACATGATTCACCCAAATCATATTGCGATAAATTATATTTGGAAAAAGTTTTATGAAAATTGGTTATCCGATGAAGCACTTGAATTAAAAAAGGAAGTGATTAAAATTCAGAGAGGTCTTGAACACAAACCGTTCAACCCAAATTCTAAAGAACATCAGCAATTTTTATCTTCTCTTCAAGAAAAAATCGTAACCCTTAAAAAAAAATATTCTCACATTTCTTTTTAAAAAAAAATAAACTTCAGGTTAGTCTATAAATTTTGAAACGTTACCCCAAGGACCTCCGTTAATGATGTCTAATCCATGTTGTAGCAAAAAATCTGTAGCACTCTGACTTCTACCTCCACTTTTACAAACTGCTATTATAGGTTTTTGAAACCCTTTGATATGTTCTATATGATCAGGAATAGAATTTAAAACAATATGCTCTGAACCATTAATATGCCCCTCATTCCATTCTTGGAGTGTTCTAACATCTAAAATAATAGCTCCTTTTTTTAAATATTCCTCAATTTTATTTGTAGCATTTTTGTTGCTAAACATTCCAAATAAACTCATAATAGATTAGTAATTAAATTATCAATTAGTTCGTAAAATTACACAATTTAGAGTTATAAATATTCAAATAATGTAACGTTTTAATGTTTTTCATTACTAATAGGTAACACTAATTTATATTGATTATGAGTTCTATTGCAGCCATGGTAATGAGTATCAAAAATAACAAAAGAGCTCGACAGAGTGCTCTTAAAAAACTTGATAAAAATGGTAGCTATTCAACAAAAACAAAATTATTTTTTCATAGAAATGCTTCTAAAAAACAATTAAGAGATATCAAAGAGAAACTACGAAAAGAAAATAAAAAAGTACTTATTAAAAAAACCGCTGTTATTCTTTTCCTGCTAATTATCGTAATTTACTTTATCGGTTTCGCAAAATTTTAATAAACACCTAAAAATCTTTCTTACTTTTACAATTCAAAACATACCATGAACAAGAAAGTAATCTTACTAATTTTAGATGGCTGGGGAATTACCCAAAACCCAGAGGTTTCAGCAATTTTTAATGCAAAAACACCTTATATTAATTCACTTTATGATAGCTACCCATCCTCGGAATTAAGAACCGATGGTGAACATGTAGGTTTGCCTGAAGGTCAAATGGGAAATTCTGAAGTAGGTCACATGAATTTAGGTGCTGGTAGAATTGTTTATCAAAATCTTGCAAAAATTAATATTGCCGTTAGAGAAGGTAAATTATCTAAAGAGAAAGAAGTATTAAACGCTTTTAAGTATGCAAAAGATCATCAGAAAAATGTGCATTTGTTGGGGCTGGTGTCTAATGGAGGTATTCATTCTCATATCAATCACGTAAAGGGTTTACTTAGTGCTGCTAATGATCATGGAGTGAAAAATATTTTTCTTCATGCGTTTACTGATGGAAGAGATTGTGATCCAAAATCAGGTGCTTATTTTATTGATGATATTCAAAAGCATATGAAAAGTACTACCGGAGAATTAGCCTCTGTTACAGGTAGATACTATGCAATGGATAGAGATAATAGATGGGAAAGAGTAAAATTGGCCTATGATGCATTGGTTAATGGAATTGGAGAACACTCAACTAATGCAACAGCTAATATTCAAAAAAGTTATGACAATAAAATAACTGATGAGTTCATTAAACCTATAATTATGGTTGATGAAAACAATGAGCCTAAAGCCTCTATTAAAAAAGATGATGTTGTCATTTTCTTCAATTTTAGAACAGACAGAGGAAGACAATTAACAGAAGTGTTGAGCCAAAATAATAATGAGGAATATAACATGCACAAAATTCCATTATACTTTGTTACGTTAACTAATTATGACAAAACTTTCAAAGACATTAAAGTTGTGTACAATAGTGAAAATATTGAAAACACATTGGGCGAAGTTTTAGAAACAGCAGAAAGAAAGCAGATTAGAATTGCTGAAACTGAAAAATACCCACATGTTACTTTTTTCTTTTCAGGTGGAAGAGAAAAAGAATTTATAGGAGAAAAAAGACTTCTTTGTCCGTCACCAAAAGTTGCAACCTACGATTTAAAACCAGAAATGAGTGCCTACGAAATAAGGGATGCTATTGTGCCTGAGTTAGAAAAAGGAGAAGTAGATTTTGTATGCTTGAATTTTGCTAATGGAGATATGGTTGGACATACAGGTGTGTTTGAAGCAGCAATAAAAGCTTGTGAAACAGTTGACAAATGCACAAAAGATGTGATTTCTACCGGCTTACAAAATGGGTACTCAACCCTTTTAATTGCAGATCACGGAAATTGTGAAACGATGATGAACCCAGACGGAAGCCCACATACTGCTCACACCACAAACCCTGTTCCAATAATTCTTATTGATAAAGAAATTCAATCAATAAATAATGGTGTACTTGGAGATATTGCTCCTACAATCTTAGAATTAATGGGTGTTGAACAACCAAAAGAAATGACAAGAAAATCACTACTTTAAGATGAAGAAGCTTTTATTTGTAATTTTCTTGTGTTCGTTTTTATTGGGCAATGCGCAAGAAAAGAGAAATATCAATGGTAATTTAGTTGGATATCTTAAAAAGTCTGATTTCTTAAATGGAAAACACAAAGAATGGTTCTCAAAAAATTATGATGCGTATACTCCAGATCCAAAAATAGTTCAGAAAATCAAAAAAAAACTCAACAATATTTCAATTAAATCTTTTATTGGAAGTTGGTGTCATGATAGTAAAAGAGAACTCCCAAAGTTTTATAAAATCATGGAGTTAGCTGGATTTGATCTTGAAAATGATTTTAAAATGATTGGAATTACTATTGGAAAGAAAACTCCAAATAATCTTCAAAAAGGGTTTGCGATAAGACATACCCCCACATTTATTTATTTTAGGGATGGCAAAGAGATTGGTCGCTTTGTAGAACATTCCAAAAAAACAATAGAAAAGGATATATTGAAAATCTTGCGAGGAGGGAATTACAAACACCCCTACCAAAAATAAAACTATTAATTTATCTTTACACTTTAAATTTTACTATGATTAAAATAAAAAATAGTGAAGAGATAGAAATTATGCGTGAAAGCGCACTTGTGGTTTCTAGAACCCTAGGAATACTTGCCAAAGAAGTAAAGCCGGGAGTCACTACCTTATTTTTAGATAAAATAGCTGAAGAATATATTCGTTCGCAAGATGCTATTCCAGGTTTTTTAGGGTTGTATGATTTTCCAAATACACTATGCATGAGCCCAAATGCACAAGTTGTTCATGGAATTCCTAATGATAAACCACTTCAAGAAGGAGATATTATTTCAATAGATTGTGGTGCCTTAAAAAATGGCTTTTATGGAGATCATGCCTATACATTTGCAGTAGGAGAAATTGAGGAAGAGACAAAAAAATTATTGGAAGTTACCAAACTAAGTTTATATGAGGGAATTCGTCAATTAAAAGTTGGAAATAGAATCGGTGATGTTGGATATGCTATTCAAAAATACTGTGAAGATCGAGGTTATGGTGTAGTTAGAGAACTTGTTGGTCACGGACTTGGAAGAAAAATGCACGAAGATCCTGAAATGCCAAATTATGGAAAGCGTGGTAGGGGTAAAAAATTAGTCAATGGAATGGTTGTTGCTATTGAACCTATGATTAATTTGGGCACACATAGAATTAAGCATCTTAGTGACGGATGGACGATACTTACACAAGATGGTAAACCCAGTGCTCATTTTGAACACGACATTGCAATTGTAAACGGTAAACCAGAACTCCTGTCTACGTTTAAGTACATTTATGATGCTCTAGGGATTGTTAGTGATGAAGAGCTTGAGTTCAATAGTAGAACGTTGTAAACCCGTTTATTGAAAATATTCAAAATCATATTAAATAGAGTTCCACGCCCATTACTTATCAAATTAAGTTATGTAGTAAGGCCTTTTATTGCCTTTTATTTAAAAGGAAATAAATATACAGACCCCATAGACAATAAAAGTTTTCGTAAGTTTTTACCTTATGGCTACCAGATTCAAAGACAAAACGTACTATCACCAAGTACCTTATCTCTAGAGCGTCACAGATTACTGTGGTTGTATTTAACAAATGAAACCGACTTCTTTACATCAAAGAAAAAGGTTTTACACATGGCTCCTGAACAATGTTTCCTTACCCGTTTCAGAAAATTAAATCATGACTATAAAACTGCAGATTTAGATTCGCCAATTGCAGATGTAAAAGCAGACATTATTAATTTACCCTTCAATGATAATTCTTTTGATGTTATTTTTTGCAATCATGTATTAGAACATGTTCAGGATGATACTAAGGCTATGAAAGAATTATTTAGAGTTATGAAAAAAGGAGG
>CBFHOD010000026.1:19928-22165 GCA_965657365.1 Flavobacteriaceae bacterium
AGTAGTTTTTAAAGATTAGTTCTCAAACTCCAATAACTTACCATTTTCATCTACATAAATTAACACTACTTTTAAATTCGGTTTGGCTTGTAAAAACTTTTTGGTTTTTTCAAATCCCATAGCCATAAAAGCTGTTGCATAGGCATCAACATCAGCACAATCTAATTCTGCAATTACAGTTGCAGCTAATAGATTACTTTCAGTTGCATAACCTGTTTTGGGGTTGATTGTATGAACATATTTTTCTCCATTTGTGGCAATTCTAAATTTCCTATAATTTCCAGAACTTGCCATAGAAATGTTGGTCAAGTTTAATTTTTTATAAGCAGAGCGTGATCCATCTGTATTTGGATCGTCTAATTGAATGGTCCATAACTTTCCAGTTGGTTTGGTTCCTTTTAATCTTAGCTCACCACCAATTTCAATTAAATAATTTTTAACCCCTTTAGATTCTAAAAATCTAGCGACAACATCTAAACCATATCCTTTTCCAATAGAATTAAAATCAAAATATGTTTCAGAATACTCTTTAAAAATTTCATTATCAACTAATTTCACTTTATCAAAACCAACAAATCTCATTAATTCTTTTACTTTGCTACTATCTAAATCATTTAAAGGTTTTTCTGGCCCAAATCCCCATGCATTAACCAAATTTCCAACAGTAGGGTCAAAATAACCATTAGTTTCATTGAAGATTTGAGTTGTTTTAGTAAATATCTCTTGGAAGTATTTATCAACTTTTACACCTTTTTCACCCCTGTTAATTCTTGATATATCTGATGAATATATATATGTTGAAGTAGATTGATTTACCTCATTAAATAATTGAGTAATGTCTTTTTTGAAATTAATAGCAACATCATAATAAATTATAGTGTAGGTCGTTCCAAAAACATACCCTTGAAGTTTTATCGGTGTATTAGGCTCTTTTTTACATGAGGTAAACGTAAAAAGTGAAGAGAGTAAAAAAATAAAAATAGCCTTTTTCATCAGTTAAGTTTTTAGCCCACAAAGATACAATTTAATGTTTTTTAAAATCGTTCATAAATATTTGTTAATCACTATGGTTTTACTCTCAATATTTTTAACTTTGTTAGTAATAATCTTCAATAACTAAAAAATGAAAAAAATAATTGTATTACTAGTCTCTGTAGTTTTCATTAGCTCTTGTATTTCCAAGAAAGAACATGCAGCACTTCAATCTAAACACAATAAAACCAAAGATGAACTTCTAGCCGTAAAAAATAGTTTAACAAAATGTGTTATTGATAATGAAAAATGTGATGCTGATGTAGCAAACTTAAATAATATCATTGCTGATTTAAAAAATGATAAGAAAAAGACCTTAGAATATGTTGATAACTTGACCGTATTAACTCAAGGAGCTACAGATAACATTAAAGAAACACTTGCTCAATTAAGTAAAAAAGACAAGTATATTAATAGAATTAGAGCTGCTGCTACAAAAAAAGATTCTTTAAATTTAGTTGTAGCTTTCAACTTGAAAAAGGAATTGCAAGAGGGTATTGATGATGAGGATATTGAAATTAATGTTGAAAAAACTGTTGTTTTTATCTCTATATCTGATAAACTATTATTTAAAAGTGGAAGTTATACGATCACAGAAAAAGCATTTCCTGTTCTAGAAAAAGTTGCTACTGTTATTAACAGCCAGCCAGATATGGATGTGATGATTGAAGGTCATACAGATGCAACGCCTATTAGCAATGAAATTATTACAGACAATTGGGATTTATCTACCAAGAGAGCTACCTCAATCACTAGAATATTACAAACCGAATTCGCAGTAGAACCGAGTAGATTAATTGCTGCTGGTAGAAGTAGTTATGTTCCGTTAGCTCCAAATGATACTCCTGCTAACAAATCAAAAAATAGAAGAACTAAGATTATTATTTTACCTAAAATTGGTCAATTCTTTGAAATGTTAGAGACCAAAGCTGAGTAATTAACTCATTAATAAATAAAAAAAGCATCACTAAAGTGATGCTTTTTTTTAGTCTAAAATTTTAATAAAATCCTCGAAAGCAACATAGTAAGGTTGGTCTTTAAAAACCGGATTCTCTACACTTTCTGCGTTAGCAATCCCAACCCCTGCAAACCATACTTTAGCATTTTGTTTTTTTGCATGCTGTTTAAAAGTCTCCATCCATAAAACATCATAATCTTCGGGGTTTTGAATATTATTGGTAGCTTTAACCAACACAAAAATGGGA
>CBFHOD010000026.1:22262-28533 GCA_965657365.1 Flavobacteriaceae bacterium
GAGATTCTCCTTTTTTAAATAATACAAATTGAGGATGCTTTTTTAATTTACTATTAATGGCTTGAAATTCATAGCCCATTTTTTCTAACTTCTTACCTACTATATTCATGGCAAGATTGTGAAGTTCTTGTTTTGTTAATACTTGCATTATTTTATTATCTTATACTTTTAAAATTTAAAAACTATGAAACACTCAAATATAAAACCAATAGTTCTTATTATAGCATTGTTGATGATCTCCTGTAAAAGCACAAAATCATCTACCAACAAAGAAGCATTAGAATATCAAAAAAAAGGATATTCTTTAGGTACAATAGAGCCTAAAGATACTGGAATTTGTGGTTGGATTATAACTGATTCAAACAATATTAACTATGATCCAATAAACATAAAAGATGAGGAATTTATTTCATTTTCTTTAAAAAAAGAAATCATTTATTTTAAATTTCTTCCTTTAAGAATGAAAAATCGTTGTAAAAACACTTCACCAATAGCTCTTGTAGAAGTTATTTTAGTAAATAATTAAAAAAAAGAGCATAGAAATATGCTCTTTTTTTATAGTTGTAAATTAAAACTTTTTTACTCTACAATAATTCTTTTCACTGTTGAGTTCTTATTGTCACCAAGTCTAACTAGATATATTCCTTCAGAAGCATAAGACATATCTATTATGTGAGAATAAAATCCGGAAGTATTTTTTAATGTTTTCCACAGAAGTCTTTGGCCTAACATATTATAAACGTCTAGATTTAAATCTTCAAAAGAAGAAGTATTGGCTAATGAAACTTCAAATTGATTGTTCCCTTTATTAAGAATTTTAAATTCACCATCTAACTCGTTATCAGAAACTGAAAGAGGTGCTTCAGTACAAATTTGAATAGACCAATCAAGTAAAGTTCCTCCGTCTCCAGTTGCATCATCATTTATGTAAAGTGTCCAATCTCCGGCAGAAAGTAAACCATTTAAATCACTGAGACTCCCTACTGGACTATATGTCCCATTAAAAGGTGCATCTCCATCACTTATAACTGTACTAGCGTCATCATCTAATATTGTATTTGTAAAGTTATCTCCATTACTCCCAATATCCTCAAATAGAATTATCTCCGTGACACCGTCTGGAGCGATTAATTTAACCTCTAAATCAGCATCCCAAGTATGTTCAATATTTAAAGTTAAATTTACATCAGTAATCACAGCATTTTGATCCATATTAATTATGGATGTGGTAACCCCAACGTTTGGACCAATTGATTGATCTGTATCGTTAGTTCTTGTATAACATGTTAAATTTAAAATTTCTATTTGAGACGAATCATTAGTGATATCTGAATCTGAAGCTAACAATGTTTTAACTACTAGTGTGTAGGTACCATCCAAAGAAAAATTTCCTAAAGTAGTAAAAGTATAAGACATCGTAGCTCCTGCGTCTAAAGGACCAGCGATACTTTCTATAATATCTGGAGCACCATTTATAGAATAAGAAGCTTGAAAATTAGACTGAGAAGCAGTTCCAAAATTTTCTATAGTTACTACAATCGACTCATTTGCTAATGCTTCTCCATCTGTTGGGGAAGTAATCGCAGTAACTCCAAGGTCATTAATGAAAAAATGGGTTACCTCTTTAGAAACAGAATCATTGGTAGGATCTTCATCTCCAGTCAATAAGGATGATGAAGTAATGGTATATGTTTCTCCTTCAATTGATAAATTTGCAGTTGTTGCAAAAGTATATTGAGCTATTGAGCCTGAAGTGATAGTTCCTGAATAGTTTTCAATAACCTCAACATCATTCCCTATTTGATACGATAAGTCAAACCCAGAAGCATCAGCTTCACCTAAGTTTTGAATAGTGACTGTAATAGTTTCGTTATTATTTAAAGCTCCTGAAACGGGAGTATCTATACTAATAACAGCTAGGTCGTTATTGAAATTTGATGCTATTTGAAAAACTCCAGCTATATTTTTTCTACCCCCTGACATAACTTCATTAATAAACCAGAATTTTTTGTTATTATCCGGGTCTAAATCTATTTTACTGTAATCTCCATAACGAGTACTTGGAATATTTGCATCTCCTTCAATTATAACTCCCTCAGCTAATGTCATAACATTAATAGGATCTTGTGAAAGCCTACCTGTATAATAGGATCCAACTCTTACTTGAGAATCGGTACTATTGGCACTAGACATCCCAGAATATCCCATTCCAATATTACCTCTTACATCCATAATTAAACTTGCATTCCAAGCATGTCTATTATCAGGTGCAGTATAAGTTCCTTCTTGGAAGATTTCCCAAGGTTCTCCATCTGCAGTTTGTCTTAATTCATACCAACGAACACCAGCCTGCTCTATACTAGACCCATCTACATCTACTACAAAATTGAATAAGGCAGAATTATAATTTGAAAACTTTCTAAATTGTGCTTGATTCATGATTGTAGCTTGGAGAGCGTCTATTGCAGGGCCGCCACCTGGCTGAGATAAATTAGAAAAGCTTCCTCCGTCAAAAACACTAATAAAAGGAGTGGTTGTTAGCTCTACAGCAGCAGAAACTTCAGATTCATTAGGGCTTTCCCAGTCTATAGCTACATTCCATAACTTCACATGATCAGTGCTAACTCCACCCCATGCGTCATCTTGCATATACATAACGGTTGCACCTCCTGATGTCGGAAAATTAGCATCACTAATATTTAATACTTGAGGACTATGAAAACCACTCGTTACTATTCCTGGTAAAGAAAAAGATAAAATTTGAGGCTCTGTCCCTGCACTTACATCATCTATCATGGCATCTCGTTGAAATACATGTAATTTGTTTGAACTTCCTGTATTTTCTGTCATATAATATCCATCTCTCCATACAGATAGTTTTTGGTAATCACTAACAGCACTATAACTATAGACTGTCCAACCATCATTTACAGGATCGGGACCATCAGAAACTGCAACTTGAACACCTCCACCAAGAAAGCTTAACACCCATCTATCGGCAGCATTATCGTAACTAGCTGTTAAGTCACAACAACCACCACTTGGAAATATCGTTGGATTAGGAGAAACCAAACCTCCAGTTAACGAGTTTCCACTTTTATCAAAAATTTGAAAAGCTGTATTAATTACAGAAATATAATGATTTGGGCCTACAGCACCTGCAGGGTCTGTTGGTGAGGAGTTTGAAGCACCAGTTTCAAAAATTAACTCAGGCTCTCTTACCGGTGTTCTATTTCTCAAATTATCTGAATATTTAGCTAAAGGATCATCTCCTTCAGAACCTTTACCTATTACTATATCATATTTAGAAGATCTTCCATCTAACATTTCTTTTTGTTGTTGAAGATTTGGTCTTACTAAATTATTCATTCTAGAAGAAATAGATGGAACATACTCTACCTTTGAAGGTTTACCAATTAAATAAGGTTTTTGAGGCTCATTTTTTACTTTTTGAGAGAAGATTGTTTGAATAAAAAATAATGCTATGACAATAATTGAAGATTTTTTGAAGAACATAATTCTAAAAATTAGTTTATAAATTGGGGTTAAATTTAAAATTTAAACTTAATTAAATAATAACAAATAATCTTATAATTTATTAAATAATAGTGGAATGAATACTAGAATTAATGCAATATCAACGAAATTAATTGTTTTTAAAAATTAATTTTTAGTTCTTTTATTTCTCCTATTATAATTTTTATCACCTCGAGTTTTGGGTTTTTTATACTTTTTAGCAATTTCTCTTCTGTAAGAACCTCCTTGATTTGTTTTTTTGTTTTTTTCACTCTTCTCGTGAAAAGCAGGGCCAGGAATATATTCTTCAGAAACTCTATTTTTTGAAATTTCTTGATCTTCTCTAGGACGCTCCTCTTCTGTTAATTGATTCGATATTTTTACTCCCTCTGGAAAATCAAGTACCGGAATTTCATACTTCATTAAGGCTTCAATTCTTTCTTTTGATTCTAGCTCTTTTTCTGTTGAAAATAAAATTGTTCTTCCTTCTTGTTCTGCTCTTCCAGTTCTACCAATTCTATGCATATAGTTTTCTGGAAAATAAGGGGTGTCAAAATTTACAACATGTGAGATTCCATCTAAATCTAATCCACGAGCCATGACATCTGTAGCTACTAAAATACGGTTGATACCTTCATCAAACTGGCGAATAGAACGAATTCTATAATTTTGAGTTTTATTGGAGTGTATGATACAACTCTCTGATCCAAAGAACTCTTCTACAACATTAAATAAGAGATCTGCTCTTCGTTTATTCGAAACAAAAACTAGAACTTTAGTAAAGGTATCTCTATGGGATAATAAGTGATTCAATAGATTTGCCTTTGTATAGAAATTAGCAACTAAATACGAGGTTTGTTTAATATTATCTAAAGGTGTACCACTTAAAGCTACAGAAATCTTCTTAGGCGATTTAAAAAAATCTTTTATTAATTCATCTACATCATTGGTCATGGTAGCAGAAAACATAATATTTTGTCTTGATTTTGGTAGTAAATCAAAAATATTAAGCAACTGAAAACGGAATCCTAAATCTAGCATTATATCTACTTCGTCAATCACTAGTTTTTGAATCGATTTCAATTTCAACACATTACTCAATGCTAAATCGTATAATCTTCCTGGGGTAGCCACAATAATATCTACACCTTGAGCTACTGCTTGTTTTTGAGTGTTAATATTTGTTCCTCCATAAACTCCTAAAACTCGAATATTAATGTATTTTGCTAGTTTCTCAATTTCATCTACTACTTGGAGTACTAATTCACGCGTTGGAACTACAACTAAAACTCTAGGGGTTGCTTGCTTTGAGAATTTTAAATCTCTCAAGATTGGTAACGTATAAGCAAATGTTTTCCCTGTTCCAGTCTGAGCGATTCCAACAATGTCTTTTCCGGATCGAACTACAGAATAGGCAGCCTCTTGAATGGGGGTTGGGTGTATAAAACCTAATTCTTCTATGCTGTTATAAAGTTGATTAGATAAGTCTAAATCTTTAAAAGTAGTCATGTTAAAAATTTCAACAAAGGTAGCTTGTTTATTTGTGCTACTCTAAATTTGCACTCATTTTTGATGGTTGGCTTGAAACTCAATGTAAAATATTAAAAAAGGGACTCATAAAATGATATTTCTAGTTTATAATAATCAAAATCTTTTGTACTTTAGAGGGTAAAAATAGATATCAATATGAAGACCCCAATAAGATTAGAAGAGGCTATCATAAAATTATACAAAGCCTTTCACAACGATATATTAGACCCTGAAGATTGTGCCGCGTGTGCTGTAGGTAATATTCTAGACAATCATGATAGCTGGAAACATCTATCTAATGAACACGGTTCTTTACATTTGAATTATATAGGAACTGTTCATCAAAAATTAGGAAGGAAATTTAATGGATATTCTCCACAAGAGTTATTAACCATTGAAAAGGTATTTCTGGAAGCCTGTGGTTTTAAAACACCGCTTTGCCATTACAATCAAAAACCACAGAATCCAAGACATAAGGAAACACTATTCAATGGATTAACAGCTGTAATTTCTTATTTATGCAAATTAGATGATGTCCCTAATATAATGGATTATTCAAAATTATTTGAATATGAAAACAATGAGCCAACCCATAAATTAGAAACTATTTTAATATAAAAAAACCAGCATTATATGCTGGTTTTTTTTATTCGTGATTGGTAAATACTTAATATTAACCTCCAAAGTCATCAAATCTGATATTTTCATCAGGAATACCAAAGTCTTCACCCATTTTTTGAACTGCTTTATTCATTAAAGGTGGTCCACAAAAATACAATTCAATATCTTCTGGCGAATCATGATAATTTAAATAGTTATCAATGACACAGTTATGAATAAATCCGGTAAAACCGTCACCATCACCCTCAATTCCTTCTTTAACTTTCCAATTATCTTCTTCCATAGGCTCAGATAAAGCCATGTAAAATTTAAAGTTTGGGAAATCTCTTTCTAAAGATTTAAAATGGTCTATGTAAAATAATTCTCTTTTTGATCTACCTCCATACCAATACGTAACTTTACGTCCAGTTTTTAAAGTTTTGAAGAGGTGATATAAATGAGAACGCATCGGAGCCATTCCTGCACCTCCACCAACATATAACATTTCTGAATCAGATTCATTAATGAAAAATTCACCATAAGGTCCAGATATTACTACTTTATCTCCCGGTTTTTGAGCGAAGATATATGACGAAGCCACACCTGGATTTACATCCATCCAACC
>CBFHOD010000027.1:0-3133 GCA_965657365.1 Flavobacteriaceae bacterium
GGAATTAAGTTTTCCCATTGCAAAACTGAGGTATCTTGCATTTCATCAATAAAATAATGCATAAATTTCTGACCTATTCTTTCATAAATAAAAGGAGCTGGTTGATCTTGAATATGATCAGAAATCAATTGATTAAATTCAGCATTTAACCGAATGTTATTGTCTTCTTTTATATGGTTCAATGCTTGATTGATGTTATTTAAAACAGCTAAAGGAATAATATTTTTTAAAACTAATTTAGTTTGAGTTAACTGTTGGTACAACAGCTCTGAATTAGCATATAATTTCAAAATTTCTGGTAAAATTTCCTCAATAGATGATTTGATATCTTGTGATTTTGACTCTAAATACAACGTACCTTCTTCGACTCTTTGTTTAAGATTGCTTTGATCAAAAAACTTAGTAAGTTCTGGTTTCTTAATTAAGGATAAAAAATGATTAGGAAGCATAGACCTATAAAAATCTTTGGCATCTAATGCTTTTGTGCTAATAATCTGAAGTGCTTCTTCACCAATAGATCTCATTTTAGCTATTAATTCCTTTTGATGGAAATTTAATTTTTTTTGCAAAGATTTAAAATCTTGTAAGGATTTACCACTCAACCTTCTAAAATGCTCAGTATCTTCCTCATTTAAAAGAATTTTTGAAAACTCTGCTAAATCTCTAGAAATATCCCAAGATTTGTCATCATCTGACTTATCTAAAGCATACTCTATTAAAACTTGAGTTAATTTTTCATCTGCACCTATTTTTGAAATTAAAACTTCTACTGCTTTATCCAATAAATCTGTTGCATTCATTTCTACCTCAAAATTCTGACTTAACCCTAAATCAAAAGCAAAACTCTTAATAATTTTATGGGTAAAGCTATCTATTGTTGTTATATGAAAAGCAGTATAATTTTGAAGAATAAGGTATAAGATTTTTTTACTTTTATTTTGAATTAGACGAGCTTCTAGGCCTGTTTCTTGTTGTAAGATTAAAAAAATAGGACTCTTTTTACCTTCAGAAAATTGGTATAAGCCTTTTAAAACTCGCTGCTTCATTTCTGCAGCTGCTTTATTGGTAAATGTAACCGCTAAGATTTTTTGAAAGACAAAAATATCATCACTAACTAGAATTATTTTTAGATACTCTTTTACCAAGGTAAACGTCTTTCCACTTCCAGCTGAAGCATTGTAAATTTGAAAAGTAGAAGTTTGTTGCACTAAAATAATTTTATTGCAAAATACAAAAAGCCAAACAGAAATTGTTTGGCTTTTACTATATAATTACTGATTTTTATCCTAGGCCAACATCCAAAGACATCATCACAATAAAACCCCCTATAAAACCTAGTGTAGCGATATCTGTATATTTATCTCTTTGTGTTTCAGGAATTACTTCTTCGACCACCACAAAAATCATTGCTCCTGCTGCAAAAGCTAGGGCATAAGGTAAAATTGGAGTAAAAAAAGAAACAGCTACTGCACCAACAACTGCAGCTATTGGCTCTACTACAGCAGATAATTGGCCGTACCAAAAACTCTTTAATCTACTTACTCCTTGCCTTCTTAATGGCATTGCAACTGCAAAACCTTCAGGAAAGTTCTGAATACCAATTCCTATGGCCAATGAAATTGCGGCTATTATCATTTCGGTTTGTTCAACTCCAACTAAAGTAGAAGCTGCTCCAAATAAAACTCCAACAGCTAAGCCCTCTGGAATATTATGCAAGGTAATTGCTAAAACCAATAAGGTTGTTTTGTGCCAACTTGTTTTTACACCCTCAGCTTCAGATTCTTTAAAATTAATATGTAAGTGAGGTAAAATCTTATCCATTCCAAACAAAGCTAAAGCACCCAAAGAAAACCCTATTGCGGATGGCAAAACTCTCATAAAACCTTCTCCTGGGCTATTTTCAATTGCAGGTGCAAGTAAACTCCAAAAACTTGCCGCAACCATTACCCCTCCGGTAAAGCCCAACATTCCATCTAGAACTGCTCTATTCATTTTCTTAAAAAAGAAAACTAAACCTGCTCCTAAAGCAGTTAAAGCCCAGGTAAATAATGACGCATAAAGTGCTGACAAAATAGGATGCGCTTTCCCAAATTCTACGAGTTGATCAAATGTACTCATGATTGTATATAAATATTATTAGATATTTTTTTAGAAACAGTAATTTTTTTTGAATTGATTAAAATTGTTAGAGAACCATCAAAAGATTCCTTTGAAAGCACCTCTATTTTGTGCCCTAAAGAAATATTGTTCTTATCTAAATATTTTAAAAAATCTGAAGAAGAATCATTTACGCCAACACAAATTCCAGATTGCTTTACTTCCAAAGTAGACAATAATTTTTTCTCTATTTTTTGAAAATTACCTTCTTTATCTGGTATTGGATCTCCATGGGGATCTTTTTTTGGGAACCCTAAAAAAGCATCCAATTCATTAATGAGTTTTGGGGATTTTATATGCTCTAACTGTTCTGCAACATCATGGACTTCATCCCATGAAAAATTCAATTTATCAACTAAAAAAACTTCCCAAAGACGATGTTTTCTAACAATACTAATTGCGGCTTGCTTCCCCAAATCAGTGAGCGTTACCCCCTGATACTTCATGTAAACTAACACTTTTTTTTCAGCTAATTTTTTTATCATATCTGTCACAGAGGAAGGCTTTGTTTCAAGTTTTTTTGCTATAGCATTTGTGCTAATTCCTTTTCCTGATTCAGTCTGTAAATGAAAAATTGATTTTAAATAATTTTCTTCTGAAAGTGTAAACATAATTGTGTAATAATATCACAAAGATAAACTTTATTTATTTTTTTAACTATTTTTTTAGACAAGACTAAATATTTATTTATTTTTGTCAAAAAACAACCTTGACCTAATGAAATCATATTTAATAATAATATGTTTAATAATATCTTTTTCTTGTTATTCTCAAAAGAATATCCTAGTTGGAGAAATCTTCAATAATTCAGAAAGGTTGTCGTATGTAAATATTTATTTACAAAACACCAAACTTGGAACTTTTTCAAATGAAGATGGGTATTTCGAAATCAAAAATATTCCCTCTGGAATTCAAAAGGTAGTTATAAGTAGTTTAGGGTATAAAACAAAAATAATTGAAATTTCTTTCAGTAGTA
>CBFHOD010000027.1:3227-10071 GCA_965657365.1 Flavobacteriaceae bacterium
TAGTAATCAAAAAATTACTCGTAATTTTTCATTAGAGTCAAATAACTCATTGGATGAGGTTGTTGTGTCTGGAAACCTTAGGCCTGTATCAAAATCTATGAGTTCTGTTCCCGTTGATGTATTCAGTAAAAGTTTTTTTAAAAAAAATCCAAATCCATCAATTTTTGAATCATTACAAAATGTTAATGGAGTTCGACCTCAATTAAATTGTAATGTATGTAATACAGGGGATATACATATTAATGGTTTAGAGGGGCCATATACTTTTGTTTTAATTGATGGTATGCCTATTGTAAGTGGCCTTTCTACTGTATATGGTTTAACTGGCATTCCTCAAGCTTTAATTCAAAGGGTTGAAGTTGTAAAAGGACCAGCATCTTCTTTGTACGGTTCAGAGGCTGTAGGTGGAATTATAAATATAATTACAAAAAAACCTTCAAATGCTCCAGTGCTTTTTGTAGATAGCTTTTCAAGCTCTTGGGGAGAAGTAAATACCGATATTGGCTTTAAATACAAACCAACTAAAAAAGTAGAAGGGTTGTTAGGAATTAATTATTTTAACTATCAAAATAGAATTGACAATAATAATGACAACTTTACTGATTTAACGCTTCAAAATAGAATTTCAATATTTAATAAATTTAATATTGAACGAAAAAACAATAAGTTATTTTCAATAGCTTTTCGATATGTATATGAAGATCGTTGGGGAGGAGAAATGAATTGGGGAAAAGAATTTAGGGGAGGGAACCAAATTTATGGGGAGAGTATTTACACAAATAGATGGGAGACTTTTGGCACATATGAATTCCCTATATCTGAGGACATTCGTTTTCAATATAGTGCTAATGGACATCAACAAAATTCATTTTATGGCACTGATGCCTATAACGCAAATCAATTAATTGCTTTTGGACAACTTGTATACCATAAAAACATAAAAAGAAGGCATGACTTTCTTCTTGGTCTTGCCTACAGATATACATTTTATGATGACAATACATTTGCAACATTTGAGCCAGATGGAATTACAAATAAACCCTCTATTATTCATTTACCAGGGCTGTTTATTCAAGATGAAATTACTCTAAACAATCAACACAAATTACTTCTTGGAGCTCGTTATGATTATAATAGTGTTCATGGAAATATTTTTTCTCCAAGAGTTAATTATAAATGGAACTCAAAGGATAATAATAATATCTTACGTTTTAGTATTGGAAATGGTTTTAGAGTCGCTAATATTTTTACAGAAGATCATGCAGCACTAACTGGGGCAAGAGATGTAGAATTTGACGGAGAGATTTCTCCTGAGACTTCTTGGAACACCAATATTAACTATGTGAAAAAAATTTCAATTAAAAGTATGCGTATTTCATTAGATGTAAGTGTTTTTTACACTCACTTTAACAATAGAATTTTACCAGATTATGAGACTGATCCTAACAAAATTATATACGCAAATCTTGAAGGCTTCTCGGTATCAAAAGGGCTTTCATTAAATTCAGATATTGCTTTTGACTCAAGTTTAACAATGAATTTTGGCGCTACGTTAATGGATGTTTCAATACATGAAAATAATATCAAAAAAAGACAATTATTAACCGAAAGTTTTAGTGGAGTATGGAGTGTTTCATACAAATTAAAAACAAGTGGTATTAAAATAGACTATACCGGAAACCTTTATGGACCAATGAAACTTCCAGTACTAGGTGATTCAGATCCAAGAGAAAGAAATTCACCATGGTATAGTATTCAGAATATTCAAATTACAAAAAGAATTGGTAATAGTTGGGAGTTGTATGGAGGTATTAAAAATCTTTTAAATTTTACTCCTGCTAGAAATAGTATTGCTAGATCTTTTGACCCTTTTGATTCTAGTGTTACTTTTGATTCTAATGGTCAAGCAATAGCAACGCCCAACAACCCCAACGCACTAACATTTGATCCCAGTTATGTATACGCATCTAACCAAGGAATTAGAGGTTTTATTGGATTGAGATATACAATTTATTAATAAGGAAAATTCTTAAGAAGTAATATTCTAACTACCATTTTTTATCCCAAAAACTCTTTATGGCTCGTGTTCTTGGTTTGATGCTATAAACCAGCCCAACGGTTAGTTGTTTGTGAGCTGTCATGATTAAAATCTTCTCAGGTGAATGTTTGTAGGAAATCTGTGTATTAAAGCCTAAATGACTCGAAACCCAAAAAGTTCCTCCAAAACCAACATTTAAAACTCCTGATGACTTTGAGTTTTGAAGTGTACTAGGAGGACCAACTATACTAGCTCCAACAGTTAAATATGGAACAAGATGATTGTCTGATAAATTAAAATCATACCTCAAATTACCATCAAACGAATTGTAACTAAAATTATTAGTTACAAATGGAGATATATCAATTGCATTTAAGGTAATTCCTGCATCAACAGTTAATCCAGAAAATAGATACCTAGCAATATTAATTTTAGGAGCTTGAAAGTTATGCCAATCTTTAACCCTTTTGATGTTACTAAAACGAACTAAAGAACCGCTTACTCCAACTACCCATTTATTGTCTTTATTTTGAGCATTTGTTGAATTTGTTGAAAATGAAATTAAAAGAATTAAGATTAAAAATTTTCTCATAAAATTTTTATAAATATGTATAAATAACGGTACAAATATAAGCTTATTGCTCCAAATTAATAATTAAGGATTTATCTTTGAAAAAAATATAAATCGTTGAGCAAACAAGAAATTGTTAATCAGTATCAAGAATCTGTAAAAGTTAAACAGATTTTAAACCAAATACAACGAGACAATAACCATATTCAAATTACGAATTTGGTTGGGTCATCGATGTCTTTTGTTATTTCAGAAACTTTTAAAAAAGATGACAAAAGTTACTTACTGATTTTTAACGACAAGGAAGAAGCTGCCTACTATCTTAATGATTTAGAATTATTATTAAGTCATAAAAGCGTTTTGTTTTACCCGGGATCTTACCGAAGACCCTATCAAATTGATGAAACTGACAATGCAAATGTTTTGTTGCGTTCTGAAGTTTTAAATCGTATTAATTCTCAAAAAAAACCTGCTATAATTGTTACTTATCCAGAGGCATTATTTGAGAAAGTAGTGACAAAAAAAGATTTAGAAAGAAATACCCTTAAACTAACTGTGTCAGAGAGTGTTTCGCTAGATTTTGTAAATGAAGTCTTATTTGAATATAATTTTAATCGTGTTGATTTTGTTACAGAGCCAGGAGATTTCTCGGTTCGAGGTGGAATCATCGATGTTTTTTCATTCTCAAATGATGAACCTTTTCGTATTGAGTTTTTTGGAGACGAGATAGACAGCATCAGAACTTTTGACATAGAAACTCAACTCTCCAAAGAAAAGCTTAGAAAAGCCAGCATTATGTCAAATGTTGAAAATAAAACACTTCAAGAGAAGCGAGAAAGTTTTCTAAAATACATTTCCTCAAACACTATTATTTTCTTAAAAAACAACGATTTAGTAATTGGAAAATTAGATAAACTATTTACAAAGGCAGAAAGTGCATTTAATGAATTGTCTAAAGAGTTGAGTCACAGCAAACCCATAGATTTATTTTGTAATGGTAGTTTAATTCAAAACCAACTCTCTAACTTTACGGTGGCTAGTTTTGACACCTATGCCTCTGGAGATAAACCCATAATTGATTTTATTACAAAAGCACAACCCTCATTCAATAAACAATTTGACTTATTAATTGAAAACTTAAACGAATATCACACTAAAGGGTTTACCAATTATATTTTCTGTGCTAATGAGCAACAAGCCCAACGCTTTCATGATATTTTTGAAGATGCTAAAAAAGAAGTTCATTATCAAACAGTTGTATTTTCTCTTTATCAAGGCTTTATTGATTTAGAAGAAAAAATTGTTTGTTATACAGATCATCAAATTTTTGAACGTTATCATAAATTTCGTTTAAAAAACGGCTATGCAAAAAAACAATCCATCACATTAAAAGAGTTGAACAATCTTGTTATTGGAGATTATGTTACACATATTGATCACGGAATTGGAAAATTTGGAGGGCTTCAAAAAATTGATGTAGAAGGTAAAAATCAAGAGGCAATCAAATTAATTTATGGTGATCGAGATATTTTATACGTTAGTATTCACTCTTTACATAAGATTTCTAAATTCAATGGAAAAGATGGAAAAACTCCAAAAATATATAAATTAGGTTCTGGAGCTTGGAAGAAGATAAAACAAAAGACTAAAAAACGTGTCAAAGAGATTGCATATAACTTAATCAAATTATATGCAAAAAGAAGAATGCAAAAAGGGCTAGCTTTTGGTCCAGATACACATATCCAACACGAACTTGAAGCCAGTTTTATATACGAGGATACTCCAGATCAATATACCGCCACACAAGATGTAAAAGCTGATATGGAGAAAGAACAACCCATGGACCGTTTGGTTTGTGGAGATGTAGGATTTGGAAAAACAGAAATTGCTATTAGAGCGGCATTTAAAGCAGTTGACAATGGAAAGCAGGTCGCTATTCTTGTTCCAACCACAATTTTAGCATTCCAACATTATAAAACATTTACCAAACGATTAGAAAATTTTCCTGTTAGAATAGATTATTTAAATCGCTTCAGAACTTCCAAACAAAGAAATGAGGCTATAGAGGGTGTTAATGACGGAAGTATAGATATTATCATTGGAACACATCAACTGACTAATCAAAAAATTAAGTTTAAGGATTTAGGATTACTTATTATAGATGAAGAACAAAAATTTGGAGTGGCTGTAAAAGATAAATTAAAAACCATAAAAGAAAATGTAGATACCCTTACTCTAACGGCTACTCCCATACCAAGAACATTACAATTTAGTTTGATGGCTGCTCGAGACTTGTCTGTAATTTCAACACCTCCCCCCAATCGCCATCCCATAGATACTCAGGTTATTCGTTTCAGCGAGGAGATGATTCGTGATGCAATTACTTATGAAATTTCCAGAGGTGGACAAGTGTTTTTTATTCATAATAGAATTGAAAATATAAAAGAAGTTGCTGGTCTTTTACAACGCTTAGTTCCCAATGCTAGTATTGGTATTGGTCATGGACAAATGGAAGGTAAAAAATTGGAAAACCTTATGTTAGAATTTATGAATAATGGGTTTGATGTATTGGTTTCTACTACCATCGTAGAAAGTGGATTAGATGTTACCAATGCGAATACCATTTTTATAAACAATGCTAATAATTTTGGTCTTTCTGATTTACATCAAATGAGAGGTAGAGTTGGAAGATCTAATAAAAAAGCTTTTTGTTATTTCATCACTCCACCATACCATATGATGACTGATGATGCAAGAAAAAGAATTGAGGCTTTAGAGCTATTTTCTGACTTAGGGAGTGGAATAAATATTGCCATGAAGGATTTAGAAATTAGAGGAGCAGGAGATTTACTTGGTGGGGAACAAAGTGGGTTTATTAATGACATTGGGTTTGATACTTATCAAAAAATATTGAGCGAGGCCATCGAAGAATTGAAAGAGAATGAATTTAAAGAACTTTATAATACAAAAGAAAAAAAACCTAAAGAATTTATAAAAGAAGTTCAAATAGATACCGATTTTGAAATTTTATTTCCAGATAATTATATCAATTCTATATCTGAGCGGATGAATCTATACAATGAATTATCTACTTTAGAAACTGATGAAGAACTACAGCAATACGAACAACGGTTAATTGATCGTTTTGGTGAATTACCAATCCAGGCTGTTGATTTATTAGATAGTGTTCGTTTAAAATGGTTTGCAAAAAAATTAGGGATAGAAAAAGTAGTTCTTAAGCAAAAGCGAATGATTGGATATTTTATATCAAATCAACAAAGTGAATTTTATCAAACTAAGGCATTTACAAGAGTATTAACATATGTTCAACAAAACGCTACAACATCTGTAATTAAAGAAAAACAAACAAAAATAGGCTTACGATTATTGATTACTTTTATAAAAATTGATTCTGTAGAGACTGCTTTAAAAAAATTAAAAAAAGTAGCAAATCTATCTTAATTAATACACTTTAAAGGGATTTTAATTTTTTAATAATAATGGAGAATAATTATCATAAAAATCTGTCTAATTTAATTTTAGCAACTCTTTTTATAAGTACCTCGGGTGTATTAGGCAAATATATTGCAATGCCTTCTGAAGTCATTATCTGGTTTCGATCTGCTTTTGCAATGATTTTCTTATATGGATTTTGCAAGTATAAAAAAATAAGCATTAACGTACCCAACTTTAAACATCATGGTCCTCTAATAATTAGTTCGCTCTTTATGGCTGTTCATTGGGTGACCTATTTTTATGCATTAAAATTATCAAATGTAGCTTTAGGAATGCTGTCTCTGTATACATTTCCGGTTATAACCGCATTACTTGAGCCTGTTTTTTTAAAATCAAAATTTAATCTAACACATCTTGTTCTGGGTCTTATAGTGCTTGTTGGAGTATCTATTTTAACTCCTGAATTTAATATTGAAAGTTCTGATGTAAAAGGTATTCTATTTGGATTATTTTCTGCGATGTGTTATTCAATTAGGATTTTGATTTTAAAAAAACATGTTCAACACTATCATGGAAGTATGCTGATGCTTTATCAAACCACTATAATTTCAATTGTTCTTTTGCCTGTGTTATTTTTTATGGATATTTCAGGTTTTGAATCTCAGTACCCATATCTTCTTTTACTAGCCCTATTAACTACAGCTATTGGGCACAGTTTAATGGTTCACTCTTTGAAGTTTTTTTCAGCATCTACTGCCACAATTATCAGTAGTATTAAG
>CBFHOD010000027.1:10167-28499 GCA_965657365.1 Flavobacteriaceae bacterium
AAGCCTATTTTTGGAATTTTAATCGCTTTTTTACTTGTTGATGAAATTCCAAAATCAAATACTATTTGGGGAGGATTAATAATTATTTCAACTGTTGTAATTGAGACCATAAGGTCTAAAAGCATAAACTAATTATTTGGTCAATACATCTTGGTAATTGCGTTTTACAAATACTAGGATTGTCTCCAAAACATCACCCATATTATTACACTCCTTAAACTTAACATCACCAACATATTTAATCAAATGTTTTTTCAAAAGTTGGACATTATTAGGGAAGGAAATTGTGTCATTTTTCATACACTTAATTAAACTGGATACTCTTCTTGGTGAAGAGATTATTCTTTTTGCCATAATGGAACGCTCCTCCAATTTATATTGAGTAATTGAATTATTGTCTAATTTTCTATTTACCATGTCTACAATTTTAAAATTTTCTTTTAGAAATTGTAAATCATATACTTTTAAATTTCCCTCAAAAGATTGTTGATCAAAATCAATAGCTCTAATTTTATATATAATTTTATCAAAATCATGAGTTGGTATAATTACATAATTGTAGGAACGCATATCTCCAAGTAATCTAACCAAACATCTCTCTTTAAATTTTACAAATTCTTTAGCAATTTGAGATTTTTCTGATTCTGTACATTTAGGTAGAAATTCTTTAATAAAATCATCTCCTGGAATTCCTGAAATGTGTTCTTCTATTAAAGTGTCTTTATATACTAAAAAATTTAGATTATGTGGAGATAAAATATGTTCTAATTCTAGACCATATATTCTGGAAGCATCTGCTTTTTTTACATAAAAATAAGTGTAATTATCATTTAAAACATTTCTTATTTTTATTCGAAAAGGTTTTGAATTTCCGAAAGTACAATAATCAATGGCATCTACATTTAAAAATGGCAAGGTTTCATTTCCTCCATCTGAATGGAGTATGGTGTAAATTTTTTTTAAACTAGCATCAATTTCTTCTCTATCATATTCAGAATAATAGGTTCTAACCCATAACGTATCTTTTTCATTTTTATCATAAACTATGACTGACCCTTGAAAACGAAGTAAATCCTCATAAAAAATTGATATTTTTAAATTTCTATTGTACTTATTTAAATATTCATCCAACATGTCATTTACAGGAAATGTTGGTTTTTTTTTAGACATTAATTTTTTTTCTACCGCCATTTGATACAAATTTCATTCAAATGTAATGCATAATCTTTTTAATCAACTCAATTTAAATATCTTTCCTGGAAAAGGTTTGACAATATTTTTTAACTCTAACTGCAATAATATTGTGGCTACTTGACTTAAAGGAAAATTTGTTTCTAATGCAATACTATCAATTACTGCTTGTTCTTTTAGTTCTAAAAAATCAACTATTTCCTGTTCATTATTTGTAAGGTCTAAAAATAATCTTGTTTGTTTTGGGATGATTGCTTTTGAGATATCCCAATTAAGCATTTTTACAACATCTTCAGATGATTGTAATAAATGCGCTTTATTTCTATAAATTAAATCATTACATCCTTGACTCATAATATCATTAGTTCTTCCTGGCAATGCAAATACATCTCTGTCATATGAATTTGCTATATCTGCTGTTACTAATGAGCCTCCTTTGGATGCAGATTCTAAGACTAGCGTTGCCTTTGACAAGCCTGCAACAATTCTATTCCTTTTTAAAAAATTTTCCCGTTGAGGAGCTTCATTGTGAAAAAATTCTGTAATGAAACCACCATTCTTATTTACATTATGAATATATTTTTTATGAGTTTTTGGATATATATTTTCTAAGCCATGAGCTAATACTGCAATAGTTTGCAAGTTGTTTCTTATAGCACTTTTGTGGGCACAAATATCAATCCCGTAAGCAAAACCACTTACAATAATTGGATTGTAAACTGCTAATTCATCAATGAGTTTTTCACAAAAACTACTTCCATAATTTGTCATTTTTCTAGTGCCTACAATAGAAATAATCCTATCATTTGAAAAATCAATTGTTCCATCTTTAAAAAATAATATTGGAGCGTCTACACAATGTTTTAAATTTTGTGGGTAATCTTTGTCTAAAAAATAAGAGTATTCAATCTTATTTTTTTTTATGTACCGAAATTCTACCTCAGCTAAATGTTGATTAGAGTCATCAAATAAATGTTGAAGGGTCTGTTTGCCTATGCCATTAATTTTTTGAAGCATATGTTTCTTCTCTTTAAAAATATCAAGAGCAGAACCGGCATAATTAATTAATTTTTTGGCTATAATATCACCAATCATAGGAGTCTTTTGCAAACGCAAAAGCGCTAGAATTTCTTCTTCTTTCAAAACACAATTTTTTTATTTTCAATATACAAATATATTGTTGATAATTATTTGAAGCTTTTAACACTTCTTTTATTTAATTTTTTATATTTGTTAATATGGCTATAGAAGACTACATTAAAGACTTATTATATAGGTATGATTGTGTTATTGTCCCGGACTTTGGCGGTTTTGTAACCAACAAAACTAGCGCCCAAATTGACAGCGATTCTTACACTTTTTATCCACCTACAAAACAAATAGGTTTTAATGTTAATCTTACCCACAACGATGGCTTATTAGCCAACTATATTGCTTCATCAGAAAACATTTCTTTTGATCAAGCAACTTCTAAAATTAAAGACATTGTTTCTCAGTGGAATAGAACAATTAGAGCAACTTCTTTACAAATTAAAAATGTTGGCTCGTTTTCTGTAAATGAAAAAAAACAATTAATTTTTAATCCAACTACTAAAATTAATTATTTAACATCTTCATTTGGATTATCTCCCACAGAATCGTCTGTTATTGCAAGGGTGGAGAAAAAAGTTATCCCACTTGTTTCTGCCAATAAGGCTAAAAGAAAAGCTCCTTTATATATAAAATATGCTGCTACTGCTTTAGTGCTGTTATCACTTTCTTATGTTGGCTGGACAGGGTATGAAAATAAACAAGAACAATTAAGCTTTGCTGAAGATCAAAAACAACTAGAAGAAAAAATTCAAACTGCAACTTTTATTATTGAAAATCCTTTAACTACAATAGAATTAAATGTAAATAAAGAAGTTTCAAAATCTTTTCATGTTATTGCTGGTTCGTTTCAATTTGTAGAAAATGCACATAAAAAAGTAAAACAACTAAACTCAAAAGGGTTTAATGCTACTATTTTAGGAACGAATAAATGGGGGTTAACACAAGTTGCTTATGCCTCTTTTTATAAGAAATCTGAGGCATTTCAAAGTCTTTCCAATATTAGAAAAATCGACTCTGAAGACGCTTGGCTACTAGTTAAAAAATTCGATTAAGTCAGAGCATCTCTTTTTATTAGTTAATGATAGCCAATCTTTTTGATTGTTTACCTTTGTATAAAAAATCATAAATGACACCAAAAAAACCGAGTGAGTCTTTAACTATACTTACAGATCTTGTATTACCAGGAGAAACAAATTATCTTGATAATCTTTTTGGAGGTGAATTATTGGCAAGAATGGATAGAGCTTGTAGTATTGCCGCTCGAAGACATTCTAGAAGAATAGTAGTTACAGCCTCAGTAAACCAAGTTGTATTTTCAAAATCGGTCCCTGTAGGGAGTGTGGTTACAATTGAAGCAAAGGTTTCGAGAGCTTTTAAGTCGTCTATGGAAATATATGTAGATGTCTGGATTGAAGATAGGCAATCTGGCTCAAAAACTAAAGTAAATGAAGGCATTTACACTTTTGTTGCAGTAGATGAAACAGGGAAACCTGTTGAAATTGCTCAAATAATTCCAGAAACAGAACTAGAAAAAGAACGTTTTGATGGTGCCTTAAGGAGAAAACAATTGAGTTTAGTTTTAGCTGGAAAAATGAACCCTAATGATGCAACAGAATTAAAGGCTTTGTTTATAAACTAGTTAACTTTTAGTATCCAACTGGCTGGATTTAATCTAGTAGTGTTTTTTGACAATACAAAAATAAGTTTTGTTTTTCCTGTAATTCTATCAGTGAAAACCTTTCCTAAAGCCTGACCTGTATTTACTTTTTCTCCATCGCTAACATATACACTTTCTAAATTATTATATATAGATATATAGTTTCCATGTCTAATTAAAACTGATTTTTTCCCTTCAGATTGAGTTTGTATTGCTAAAACTTCACCGTTAAAGATGGCCTTAGCATTAGAGTCTTTTTTGGTAGCTATATGAATCCCTGTGCTATTTATGAAGTTTCCGGAATATACTGGGTGTGGTTGTTTGCCAAATTTCCTTATGATAAGACCACTTGATAGTGGCCAGGGAAGCTTTCCTTTGTTTTGTTCAAATCTAGCTGCTAATGCTCTAGCTTCTGGGGTCATAGAAAATCCTTTTGCCTTTTTAACTCCTTTCTTTGCATTGGATTTAGCAATGGCTTCTTTAATTATTTTATCTATTCGTAGGGATATTTTCTTTTCCTCTTGTTGTTTAATTCTAAGCTTTTTTTTGTATTTTTTTTCTTGACTTTTCAGTTCAGAAATTAATTTTTGCTGATCATCTTTTTCATATTCTATCTTAGATTTTTGTTCCTTTTCATTAGACAGTAAGGTGTCTTTTAATGCTTTCTGTGTAAATAATGAGTCTTTTAAACGTAAAAACTTGTTGGTTAGAAGATACACCTCTTCTCCTTGTTTTTTTCTAAAAGAGGCATACTGTTCCATATACTTCAACCTTTTATAAGCTTGATAAAAACTTTTAGAAGAAAATAAAAATAAAGTACTACTTTGATGAGATTTACTTTTGTATGATCTGTATATTATTTCAGCATAATCCTCTTTTAACTTCATTAGTTTTTCATCTAATTGCTGAATGTCATTCTCATAAATAGCGATATCACTTGATAAGGATTCAACTTCTAAATTTATAGTTGAAATATATTTTTCTCTGATAGAGATTTTCTGGTTCAAATCTTTTAAATCTTCAAGAGCATTTTGTTCACTTTTTTTTGCAGCAAAAAGTAACTTATTTACCATTTTAATTTCTTTTTTTATTCTATTTCGATCAAGCTCCAACTGCTTTCTAGATTTTTTTTGTGCAAATGAAGGTGTCGTTAAAAAAAGAAGAACTAAAAAAAATATGTACGGATACTTTTTAAACATTAAAGTTTGATCGGTTTATAACTAGATGGTATTTTATATGGGGTGCTAATTTGTTTGTTTAAAGTTACTGATTTAAAATCAATCGCAATAGTAGTAAAGTGCTCTGGTTGTGATACATTAATCATAATTTTTTTTGGCAGCAATTGTTTATCGGTTAAGAGATAACTCTTGTATTCAATATCTAATATCTTATTTTCTTTGTCAGTTTCTAGCAACTGTTTTTTTAGAGTAAAGTTATTGGGGTCAAAGAAAAAGAAAATACGATACATTTCATGTTGCTCTTTTGGAGTTAACTTATACATATTATCAGACACATCAGATAGTGTTTTTTGTTTTTTCAAATCTAAAATACTTTCTCCAAGTAATAAATTTTGAACCTGTTTGAAAGTAACTTTAGTTCCTAATATTTTTTCTAAAAGTGAGAAATCACCCTCAAAATATTTTTTATCAATTAATGAATAATAACTAAAAGATGCTGGAGTTATTTTTACTCTAAAAGCACTAATAATTTTTGAACCCCTCATCCATATTACAGAGTCTTTTAGTACACGAAGATTTACTGTAAAATTTATTTTATTTCTTTTACCATTTTTATAATCTGCATAGCCAACTTTTAATTTGGCATCTAATGTTTTAGCATCAAAAGAAAGTGCAGTATGTTTTTTAATAATTTTTTTTGCTGATATAGTTTTTACAGTTTCGATTTTATTACCAACAATATTTTTTTTGCTTTTACATGATGTAAAAACAAGAGTAAAGACAATTAAAAAACTAATAATTTTCATTCTATATTTTGATTTTCTTGACCTTTTCTAAATACTCTTTTGCTTTCATTAAATTATTAATACTTGAGTAAGACTTTGCGAGTGAATTATAAAATTGAATTTCCAAGCTAGGGTTTTCTATGACAAAATCAAAACCACTTTCTAAAACATTTATCGCTTCTTGAGGTTTTTTTTGCATCTGTAATGATTTCCCTCTAGAAAGATAGATAAATGGCTGAGCAGGAAATAAATCAATTCCTAGTTTACTATACTTATGAAAAGTTTGTACATCTGATTTAATTGCAAAATCTAAGAGCTTTTTTAAATTCTCAAAAGTAGTCTGATTCTTTTCATAATTAGCAATTAAACTAGGTAGGTCTTCAGTAACTTCTTTCTTTACTATAAAATTTTTTCGTAACTCTAAAGAATTCTTTAATTGTTTCAGGTTTTTGCTTAATCCATTCTCTTGCTCTAAGGTATTGATTAAAAACAAAGCATCTGTGTATTGTCTATTAAAGTAATAAAGACGGACTAATTCTGTTCTTTGTTTTGGATTTTGCTTAACTATTGTTAGTTGTGTATTAATTGCCTCTTGATAATTTTTATCTGTTTTATGAATGGCTACTAAATGTTTCAGCATCCAGAAATTTGAAGGCTCTAAACGTAATGCATTATTGATATACTGTAATGCCTCAGTTGTTCTATTCAACAATAAGTAATTTTTTGAAAGTTCAAAAAAAACGGCTTTATCATTTGGGAAAATGGCATTGCACTCCTCTAAATTTTGAATTGCAATTTGATAATTTTTAATTGACTTTTGTGAGAGTGATTTAAAAAAATATTCCTGAAATTTAATATTATTTTCTTCTGTAATTTCTTTTGATTTTGGAATACTATCTTGTGAAAAACAGAAAAAAGGATTGAACAAAAGTCCAATATAGACAGAAAGCACAACCCTTTTAATCATTTCTTTTTTTTTAAGTCAACTCTGAATAATCACCAATGCTTACAGAGGTAAAATTACCATTATATGTGGCGTGATTTCCAATCATCGCATTGTCTAATGATGCATTAGAAATGTGAACATTGGTCTGAATTAAAGAATTACGAATCTCAGAGTCTTCAACTAAACTGTTTTCTCCAATAGAAACATAAGGCCCTATTGTAGTGTTTTTTATAACGACATTTTCACCAATATAACACGGCTGTATGACTTCTGAATTTTCTAACACAGCAGAATCAGCTACTAAATTATTTCCTTTAGCTTCTTCAAAACCTAATATTTTTTTATTAGTATCTACTGTTGGGTCTTTTTTTCCACAATCCATCCAAACATCAACTTTTCCAGGCAAAAATTTAGCACCATCTTGCTTTAAAGTTTCTAAAACTTCGGTAAGCTGAAACTCCCCAGAAGGTCTGATATCATTGTCAATTAAATGTTTTATTTCTTTGGATAGTTTGTCGCCATCTTTAAAATAATAAATCCCTATTATTGCTAAATCTGACACAAATTCTTTTGGTTTTTCAACAAAATCGGTAATATAACCATCTTTTAGTTTTACAACTCCAAAGGCGCTTGGGTCTTCTACTTGCTTCACCCAAATTGCACCATCTGCCTCAGCGTCTAGAGTGAAGTCTGCTTTAAATAGTGTGTCTGCAAAGGCTACTACACAAGGACCTGTTAAAGAATCTTTTGCGCAAAAAATTGCATGAGCAGTACCCAAGGCTTCTTCTTGAACATAAACAGAGCCTTTGGCTCCTAATTCTTCAGCTATTTTTAATAATTTAACTTTAGTATTGGCAGGAAATCCTTTTGATGATGGTCCAATTATAAAAGCTATTTCATCTATAGTTTGATTCACTACAGAAGTAATATCTTCTACTAATCTTTGTACAATTGGTTTACCTGCAATTACTGTTAGGGGTTTTGGAATTGTTAACGTATGAGGTCTCAAACGAGAACCAATTCCGGCCATAGGGACTATAATTTTCATGTTCTTTTTTGCATTTTTAAGTATTGCAATATACCATTAATTGAGCAATTGAAAAAAGAGAAATGTCTCAAATACCTTTGGGAATAGCGGCGATTAAATTCTTTGTATAATTAGATTTTGGAGCGCTGTATATTGCATCTGAATCATTAATTTCTTCAATTTTACCCTGATTCATGACAATTAATTGATCAGACATAAACTTGACAACAGACAAGTCATGAGAGATAAAAATATAGGAGAAATTAAATGCTTTTTTTAATTCGTTGAGGAGATTAAGAACTTGTGCTTGAACGGATACATCCAGCGCAGAAACTGACTCATCACAAATAATTAATTTTGGTTTTAATGCAATCGCTCTAGCAATTCCTATTCTTTGTCTTTGACCACCCGAAAATTCATGAGGATACCTGTTAAAGTGATCTTCCTCCAATCCAACTTTTTTTAACAAGTCTAGTACATATAATTTACGATCTTTATATGAAGGTAAAATGTTATGAACTGTCATGGGTTCTAAAATTGCATTTCCAACGGATATTCTTGGATTTAATGAGGAAAATGGATCTTGAAAAATAATTTGTATTTCCTTTCTAAAATTTATTAACTCTACTTTTGAAAGCACTGTAACATCCTTCCCTTTATAAAATAGTTGTCCAGAAGTAATTTCTTCTAGATGTAAAATTGACCTCCCCAGTGTAGTCTTTCCACAACCAGATTCTCCAACTAAACCTAATGTTTCTCCTTCATATAATTTAAATGACACATCGTCAACAGCTTTAATAATTGGTTTTTTTGAAAACCCCTTATGACTAGTAAAGTGTTTTTTTAGATTCACTATTTCTAGTAATGGTTTAGAGTCATAAAGTTTTTGATGAAATTGTTCTCTTTCACTTTTGGTATATAATTCAGGATAAAATTCTTTTTTAACAAAGTCTTCAACTGTTGGGAGTTTTTTTAATCGTTCAGAAAGACTAGGTTTAGAATTAATAAGCCCCTTGGTGTATTGTTTTCTTGGATTACGAAAAATAGCTTTGGTTTTACCTTGTTCAATAATTACTCCTTCATACATCACGATCACATCGTCAGCAATTTCAGAAACTAATGACAAATCATGAGATATAAAAAGAATACTCATTTTATTTTCGGCCTGTATTTCTTTTAGAAGCGCTATAATATCTTTTTGAACTGTAACATCTAAAGCCGTGGTAGGCTCGTCTGCTATTAATAAGTCCGGTTTGCAGGCAATAGCCATCGCTATCATTACGCGTTGTTTCTGACCGCCACTTAATTGATGTGGATAGGACTTAAAAATTCTATGTGGAGTTAGTAATTTTACTTTTTCAAAAAGGATAATTACCTCTTTAAAAATTTCTTTATTATTTAATTTTGTATGTTGTTTTAAAACTTCAAAAACTTGATTTCCACATGTAAGTGTTGGATTTAAAGAACTCATAGGTTCTTGAAAAATCATTCCAATCTTTTTCCCTCTAATTTTATGAAAATCTCTATCAGGTATTTCAACAAGATTTTTTTCTTTAAAAAAAATATCTCCATTTAAGATTGCATTTTCAGATAATAACCCAAGAATAGCCAGTGAAGTTACAGATTTCCCACTTCCAGATTCTCCCACAATGCCTAAAATTTTATTTTCACCAAGATTAAATGAAATTTTTTTAACAACCTCAATTTGGTTTTTTTGAAATGTAAACTTTATGGAAAGGTTCTTTACTTGTAACATATTGAGCAAGATACATTAACAGAATCATAAACGTCAAATTAATTTTAATAATTAACAACTACTCGTAATATTTACCCCCTTATAAATGGGGAATAAAAAAATTCACCAATTATGGGTATTGTGAAAATAAGAATTAGTAAATATATTTACATTAATAATTAATTTCATTTTAGTATTAAAGTATTTTACCCCTATAAAATATGATCTAAGGAAAAAATTGTTATGAAACCTAAACCTAGATAATTTTATCTAGGTTTTTTTATAATTAAATTTTGTGTAAAATATGTTGTCGTATAGACTAAACATTTAGAATTAAATGATAACCTGAGTGTTGTACTCGGTATTTTTTAGTTCCTTTGTCGAAATTTATTTTTGTGAATTATATTTCAGTAGAAAACATCTCCAAATCCTACGGAGATAGAACATTATTTAGTAATCTATCGTTTGGAATCAATAAAAACCAAAAGATTGCTTTTGTTGCAAAGAATGGTACTGGAAAAACATCAATATTAAATATCATTGCAGGATTAGATACTCCAGATAATGGACAGGTTATTCAAAGAAAAGATATTCAAGTTGCTTACTTATCTCAACATCAAATTTTCGACAACCATCTAACCATCGAGGAAACAATTTTTGCTACTGAAAATAGAATTTTACCGATCATAAAACAGTACGAAAAAGCACTAGAAAACCCCGAGGATTCTGAAAACTACCAAAAAGCATTTGACTTAATGGATCAAAATAATGCTTGGGATTTTGAAACTCAATACAAATTAGTGTTATCTAAGTTGAAACTAAACGATTTGTCTCTGAAAGTAGATAAGCTATCTGGAGGACAGAAAAAAAGACTAAGCCTTGCTGTTTTATTAATTAATAAACCTGATTTAATTATCTTGGATGAGCCAACAAATCATTTAGATTTAGAAATGATAGAATGGCTTGAAGAGTACTTTAAGAAAGAAAAAATAACATTATTTATGGTAACTCATGATCGTTATTTTCTAGAAAGGGTTTGTAATGAAATTATAGAATTGGATCATGGTGAGCTCTATAAATACAAAGGAAACTATTCTTATTATTTAGAAAAAAAAGAGGAAAGAATTTCACAAGAAGCTGCTTCAACAAATAAAGCAAAAAATCTATTTAAAAAAGAGTTAGATTGGATGCGTAGACAACCTAAAGCGAGAACTACAAAGTCTAAATCTAGAATTGATGATTTTTTTGAAATTAAAGCAAAAGCACATAAAAGAAGACAAGACCATACCGTTCAGCTAGAAATAAACATGGAGCGTTTGGGAAGTAAAATCGTTGAACTTCACAAATTAAAAAAATCATTTGGTGATTTAAAAATTCTTGATGGTTTTGAATATGTATTTCAAAAAGGAGAACGCATTGGAATTATTGGAAAGAATGGAACTGGTAAATCCTCTTTTTTAAATATCCTTACAAACAGAGAACCCATAGATGCAGGAAAAGTAGTAGTTGGTGAAACTGTGAAATTTGGCTATTACACTCAAAAAGGAATTGTTGTAAAAGAAGGTCAAAAAGTAATTGAAGTAATTAAAGAATTTGGCGAAGAAATCCCTTTAACTAAAGGAAGGCGAATTTCTGCTTCTCAGTTATTAGAACGTTTTCTTTTTGACAAGAAAAAACAATATGATTTTGTTGAAAAATTAAGTGGTGGAGAACAAAAACGATTATATCTCTGTACTGTTTTAATTCAAAATCCAAACTTTTTAATTCTTGATGAACCCACTAATGATCTAGACGTCATTACCTTAAATGTTTTAGAAAGTTTCTTGCTAGATTTTCCAGGAAATTTAATTGTAGTTTCTCACGACAGGTATTTTATGGATAAAATAGTGGATTCTTTATTTGTTTTTAGAGGTGATGGAATTGTTGAAAATTTCCCAGGAAATTACTCAGATTACAGAACTTATGAAGATTCTAAACCCAAAGAAAAAGTTGTGAAGGTTGAAAAAAAACAACCTGAGAAAAAAACACCCCAAGTAAAACTATCCTTTGAAGAAAAACGAGAATTTGGTTCTTTAGAAAAAGACATAGAAAGATTAGTTCAAAAAAAGAAATTAATTGAAACTTCTTTTATGGATGAAGAAATCTCACAAGAACAAGTAAAAGAAAAATCCGAAGAACTACAGCGCATTATTATTTCACTAGATGAAAAAGAAGAACGATGGCTTGAACTATCTATGAAACTAGAGGGTTAAACTTTAATAATTTCATGTTCTTCAATACGCTTTTCATTATTAAAACGTATTAATAGTTGTGCAACAGCTATGGTATCTTTTTCACAATAACTTACAATTCTCTCTAGGTTCTTATCTTTATAATAGACCTTAGCAACCTCACTGCCATCGATATCATCTTTTGGAGACGGAATTCCTAAGATTGAAGTTAATAATTGAAGAGAACTGTAATGTTTATAGTCTCCAAATTTCCATAATTCCATAGTGTCTAAATGAGGAACTTCCCAAGGTTTTTTTCCAAATAAATTTAATTTTGAAGGTAATTCTATGTGATGTACAATCATTCTTCTAGCGATGTAAGGAAAATCAAATTCTTTCCCGTTATGAGCACACAATACATGATATGATTTATTAAAATGTGTATCCAATAGTTTTTTAAAGTCCAATAAAATTTGTTCTTCATTGTCTCCACTAAAAGAGGTAACTCTTAAATTTCTTTCTTGTGTGTCATTGGTAAAATAGGCTACAGAAATACAGATAATTTTACCAAACTCTGCCCAAATTCCAGCACGTTCATAAAAATCTTCTGCGCTAAACTCTTCTTTACGTTGATAAGCAGTTTTTTTTGCAAATAACTCTTGCGTTGTATTTGGTACCTCAGACCAATTTTCTTTTTGCGGAACTGTTTCAATATCTAAGAACAAGACATTGTTCATTTTTATTTTCAGATTCATATCATTTTTTTAGTGAATTTACTAAAAATAAAAAAGCCTCGAAAATTCGAGGCTTTTTAAAGAAATTATAAAAAATTGATTATTCAATAATCAATTTTTTAGTGGCAATATTATTTCCTTCAGTAACTTTCATGATATACACCCCTGAGGCAATCTCAGAAACATTCATTGTTTTGGTCATTGAAGAAAAAGTTTGACTAAATACTTTTCTCCCCAAGACATTAAATATATTCACTGTTTTTGTGTCTGTACTAGAAGTGGTTACCGTTAAGATATTCCCTCGAACTGGATTTGGATAAGTACTGAAGCCTGCTATTGAATTATCTCCAACACTTGCTGTTGTATTTGAATACGTTCCAATAGGAAAAGGAGAGGTTGATTCAGAATTCGTTGCACCGTCTAATTCGGCAGATCCACCAAATGTCCAATTTGCTAAAACAAAGCTAGACCCATCTGGACCAGTACCATCAACTCTATAACCCCAGCTATCTACTGTATCCCAAGGTTCACCTGTACCATCAACATTAATGTCTCCATGAATATCAATAACAACTCCATTTTCAAATAATTCTATGGCATCATCTCCATTAATAAACATAGCTCCAGATTCATAATCTGGTGTAAATCCAAAGAATGTATTAAATTGAGTTGATTGGTTAGTTCCTACTAGATAAATAAATTGCCCAGCAGTAGCTGAAACAGCAGGAAATGTAAATTCTTGACCGTCAGTTCCACCTCCGTTATTTGCACTTCCAACACCGTATAAACTAAGATCATCGATATTGTTTTTAACATACATTTCTACACCTTTTGGGCTTGAACCGTTCTTAGCATCAAATACACCTGTAATGATTAATGAGTTCGTTGGAGGACCAAATGCATTTCCATTAACAGCGATAAGTTCGTCTGTTACACCAGTTGAAGAAACAGTTATATTTCCGTCATAAGTACCTGCGGAAAGACCTGCAACTAATCTTACAAAAACAGCTGTTGAAGCCACAGTTCCAGCCTGATCTGGAGTAATACTTACTGAACTAGCAAATCCTGTAGCTGTAGTTAAAGACACCTCGTAATTTGCTGGAGCTGTTACAGAAATATCATCTTGTAAAAATAACCCTTCAACTGAAAAACTATCTTCTGGTGATGGACCACCCTCACTTACGATATAAGTAAAATCATCTAAGAATGCAGTAACCGTTATTTGCGGATCTGCAGCCGTAACTGTACCTGTTAAACTTACTATTTGACTGTCTGCACCGGCAGATGATACAGTAGCATTATCTGTATATGTATCTGGTGATAATCCAGAAACTAGCCTAACATAAACGGCGCCAGAAACTGTACCATTAGATTGTGTTAAAGCTACTGATGAAGTAAATGTACCTGCTGAGGTCAATGAAACTTCAAAATTTGTAGGTGCATCAACAAAAACATCTGCAGTTAAATTGATTCCATTTATTTGAAAAACGCCTTCTGCAGAAGGCCCAGAACCTTCAAAATAATCTAATCCTGTTACAGCTGATCCAACAGATATTGACGGCCCTGAAGCTGTACCAATCCATGCTCCTGGATCATAATCAGTTGGTGCTGTTCTGGGGGAATTTGTATGACTAGTACATCCTGATACTGTAGAATCTGCCCACACATTCCATTCAGATTCATTCCATGTTGCGCTTGAAGCACTGACAGAAGATACTCTTTCGGCTCTACCATCCTCAAATTCATGGCAAGTTCCTGAGCCATCCTCACCTGGAACTCCAAATATATCAATGGTTTGATCTGTATCATCAAAAATTGCAATTTGATCATCACCGTTACTATCTGCAGCACCTCCAGTTCCTGCATTTATATCAGCAGGTATACCGTATACAGTTTGGAATTCAGTGGCATTTGCTGCAATTAAAGCAAATGAACCAGAGCTTAAAGTTCCTATAGATGATAGATCTACACCGGCTCCTTGTGGATCAGCATTACCATTAGTCCATCTTCTTAATTCCCAACCAGTTAAATCAACATCAGAATCACTAACATTATAAATTTCGACAAATCGTGCAGAAGTGGCACCATTTGGGTCAGCTAATTCAGTGATTATGACCTGACCAAAAGAAAGTCCAGATATAAATAGAGTTAATAATAGCGTTAAAAAGTAATTTTTTTTCATATTATATAGTTTGTATAATTTCTAATTCTATAAATATATAAAATATCTATAGATTTACTTATTTATAATGAATTAAAAAATCGTTAATAAAACAAAAAGCAGACTTTTTAAGTCTGCTTTTAAATTCAAATTCAAAAATACTAGTTAATTAAAAACGAGTCCAACCTGTTGCCCAATCTGGAACAGCTGCTCCATTTCCTGCACCAGTAGTAGTTCCTTCAGTAACAAAACTTTGATTTGCTCCTGTATAATCTGTAATAGTAAAACCTGCTACACTGTTTGCAAATTCAACATTTGTCATTACTAAATCTCCCGCTTCAATTCTTACAGCAGCTTCAGCATCAGTGCTTTTAACTTTTACTCCTAAGTTAATCCCATCGGTGTAGAAATTATCAATCGTAAAGTTTCCTCCACCTTCTTTGAAGTATAGTGCTCCTTCTGTGACAGGACCTACTACAGTAATATTACTTAAAGTAGCATTTGTTACAGGGGCTGCATCTCCATTATCTCCATTGTTAGAACCTTCAATACCGGCTTTAGCTCCTCCAGAGATATACCAGTACTCTCCTGTACCTGACCAACCATCTGCAAAGTCTATAGAGTCGTCTCCTGAATTGGTAGATACCAAATATTTTCCGTTTACGGTACCTCCAAAGAATTCTATCCCGTCATCTCCTCCTTCAAAAGATTGAACATATTCTACAGTGGTTCCCGAACCTACACCAAATAATGAAAGCCCATTAAATTCTTTTGAACTATTAAATGTTGCTCCTGTATATTCTAATCTTAGGTATCGAATAGATCCTGAATTGTCGTTAGAAATAGTTCCTCCGTAGGTTAAATCTGCAACTTCAGAGGTTGCTATGCTTCCTACATTTGTTGGTGCTTTCCCACAGACTACCAATCCTCCCCAGTCTGCTGCTGCTGGAGAACTAGACCCTGAAGTCATAATTACAGGCTCAGTATCGGAACCATTAACAAAAATTTGACCTCCTTGAGCAACAGCAATATAAGAGGCAGTACCTCCGGTAGCTTTTATTACAGTTCCAGCCGGAATGGTTAAACTTCCTCCATCTTTTACCACAAAAGAACTTGTTAGTAAATATTCTATTGATGCATTTAATGTTACAGCTCCAGAAATCTCTCCAGCTAAATTTTCAGTATCTACTCCACTGTTGCTTAAGCCTCTTGTCCAACCAGAAGTCCAATTGGGAGCAGCAGCACCGTTACCAGCTCCTGTAGCTATCCCTTCTTCAATAAATGATTGATTTGCTCCAGTATAATCTGTTTGTTCGAACCCAGAGGCGTTATCAGCGAATTGAACATTTGTCATCACTAAATCTCCATTTTCTATTCTTACAGCTGCTTCTGCATCTGTGTCTTTTACTTTTACTCCTTTGTCAGAGCTTGCAATATAGAAGTTATCTATAGTAAAACTTCCTCCTCCTTCTTTATAATATAGAGCTCCTTCTGTGACAGGACCAACAACAGTAATTTTGCTTAATGTAGCATTTGTTACAGGTGCTGCATCTCCATTATCTCCATTGTTAGAACCTTCAATACCAGCTTTGGCTCCTCCAGAAATATACCAGTATTCTCCTGTACCTGACCAACCATCTGCAAAGTCTATAGAATCGTCTCCTGAATTGGTAGATACCAAATATTTTCCGTTCACGGTACCTCCAAAGAATTCTATACCGTCATCTCCTCCCTCAAAAGATTGAACATATTCTACAGTGGTTCCTGAACCAACTCCAAATAATGAAAGCCCATTAAATTCTTTTGTGCTGTTAAACGTTGCTCCTGTGTATTCTAATCTTAGGTATCGAATAGATCCTGAATTGTCATCAGAAACGCTCCCTCCATAGGTTAAGTCTGCAACTTCAGAAGTTGCTGTAGAACCAACATTTGTAGGCGCTTTCCCACAAACAACCAATCCTCCCCAGTCAGCAGGAGCAGGACTATCTGATCCTGAAGTTAACACTACTGGATTACTAGAAGTTCCGTTGATGAAAATTTGACCTCCTTGAGCAACAGCAATATAAGAGGCAGTACCTCCAGTAGCTTTTATTACAGTTCCAGCCGGAATAGTAAGGCTAGCTCCATCCATAATGGTATAAGCACCCGTTAAATCATATTCTATTGAAGCATCAAGGGTTACATTATCCAAAACATCTCCAGATAATGTCGTAATTACACAATCCTGACACGAAGATCCTCCACAATCTACTCCAGTCTCATCACCGTTTTGAATTCCATCAAAACATGTTGGATCTGTAGTGTTGACGTTGTCATCATCTTTACATGAGAGAACGAATACGATTGTAAATGCTGTTAATAGCACTGTAAATAATTGTTTTTTCATTTTATTGTATGTTTTTATAAGTTTGTTAGCCACAAATTAACTGACAACATGTTAATTAGGCATTGCTTTAAAATTATCGCTTGGTTAATGCTGTGTTAATTAAAAGTTATAGGATAACGATAATTTAATATTAGATCCAACTTTAAAAGATGAGACAATAACATCCTGAACTTCCTGAGTTCTTTTGATAGTAGGGTTTAAAATATTTTTCGCAGACAAACCAAGACCAAGATGTTTGTTAAGTTTTGCTTTTAGTATAAAATCTAAAGTTGGGATCCCTGAATCCATAATATTTCCTCTTCCTGCTTCAGTAGCTAAAGCAAAAATTCTATCTGAAAAGTAGTTAAATGATAGCGTTCCTTGAATACTTTTATGCTCCTTGTATTCTTTTAAATATGAAATATCTGCATTTAATAACAATTCTGACGCACCCGTTAAGGCACTCTCTGAGAAAGAAAAATCTACACTTAATGGAAACCCAGCTGCTGATGTTTCATTAATAACCTTCTCTTGACTCAAGTCTTGGTTTGTATTTAAATATGAGATATTTAGCCCCCCAGAAAGTTTAGTTTTTAACACTTTATCTTCAGTATCTAACTCACTTACAAAGAAATTTTTTCTGAGTTCTAACTCTGCTCCAAAAGCAGTGGCTTGATCTCCAGAGTTTACCCAACTAACATCGTTAGAAGCAGAATTTATCGTTATTTTATTTATTGGATCGTTAATGAATCTAGAAAAAACTCCAACTGAAATTATTTCTTCTGATTTAGGAAAGAAATCCCATTTAAGATCAAAATTATAATTTGTTGATGAATATAAAGCAGGGTTACCTATAGTTGATAAGGTTGGCGTTTCATCATATTGAAAAGGTGCTCTTTCTTTAAACTGAGGTAAGGTGTAGGTTTTACTCAAAGCAAACTTTAAATTTTGTTGTTCATTAAGTTCATATTTAAATGATGCTGAGGGAAGTACCTCAAGCTGATCAAGTTCATTAAACCCAGTAGTAAGCGAGGTGTTAAAATTTAATGTTTGATTTATTTGCTCAACTCTAAGCCCAAAAATTGCAGTAAATTTTGACGAAAAAGCATACTCAAGTGATGTAAAACCTGCATGAATATCTTGACGACCACCATAAGATTGTGGCAATAAAACATCAATTCCTGTTCCTAATCCTCCTCTAAAAGTTCTAATATCAAATAATCCATTGGTGAAGTTATCTTGATTAAAATA
>CBFHOD010000028.1:0-14274 GCA_965657365.1 Flavobacteriaceae bacterium
TAGGGTTACCCCTGCTTCTGTGGTGTCATTGTCTTGTGCATTATCACTATCGGTATCTAAGAAGTCTGGAGTACCGTCTACATCTGTGTCTATTGGCGTAAGGCCAGATCCGTAAGTAGTATTTATTCCTGTACTATTGTCTATAGTACTTCCTGGTACTGTATACCCAGCTGTAGTTTGTGCTTCTATGTTGTCTGGGATACCATCTCCATCTGAGTCTAAATCTAAGCTGTTTGGGATGTTATCTCCATCTAAGTCTGAAGTAGGTGTAGCGTTTTTATACGGATGATCTGCAGGTAAACTACCCTCTAAGCCCCATTTGTGTGCTAGGTAGCCCTCTACTTCTTGAATGGATGAGTCATCTTCTAAGAAAATAACTTCATAGAGTGTGTAATTACTTTGTCTAAATAATTCATATTTAGCAGGACTATCATCAAAGGTAATTCCATCTCCTCCGTTTGGTAAATCTTCTCCATTAGACCTTACTTTTAAGGTACTACCATCATTGATGACACTGTATATTAACTTTCTGTTTAAAGTACTTTCATTACCAATTGTAGTTCCAATATGAGGCCTACTTGTTGCCAAGAAACTATCATAAAAATTAACATTACCATGTGCTGTGTGATTGGTACTAGTACCATAGTTACCCCAGGCAGCACTTCCTCCTGTTTGCTCTCCTACGATAATTAAAGTCCCTTCTGTTTTACCAGCGTAAATGTCTGATGGTAAATTTAACCAATCTGAAGATCCACCATTAATATGGTCTGTGTCAAATGTTGGTTGGTTTGCAGATGTACTTTGAGTAGCATGATGTCCGTTTCCAGATTTATCATTCCACTGGCTTACCAAGCCATTACTATCTTTGGTAATGCTTGATGGATCACTTGCATCTAACCATAATAAGGATGATGATGTAGGTGTAAATTCATTTATATCTAAAATACCATCATTATCATCATCTAAATCAGAAACATCGTTTACACCATCTCCATCGGTATCTACAACTGTTAGCGTAGGCTCATCGGTTAGGGTTACTGTACACGCATTAGATACCCCTGCTACTACTTTAAAGGTAGTAGACGTTGCCCCTGTAGGGACATTAGCAGCCAATAGCGTTAAGTCTAAATCTCCTGTACTTGACCCTTGTGTTGCAAGTACTTGTGGGTTTAGAGAAGCACCATTGGCATCTACCAACTCATAGGTAATGTTTGCCACGGCATCAGTAATTGTAAATACTGCATGGTCTACTGTAGAAGAGTAAGATACATCACTTACTGCTAAGTCAATATGATCTGCCTCAACTAACACTGGGTTGGCAGTTTGTGAAGTTCCTATGTCTTGACCATCTCTTTCTTGAGCATCTGGACATCCATCTCCATCTGAGTCTGAGTCTCTACTGTTTGGTATGCCGTCATTGTCAACATCATTATTTGGCGGTGGTGGTGAAGTAGCATAAGGATGGTTTGAAGGTAAATTACCTTCTAAGCCCCACTTGTGCGCTAAATAACCTTCTATTTTTTGGCGTTTTACTGATGTTATCTCATCTGATATGATGATAATTTCCGCAATAGTTCCATCATAATAGCCCCATCCTCCATCAGATTCTGGTCTTCCTATATTGAATGGTCCTGTAGCTGAAAGTTGTGTTGAACTCGCTGTATTAATACCAAGAGAGGTACCATTAATCCAAGCTTCAAAAGTGGGATGTGCAGCAGTGGTTACAGAAAGTACTGGTGTTGTTGAACTAAGTGAAGTTGACCAACTGGTTCCGTTACCTCCTCCAAATTGACTAAGAGTCCAATTAGAACCAAAATAGCCATGGTGCATTATCTGATTGTTACCTCCACCTTCTGTACCCATAAATGCTCCAGTGTTGTTGTCAAATTGAGTAACAGCTATAATAGTATATGATGTATTGTTTAACCATGAGGCTATTGAAGAGGTAGCCATTCTACTAGATGTAAAATCAATTACATTTAATCCGTTAATAGTTCTAAGTCCTGTCTGTGGATCTCCAACTTGATTTGAAACGTGTCTTTCATTACCACTCTTATCTCTCCATTCATCTGCTGTGTAGTAATTATCAATTGTTATACTTGCAGCATCATTTGCATCTAACCATATGGATAAATCAGATAAATAACCTGAACCGTCTTCTACACTGTCTGGTATTCCATCTCCATCATCATCTAAATCAGTAATGTCTGGAGTGCCGTCATTATCTGTATCTGCCGGAGATAATGTAGGCTCATCGGTTAGGGTAACTGTACACGCATTAGATCCTCCTGCTACTACTTTAAAGGTAGGAGAAGAGCTATCTGTTGGTACATTTGCGTATGAAAGAGTTAGGTCTAAATCTCCTGTATTTGCTCCTTGTGTAGCCATTACTGGTGGTGAAAAGCTAGTACCACTTGCGTCCACCAACTCATAGGTAAAATTTGCTATGGCATTACTTATGGTAAATACTACATTTTCTGTATACGAAGAATAGGTTGCATCACTTACTGCTAGGCCAATATGATCTGCCTCTACTAACACTGGGTTGGCGGTTTGTGAAGTTCCTACGTCTTGACCACCTGAGGCTTGGGTTGGAACTCCATTAGTGTCTACACCACCAGATAATCTGTTGTTACTATCTAAATCTGAGCTTGTAAAGGTGCCCGCTCCTTCTAGAGCATCTGGGCACCCGTCTCCGTCTGAATCTAAATCTAAACGATCTACTACAGAATTGTTATTTGTATCTTGGTCTGAACAAACAAGTTCTGAGAAATAGTAGCCACCATTAATATAGGTAGGCCCATATGGAAGTTGTGTTATTTGAACTGTATTATTACCAGATTCATTAAGAGATATGGTGTTAAATTGTGGATCTCCAGTTTGTATGTACATTAATTCTAAAGCACCACCTGGAGTTTTACTTCCGTATAGAGAAACTTCTCCGTTAGGATCAATAACTAACTTCACAGAAACATCATTTGGTGAAGCACTAGAAATACCATGAACTGAATTCATGGTCTCTCCATCAGAAACAAATCTTACCAATGATTGCCCACCAGAGTCGTTATAATGTCCTAGATCAAATTGAACTTGGGTGGGTACAAGTAATGTACCATTAATATTCATATTAAAACTATTGTCTAGTTGTAATATGTCTATGGTTAAACCACCATTATCTCCTGTTAACGTATAGGTGCCCGAACCATTAAAGCTATTGCTAGAATTTGGAACGGATGTACAAGCTTTTTCATTATCGTCTAAAATACCATCATTATCGTCATCTAAATCTATAGCGTCATCAATACCGTCTCCGTCTGAGTCTGGATTTGGGTATGGTTGACTAAACACTAGTGAACTGTTGGAAGATTCCGTTTTAACTGTATAGAATTTGTTAGTTCTAGGATTAAAAATTAATTCGGCACTGTGTTCTATCCAATCTGTAGTTACTAGATAAACCTCATTATTTTGGGAAATACTTGAGGGTGAATTTGAGCTTGCAAATGCAGAATTAGCAAATACAAAACAAAGACTTAAAATGATTGTGTATAAAGTGCTTTTTGTTCGTTTAAACGAATACGTGTGACTAGTTGATAAGAGACTCATTTTTAGGGGCTAGTATTTAAATTTTTTTTTTAAATTTTTTTTGAACGTATATATAAACATCCTGCTTTGTAACTTACCTGTTACTTAAAGCGGATGGGTTGATAGATAATATTTTTGAAAATTATTACTCCTTCTTGAAATTATATTCTTTAAATAACAATACCTATTCAAGATGATATTAATGTAATTATATAATGAAATATACTTGGTTTTAGGGGCTAAAATCCCATTTAATGGGGATTTGTTATAGAAAAGTAGCATCATAGAATAAGGGGATTACTATAATTATTCTTGCAAATATAATTTTTTTTTTTTAAAAAAAACTTTGTTTTTATGAAATGTGATTTAAAAACAAGAAAATGAATAAATTTTAAGTACAAATTCTAACTATTTAAATGATTTCATTAAAAAAGGCTTCATGGTTATATGAAGCCTTTTTACGAACTAATTCTTTTAGTTATTCTTCTTCTAAATATACAAACCGTTCTAATCTATTAAGTTCTTTCTCATCTACATACTTACCAATTTCTTTTCTAAACTGAGCTAAATTTTTATACGGTCTATATTCTAAAAACTCATGAGTCATTTTTTTACCAATGCCAGGCAAGGCTTTAATATCATCTTCTGATGATGTATTTAATTCTACAGGTACAAAAACATAGTCTAAATAACGAGCTACTTCTTTTTGGTCTACATATTTTCCTATTTCACGTTTAAATTGTAAAATACTAGTATAAGGTCTGTACTCTTCAAATTCGTGCGCCATTTTATCACCTACTCCTGGAATTATTTTAAAAGCTTTCTCTTCTGTAGTATTTAGATTCAGGGGAACAAAAATCTTTTTAAAAAGTTCTTCTGTGTTTTCTCCTTCAAGAATTGCAGTAAAATCTGATAGGCTAAGAAAAGGTCTCGCAGCCAAAAGCTTATTCACTACCTCTGCTGAGAAACCCAAAGCAACTAAATCTGATTCTGTTGCTAGATTGGCATTTAAAACCACAACAGGTGATGGTTTTTTTTGTACTTTAATTTCTTCAGTGTTGGTGGTGTTTGATTTCTGCTCTGCAGTTTTATTGCAGGATACTAGAAATAAACTTAAAGTTAGCATAATAGCAACTAGTGTACTAAATTTTTTCATGTTGTTGTTGTATTAAAATTAAATAGGAGTACCCAATACATGCTAAAACCACCAAACTCATGGGTGCTAAGGTTGGTAAGGCACCGGAAATACTTTCTGAAATAAGTTGCCAAAAACTAGCCGTTGGCTTCATGTCTTGCTCAAACTCAAAATTAGATTGTAGGTGTAAAAACACTCCGTAAACTCCGCTAAAAGTGGTGAGCACCAACACAATTTTAAATAGATGAATAGCTGCTTGAGATCTTCTATACAAAAGGACACAAAAGTTTATGAGTGCAACACCTATACATATCACTGGTATTAATTGCCAAGTATCTTCGTAATGTTCTAACAAGTACAATTCTAAAAGTGAACCAATCATCATAAATAAAAGTGCTAAAACAAGTACTTTTTTTAATCGGTAAGTTTCTGAATTTACTTTTTTGCTTTGCATGAGTGCAAAACTACATACGAATCTTCAGAAAAAAAAATTATTTAGAAATATTCTAAATAATTTATTTTGTTTAGCTTAGTTCTTCCAAAAGGATTTAAAAAACAAGCTTTTTAAACTGAACCAAAAAGCTAATATTCCTGGAAGGCTTTTCTTGGGTTGCTTGCCCTTACCTATACGTTGGATTTGAAGTTCATACCATGGTAATTCTACACCGCCAAGTTTGTCTAAAAATTTTATGCCAATTCTAGGTATGGGAGCTTCAAATTTTTCAACTGAACCGTCAAAAATTTGATTGGCTAGTGCTGGATACAAACAAAAGGGTCTTGCCAAACCAACAACATCTAACTTTCCGCTAGCTAAAGCACCCTCCATAACGGATACAGATCTAAAACCTCCTGTAAGTAATAGAGGGGTTTTGGTTAACTTTCTTGCTTTTTCTATGTACTCCAAAAAATAGACTTCGCGTTCTTCGGTACTTTTTTTTCGATTTCCTTTAATCATGGCAGGTCTTTCATAGGTGCCTCCAGAGATCTCTATCAAATCCATTCCTTCATTTCCTAACAATTGAATAACTTTCATAGATTCTTCTTCTGTAAAACCTCCTCGTTGAAAATCTGCAGAATTAATTTTAATACCTACAGGGTAATCTGCACCCACCTGACGACGTATTTCTCTGTAAATCTCAAGCACAAAGCGTGCTCTATTTTCTAATATACCACCCCATTGATCTGTTCTTACATTACTGTTAGGAGATAAAAACTGACTGACCAAATACCCGTGAGCTCCATGAATTTGACAGCCTGTAAACCCTGCTTCTTTACATATTCTTGCTGTAGTACCAAAACGTTTAATAATATCCCAAATTTCTTCTTCAGTTAACGCCTTGGGTAGGGTAAACATTTTTGAGGCGCCCCCCATTTTTAGTGGAATGGCAGAGGGTGCAACTACTACTCTATTAATTGCTGCAAAGGCTTGACGCCCCGGATGATTTATCTGTGGCCAAATATGAACTCCTGTGCCTTCAACAGCTTTTGCCCATGCCTTTAATTCTTCGAAATGCTTATAATCTTCTACGACTACATTTCTTGCTTCTCCTAGTGCTTTGGTATCTACCATAACATTCCCCGTAATTAGTAGTCCTGGATTTCCTTTTGCCCATACTTTATAGGCATGGATTAGGCCTTTACTTGGAGCATGATGCTTGGTTCCAAAATTCTCACTCATTGCAGATTTGGCAATTCTGTTTTTTAAAATTGAACCGTTGGGTAATGTAAAGGATGAGGCAATGTGTTGCATAATTTTTGTGGTTTTTTAAGAAAACAAAAGTAGGTAGAATTCTGAGATAAAAACTATTGTTTTTAAGCCAAAATTATGGCGAGTAAAGCAGCTAATGCTGCTCCAATAATTGGCCCCAGTACTGGTATCCATGAATACCCCCAGTCATTAGACGCTTTGTCTTTAATGGGTAAAACAGCATGCATTAACCTTGGGCCTAAATCTCTTGCCGGATTTATTGCATAGCCTGTTGTACCTCCCAGAGATAAACCAATAGCCCAAACTAAAAAAGCAACAGGAAGCGCACCTAATGATCCTAAACCAACAATTTCATTTGAATCTGCTAAAGCTGCATCTGTGAAGTTTAAAATGGTAAACACCAATACAAAAGTACCCACAATTTCTCCTACGATATTAAAAAATGGATTTCGTATTGCGGGAGCTGTACAAAAAACGGCTTTCTTGGTGTCTCCGTCTGGCGTTGCATCAAAATGATTTTTATACACCAACCAAACTATAGTGGCGCCTAGCATAGCTCCAAGCATTTGGGCCAGTATATAAGAGGGTGCTAATGCCCATTCAAATTCTCCAGCAAGGGCTAAACCAATAGTTACTGCTGGATTTAGATGTGCACCACTAAAGGGTGCTGTAACAACAACACCTACATAGACAGCCAATGCCCATCCTGTGGTTACTACAATCCATCCACTATTGTTTCCTATAGTTTTGTTCAATTCTACATTGGCTACTACACCACCCCCTAAAATAATGAGTAAAGCGGTTCCAATAATTTCTGCAATAAATGGTGTCATGGTTTTTTATTTTTATTTATTAATTTTTGTCCAGTACTCTAGTGCTTCAATGGCTTTGTACCAGCCTTTAATTTGTTGCTCTATTGTTGCTCTCGAGTGGCTTGGGCTAAACGTGGTGTCTATTTGCCAAATGTCTTGAATTTCTTCTGGGCTTTCCCAATAGCCAACGGCCAAACCTGCTAAAAAGGCGGCTCCCATGGCTGTGGTTTCTACAACTTTAGGACGAACAGTTGTGGTGTTTAACACATCGGATTGAAATTGCATGAGCATGTTGTTGATGGTAGCACCTCCGTCTACTCGCAGTTCTTTTACAGCGATTCCGGCATCTGCCTCCATCGCTTTTAATACATCCATAGTTTGAAAGGCAATAGATTCTATAGCTGCTCTAGCAATATGAGCATCTGTACTTCCTCTGGTTAAGCCAAATAGGGTTCCTTGAGCTTGCTGATTCCAATGCGGAGCCCCCAAACCTGCAAAGGCAGGCACAAAATAAACACCTTCAGAGCTTGAAACAGAACTGGCTAAGGCCTCTACTTCTTGAGAAGTTCTAATTATTTTTAACCCATCGCGCAACCACTGAACAACGGCTCCAGCAATAAAAATACTTCCTTCTAAGGCATAGTGAGTTTTGCCATTAATTTTCCAAGCAACTGTAGTTAATAAGTTATTTTTAGAGATAATTGGTTTTTCACCAATATTCATAAGCATAAAACATCCTGTTCCGTAGGTGTTTTTTACCATTCCTTTTTTGGTACACATCTGACCAAAAAGTGCGGCTTGTTGATCTCCTGCAATTCCAGAGATGGGTATTTTTTCTCCAAAAAATGACGGCTTTGTAGAGGCGTACACCTCACTTGATTGTTTTACTTGAGGTAGCATGCTTTTTGGAATCCTAAATAATGCTAATAATTCTTCATCCCAATCCATGGTGTGAATATTAAATAGCATGGTTCTGGAGGCATTAGTAACATCGGTTACATGCTGAGCTCCTTTTGTAAAATTCCAAATTAACCAGGTATCTATTGTTCCTAAAACCAATTCTCCAGCCTCAGCTCGCTCTCTGACACCTTCTACATGATCTAAAATCCAAGTTACTTTTGTTGCTGAAAAATAAGCATCGATAACTAAACCCGTTTTTTCTCTAATCATCTCACTTTTCCCCATGGCTTTGAGCTCATCACAAAAATCTGAGGTTCTTTTGTCTTGCCAAACAATAGCATTGTATACCGGCTTGCCAGTTTTTCTATCCCAAACCACTAGGGTTTCACGCTGATTGGTAATACCAATTCCAGCGATATTCTGTGAAGTTAACCCTTCTTTGGTGATGGCCTCAGCTGCAACACCAACTTGAGTTGACCAAATTTCGTTGGGGTCATGCTCTACCCATCCAGGCTGAGGAAAATATTGTGTAAATTCTTTCTGAGCTAAGGAGATAATACTTCCTTGTTTATCAAAAACTATGGCTCGTGAACTTGTTGTTCCCTGATCTAGGGATAAAATATATTTTTTCATAATTTTTAAAGATAAATAAATAATTTTTTATGGTGTGTAATGCATTAAAAGTATGTTAAACCTTAAAATTTACTTTTCCAATCTTTTGAGATTTCAATATCTTCGTAAAAATTTTAAAAAAATATTCTTTCTTAAGTTTAATGCAAAAAATTGGTATCCATGAGAATATCCATTTATTTATTTTTTTTACTTATTATTTTTAGTTGTTCTTCAACTATCAAGGTTTCAGAAAACAAGACAATTTCTCATTTCAAAATTGTAACTACACCAATCTTAGTTGAAAAAGATACCATTTACGTTAATGAGCTTCGTTTTTACAAGATAAAATCTGCCAAGGATGGAATGAAACTTATGTATCTTAACTTTGGCAAATGGAACAAAAAATTCGAAAGCATACATCAAAAAAACATGAATAGTTTTATATGGGAAAATGTAAAGCTACTGGATGAAAATAACAATTTGTTTACAGTAGTAGCAGATGGTGCTGAAACTGAATCAGACTATTTTGCCTCCATTAAAATTTTTGATAATACTCAAAAAGATTGCCTCAATAAAAATTATCCTTACCAACAACAATTGATAAAAGTTCTTACTGCTAAAATGAGTAATCAAAAAACAAAAAAGGTAGATTACACAATTTTCAACTAAACTATTTTCACAGAACTCTTATTTAGGAGCGTATACTTTTTTTGCTGTTTTCATAACATCTGATCGATCGAATGACATTGTTTTTGTTTCAAAATTTGAATACAATTCCATCTGATCTGTATAATGTGGACTTTCAGGCCTTCGGCTATTCCCAAAAGAAATTACAGATTCAAAATAGGTTTTGGTGGGTGTAAACCTAACTAAACCAATGTAAGATTCTCCATGAGTAATTTTAATTTTACCGTCTTTATAGGGTTGCCCTCTCATAGCAGTTACCACATCTGGAAGTCCATAAATAGGAAGCTCTTTATTTCCTCTTACTAATTTTTGAAATTCACCGAGTTGAATTCGCTCTGCATTAAAATAGGTTTTTAAATGTTCTTTAGTGATTTTTAAAGCTTCATATAAAGCCTCTTTTGTAAAAGTCCGATCTTTTCCAAGTTGATAATAAAAAGGAGTGAGCTGATAATATAAAGAAGCGTATGCGCCAGCTCCATAAGATGTTGGATTGGTAATTCTATCCCAATTATGAATGTCTGTTAATAAGGTGCTTACTTCCGGATAATCGGTTGCCTTCATATCAAACAATGGATTTAAATCCATGTAGTTGTATTGCAGTGGTGTTGGCAATTGATGATCGTATTTAATGCGTTTAAAACGTTTATAATCTATTCGTTCTTCTTCCTCTAACAATTGCAAAAGTCTAGTAGATCGGTTATTGTCATAGGTTTCAAAATTCATTTCTTTGGCAAAATTTTTAGCAATTGGATTGTCTGCCTCATTAGAGGATTTAAACGGACTATGGTTGGCATTATAGACAAAACCAGATTTAGGCTTAACCACCTGTGGTAGATCTTTGATGTCATAATACGTATCCCATAGGGTTTCTCGAGTATTTCCTGGAACAACATCTGTCCAGTCATAGCCTTTTGCTCGTATGGGAATTTTACCATTTGAAATGTAAAAAATAGTATCGTTTCTGTCTGCATACCCTATATTATAGCCTGGCAATGCTTTCATTTCTAAGGCTTCATAAAATTCTGAAAAATTAGTAGCCTTATTCATTTTCCACCACTGCTCTATGGCTGTGATATTTGTGGTACTTGGGGTTCTTACAGCATAGACTCCGGTTTTATTTTTTAATGTTGGACCGTAAATACTTTTATAAAACTTTTTCTTAATTGGTATATTTATTCCAAGAAATTTCAGGGTAAGTTTTGCTTTAAATTTTTCTAATGTATAGGGTTTACCGTCTACTAAATAAACATCTTTTTTCTTTGGATGCATCTGAAGTGCATATACATCTGCTTTGTCTGGATAGTTTACGGTATGGGTCCATCCTAAATATTCGTTTGCCCCTGTAAGTATACAAGGTGTACCAGGAAATGCAGCGCCAATAATATTTGTACCTTCTTCACTTACCAAATGTGCCTCATACCATGAAGTGGGGCCCTCTAATGGTTGATGTGTGTTAATGGCTAAGAATGTTTCATCTGAACCGGTTCTATCTCTACTAACGGCAATAAAATTTGATCCTTTGGAGTCTTCTTCAATCTTGTAAGGCCAAGATAAGCTGTTATTTACAATGCCACTAACCAGTTTATCTGCTTCGTTAGAAATAAACAGTTGCAATTGTGTGTAGCGAAGTAATTTTTTAACGGTAAGAGGAAAAAGTTTTTTCTCAAGAATTTCTTCGGGATGTTTTTTGGAATATGCATTCAAACCGGCTGCAAAGGCCTCTGCTAGGGCTATAAATTTTTTATCGAGGGTGTTGTAATATTTATCAACTGTTTCTTCAGATTGAATTAATTGTGTTAAAAAATCGGCACCAGCACCTTTTAACCCGATGAGTTTTCCAAGCAATCCGTTACCTGCCAAATAGGCTTCTTGAATAAGCTTAAAATGGTCTTCTGCTTGCGCCCAGGCAAAGCCATAGGCTACCTCTGCATCTGTAGGCGCATAAATATGGGGCACACCATAATTATCTCTTATAATTTCTATATGATCTGGGTTAATTTGAGAGTAACTAGTAAAACTAGCACTTAAAAAAAGGAGGGTACATACTATTTTTTTCATAAGGTTATGATATCATAACATAAGTAGATTTTGACTGCTTATGTTGAATGGGTTAATTTAGTTTTTTAGGTCCTGGAAAAAACATATTGGTTTGCTCTTGATATGCTTTATAATTCGGCCTCTTTTGTAAGGTATAAAATTCTGAGGGCACAGCTCCGGTATAATAGACCAATGTTGTGTACATAATGTAGGATATATAGAATAATCCTAGACAAATAATAATCCAATTGAGTGCTTGATCTTCTGAATACAAAGAACTAAATGAAGAGAGGGAAGCAATAATCATCGCATTCCATACCATCCATTCAGAAAAATAATTAGGATGACGAGTGTATTGCCAAAATCCAACATTACAAACTTGTTTCTTTTTCTTTTCTAAGAATGCTTTTTTTAAAAATTGTTGTTTTTGTAGGTCTGATATGTGTTCTAAAACAAACCAAGTTGCCCATAATCCTAATCCAATTAGCTCTAAAGTTGATATGCTATTCGTAGAATTAGTAGCCATTAAAATGGCAGGAATTGCCAAAAATGTAATATTGGCAAAACATTGAATCATAATTTCATACTGTAGTGATAGGTTTAAATTTTTATATCCCGCTTTATCCCATCTTCTGCGTTGATACGAATATCTGGAGAGCTCTGAGTTTAAATGTCCTTTTGAAAATAAAATAAGTGCACCTATACCCATTCTTAGGCCAGAAAATAAATACATCCCTGCTACCATATAGATTCTTGGTTTGTAACCCTGTCCAAGCAGAAGTGCTATAACTCCAATAAGAACTAAACCCCAGGGCCATGCGATATCTACATAAGACATTCTTTTTGTAAGGAATGCTGGTAAACAAACAACAACTAAAAATAAAAGGAGTTGAAGAATACCATTGATATGCAACATTTCCTTAAAAATTTCTACTTGATACATGAAGTAAAAAAGGAAGAGGTATGGAAGATATCCAAACCCACGAGTGAAAAAATTTTTAAGCGCTAATTTCATATACTATTAATACTTGAAAAATTTAAGATAACGACTTTTCTCACCTTCAGTTATTTTAATAAAATACATGCCTTGTTTTAAATGACTTACATCTAACGAACTTACATTTTGTTCTTCTAAAATATATTGCCCTGTTATGTTAAATACTTGTACTTTAAATTGATTTGAAATCCCTGAAATGTATAACGTATTTTGAGTAGGATTAGGATAAATTTTTATGGATGTTAATAGGTCATCCTCTAATGACAATGAAGGACTATTCACTGCATTTGGACTTCCATGAAAGTTAATACAACTCCAACTTTGTGGTAATGAATTGTCTAAATCTGGTGTTATTAATTCTAAAGTATATCCAGTTTCTTTCGCACAATCTGACCATGGTGAATCTGATTGATAAGTAACCTCATCTTGAAGAATACCGGAGGCATTAAACAATCTCACAGCATCTGAATTCCCAAATCCATAATCTATTTCTCCAATATAATTTGTAATGTTTGGAAAAACTCCTGAAAAATCTGAAGCATTTCTAACTAAAACTATATATCCATCACCTTCTATTTGAGTTCCTGTGGGTATCGTATATACATGTGAATCGTCATCATCTTTTAGTTGCCAACCCGATATATCTATTGAGGTAGTGTTTGGATTATATAATTCTACCCAATCACCAGCATCAAAATCATCACTAGATTTATAGTTAATTTCATTAATAACAATAGCATTTGTAATGTCCGATGCTGTGAAATTTGGAATTACTTCAAATGAGCCGTCAATACTAATACTAATGGTTTCTTCTGTAGCGTAAAGGTCTCCACTCCAATGTGAAAACTCAAATCCATTGGCAGCAATGGCTGTTAATTGAACCGGAACTGTTTCAAAATAATCTCCCGTCCAAGAAGATTCTTGAATGGTTAAATTTTCATTTACTTCTACAAATCCTAGTGAAATGTTGTTGTTTGTAATGGTTAGGGGATGAAAATCTGGTAGATTAAATTGAGATAGGATATGATTTTTAACAATAGAAGGTCTATTGTCTGCAAATATTTTCATTTGATCAATATAGTAGCCAACCCATCCACTTATATTGTTGATATTGACCCCAATATTAGTAAGTGATAGATCATTTCTCCAGCGTTCATAATGCGAAATTACTTCTGGCTCAATAGTCCCATAAATTTGATCTATGTGAGTTTTTACATTATCGGATAAAAAACGTGTATTGAGTTCATCTGCGTATCTATTAATAAATGTATTCCTGAATCCTATGTTTGTGGTTAGTCTCCTAAATAACAAGGTAGACCATGAAGGATTAGGCCATCCTGGACCATTTGGATCCAAGGCAAAACTGAGTGTATTTTCATAATAATTATTGATGTTCCAAGAAGGACCAAAACCAAAATCAGTGTCAAACATAATCCAACGCCATTTTCCAGTTGGGTGTTTCCAGAATTTGATATTATTACCAGGCCAATCTGTATTATTAAAAAATATATTGGAAGCTTGATATAGCGCATATTCTTTTATATCTATCTGCTCACTCACATATTCAAAATTTGAGTCTACAGTTAAATCTGAGGTGCTTATATACTCAATTAATTGAGTGTATTCTTCGTTACTCCCTTCTATTTCTTCTGCATTATTTGTAAGTAATGTAATATCATCTGCATCTATGTTATGTTTAGATGCCAACATGTGTTCATTAACTTTTTCTCTCAAATTATACATTCCCCAATACTCTCCATTTATATAAGTTGCAACTGGGTTATGTTCTTGAAAGTCTAACTCA
>CBFHOD010000028.1:14373-18755 GCA_965657365.1 Flavobacteriaceae bacterium
TTAGGTGTGGTAAAAACTGCTGACAAAAAAGGAATTATGGTAAGGTCTGATGAATTTGAAGAAACATTATGAGCCTGAATCGTTAAAATATTTTCACCAGTATTTAAAATTGAGCTAAAATCTGTGATCAAAAATCTTTCCGGCACTCCTCCTGAATATAACTGAGCCTCGTGATCTTGAATAGTACCAGAATTATATGCTGGCGGCACACCGTTAATATTAGCACGAGCAACTTCTTCTCCATTAATATAGGCAACAAACCCATCATCATAATCTACATCTAAAATTAATGAAGACACCTCACTAATATCGGCTATTTCAAAAACCTTTCTAAGGTAAACAGATCTAGTTGAATTGGGAAGGTTTGTTTGGTCATCTCCGTCACCATAACCAAACCCAGAGTCAGATTCTGCCCAGGACGAATCATCGAAACTGAGAGATTTCCAATTAGAATTAGGTTCAGAATTTGGAACTAAATACTTAAAAAAATCTCCTTGGTTAATAAGTGTTCTGGGATAAGTTAAGGATGATCTATCTTTTGAAGAAGCCCATAAAAGTAAATATTCATCGGGTGCTAATGTAATGTTTGGAAAAACCCACTTATCAAATTCATCTGGGTCATCAGATAGAAACCATCCAACCATGGAAACATTTTGTGAACCTGAATTGTGTAATTCTAACCAATCTGGAGTGTCTCCATCTTCATCTGTATATTCAGAATTAGAGGAAACCACCTCATTTATTTTGATAGTTTGAGCGTGAATACTAACAATAAAAAAAATGAAAAAAGCTGAGAAATATTTCATTCAAAAATTAATTTAAAAGTTACAAATATAACTAGAATTAAAATAAATTTACTGGGCTAGTAAAAACTTGCAAAACTTTATAGTATTAATATTATATAGTGTACTTTGTGATGTAATTCAATGCGAATTTATGAAAACAAGTTAAACATGAAATTAAAAAGAGAGGTTGGGGTTTTAGGGCTTAGTGCTAACATTGTTAATATTATTATTGGTGGTGGTATTTTTGTTTTACCTGCTATTATTGCCGCAAGCCTAGGAGCATCTAGTATTATTGCTTATTTCATTTGTGGTTTTGTGATGTTGTTAGTGATGGGGTGTTTCGCAGAATTAGGCAGTCTTTTTACTGGAAATGGGGGTAGTTATAATTATATTGAATCTTCATTTGGTAAATTTTCGGGGTTTCTTACATCCATACTTATTGTCTTAGCTGCCTTTACAGGAGATGCCGCTGTTGCAAACGCTGCAGTTGATATTTTAGGTACGTTTTTACCAATATTTAAAAATTTTTGGATTCAATTCTTTTTTTTTACTCTTCTCTTTTTTGGTTTTGGTTACATTAATATTATCGGGCTAAAAAAAGGAGTGGGTTTTGTAAAAATAATTACACTACTTAAACTAGCTCCCTTACTATTGATTGTTGTTTTTGGAGCTACAGAAGTTGATGTATCAAACCTCTATTGGGAAAATATCCCTGGCCCTACTAAAATTGGTGAAATGTCTTTAATTTTATTTTTTGCTTTTGTAGGGGCAGAAAAAGGCTTGTCTCTTAGTGGTGAGGTGAAGAATCCAAAAAAAACAATTCCGAAAGCTATTTTATTGAGCATTGTTGCAATTCTTATTATTTATATTTTAATTCAGCTTATTTCTCAAGGTGTATTGGGAAATACGCTTGCTAATTATGAAAAAAACCCTTTGGCAGAAGTTGCAAATATCCTATTTGGACCCGTTGGTTTTACACTCATATCTCTTGGGGCTGCTGTATCAATGATTGGAAGTTTAAGTGGTAAAATATTGAGCATGCCAAGAGTTATTTTCGCCGCAGCCAAAGACAATGTAATTCCTTTGAAAAAACTTGGAAAAGTTCATAAAAAATTCAGTACCCCCTATGTAGCTATTTTATTATATGCATGTTTAGGATTTGTCTTTTCAATTGTTGGGGGCTTTAAAGAACTAGCCATCATCTCTAGTGCATCAACTCTACTTATTTATCTTGGAATATCTTTGGCTACAATAAAATTAAAAGCATCAAAATTAAAAAATACATCTGATGGTTTTAAAGTGCCTGGTGGCTATAGTATACCTATAGCATCTTCCATTTCGATTGTATGGCTTTTATCAAAATTATCTCAAGAAAAAATAATACTCTTTGCTGGAGTATTGTTGGTCTTAAGTCTACTCTATTTTATCGTTAAATTATTTTCAAAAAATAAGTAAAAGTCTGACAAAAAAATGTTGCAAAATCTATAAAAAACACATGGATTTAAAGAAATTCTAAGTTAATGAGATAAACTCCTAATGTAATGAAGAATAATGATATTAAAGTAATATAATTCCATTGATCTTTATATAAGAGTACACCAAATACTATAGTTAATACTGGTGTTATTAAACTAATTAATGAGGAGATTAATGGGTTTGTATGTTTTAATCCTAAAAAACCAGTCCAAATAGCTGAAAAAATTATTATGGCCATGAATAGTACAGGAATAAATATTTTTCTAGTTTGAGGGTAAATCTGATTTGTTGTTAAAGAAGTTTGAAACTTAAAGAAAATTAGTACCACAAAAAATACGACTATTTCCTGAACGGTAACGGACAAAATAGCAGGTATTTCTTGATTTAAATTGTACCAATGTAACAAAATAGAAGCTGAAAAGAAAAAAGCCATCATCGTAAACAACATATAATGACGAAATGTATGTGTGTTCTTTGCTGTCTCTACCTTTTTAATTTGAAAAACATAACCTACAAAACCAAATATGATGAAAATGGAAGCTATAGTATAGTTTTTAAGAAATATATTTTCAAATAATAATAAGTAGGAAGAAATAAAAAACACGATTAATAAGTTAAAAATACCGAGTTGGGTTAAGCTTCCCTCTTTTAATGCTAGAATCATGCTAATTAAACCAAATGCCCCTAAAATAGATGCAATAAAAATACTTAGGCTAACAGAATACGTAATGGCTGAAAATATATTTGAATAAAATAAAAGGATAAGTGTAAGACCAATAAAGCTAGTTAATAAACACCTAAGGCCAATGATTAGCCATAAATCAAACTTTGAAAGAATACGCTTCCATAGTAAATTGTTGTAAGCATAAAGAAAATTAGATAATATTAGAAATATCATTTGTAAAAATTGAATATAAAATTATTAAATCTACTTCAAAATAAACGAAATAAAATTGAAACTATGAATAAGATATAATGAAAAAAGAGTGTAAAAAATTCATTTTACACTCTTTTATTATAAATATTTATTTTTTGATAAATAAGATTACTAAACTTATTTCAGGGGGTGAAATATAAATACAAAACTATAGATATGTTTTTTGTATATTAGTACAAGTTTAGTACAAGATGGAAGAAAAACTAAGAAATATTACTGAATTGAAAATAGGGTTTAAGATAAAAACCTTAAAGGATAGTAAAAGGCTCAGTCAAATTATAGCCAAAGAAAATGACATAGATCTTAGTTATAACACATTAAGGAGGTTTTTTGGAATTGTTAAAAATGTTCAAGCTAGTAACTTCACTTTAGATACCCTCTCAAAATTTAATGGTTATGACAATTACTCTGATTTTCTCTTAAATTTCAGATTAAGAAATAAATGGAAGCAAGAATTTGAAATCTCAAAGATTATTCATGATAAAGATAAATTATTATTAGAGTATATTAAAAATAACCTCGGTCAAACTAAAAGCTTTAACTTAAAATTAATTCAAATAATAAGAGAATTATTACTTACTGAAAATTTCAAACTAGTAAACAGCATTTTTGAACTCAAAAAAATGAATGCTAATAATTTTAATTATGATGATGTAGTACTTATTGGAATGTCAATAGGCTATTTAATTCATCGTTTAGATATTGAAAATAAAGCGTTTAACCAACTTATTTTAAATGAGAATTTTCAAGATTTAGTAATTACAATTTATGTAGACTATGGAAATTTAAATACTTACTATTCTAAAATAATTGAAAGAATTTACCATAATTCATCAAGAAAAAATGTGTTGGTATTCTGTGAAGGAGTTTTAAATTTAAATTTATTTTTTAATAAAAAAAGCAAGAATTTGTTTTACACTCTAAAAGATGAAGATGAATTTCACCCCATATTAAAAAGTAGAATATTCGCTCAATATTTGTTGATAGGAGATTCTGACATCAGTTATAAACTAAAAAATTATTACCAAAAAAACCTTTTAAATGATTTTATTCCCATAGAATATTTATTTGAAATCAATTTTACAAGTATACTAACTAGAAACTTTGAAGTGATGAAATGGATTATTGAGAAAATTAATCCTGAAACAGATTACACATTCTTCTATAAATACGAGCATTACAAC
>CBFHOD010000028.1:18854-28433 GCA_965657365.1 Flavobacteriaceae bacterium
AATTTTTCATTTATGAAACTAATCTATTATACTAAAAATAAAGAATATGAGAAAATTGCTGCAATTGATAAAAATTTAACGATTGAACGATTTAAATCCTACGAAAAAGTGGCAATGTTATACCATAACATATGTAAATTTAAATGGGATAATGACGTTAAGCATCTTACTGCTTATATGAAATTAGCAAAAAAAATAAATTCTACATTTTTTACAAAAAAATACTTTTTGGAATATTTTAATTAATTACTTTGAAAGAAAATTGCTTTTTGACTTTTTTGTTGTAAAAAATATGAATTATATGAAGCAATCTAGTTTTTTATATCTTGCCATACTAAATAAAACGAGGTGAAAAGAATAGTAATTTCTGTAACTAACGATTTAACCACTGATCAACGCGTTGCAAAAACTTGTGAAGTTTTATTAGAGATTGGGTATGATGTTCTTTTAGTGGGTAGAAGACTTAAAAAAAGCCTTCCTATTCAAAGAGATTATGGAACAGTTAGGTTTAGATTACTTTTTAACAAAGGGTTCTTATTTTATGCTGAGTTCAATATTCGTTTATTTATATTTCTACTTTTTACTAAAAAAAACTTGCTGTATTCTAATGATTTAGACACACTTTTACCTAATTATTTGATTGGTAGAATTCAACAAAAAATACTAGTTTTTGACAGCCATGAATTGTTCTCAGAAATTCCAGAATTAGTAACTAAACCTCGAGTAAAAAACTTTTGGTTGTATTTAGAAAAAACAATAATTCCAACGCTTAAAAATGTCATTACAGTGAGTGATTCTATAAAAAATCATTATCTGAATTTATATGGAGTTTCGGCAACTGTCGTAAGAAATATTCCAAAACTTGAGAAAATTAATCCTCAAAAATTTGAAATAAACACCGAAGGAAAGAACGTAATTATATACCAAGGGGCAGTAAATATTGGAAGAGGTATAGAACTCATGATTGAAACTATGCCTTTACTTGATGAATATTTATTTATCGTGATTGGAGATGGTGATATTTTAAAGGAATTAATAGAAAAAGTAATGCGTCTTAATTTAAATAATAAGGTAAAATTTCTTGGTAAGATAACTCCAGACAAACTAAAAAAACTAACTTTAAATGGAACAATTGGCATTAGCTTAGAAGAAGATTTAGGGTTAAATTACAGATTTGCTTTACCCAATAAAATATTTGACTACCTACATGCAAAAATCCCTATATTAATTGCTGACTTACCGGAAATGAGAGCACTTATCGAAAAGTATTCCGTTGGTGAAATACTCCATGAAAGAACACCCGAAGTTCTAGCTAAAACAATTATGAGTATGACAAAAAAGAGTTACACAAAAGAGCTGACATTGGCTAAAGAAAAACTAAATTGGGCTCATGAAAAGAAAAAACTAATTTCAATTTTTAATACACTTGATTAATAAACTCCATATTGTTTCTTTTGATGTTCCTTTCCCAACAAATTATGGGGGTGTTATTGATGTATTTTATAAATTAAAAGCATTACATAAGCTAGGCATCGAAATATATCTTCATGTATATGAATATGGTAGAGGTGAACAAAAAGAACTTCTTAACTATTGTAAAGAGGTTTTTTATTACCCACGAAATTCATTTATTAAAAGTTTTTTTTCCAAATCTCCATTTATTGTTAAAAGTAGAGGAAATGATTTGTTAATTTCTAATCTTAATAAAAATTCATATCCCATTTTATTTGAGGGGCTTCACACTACCCTGCCCATTCTAAAAGATAGTCTTAAAGAACGTAAAATATTCTTGAGAGCCCATAATGTTGAACATCGCTTTTACAAAGGTTTAGAGCAAAGTGAATCTAATCTTTTTAAACGATTTTTTTTTAGAAAAGAATCAAAAAAGCTAAAACGTTATGAAAGAATCTTAGAAAAAGTAGATGGAGTTTTTTCAATATCGCCAATTGAACAGCATTATTTTACTGAGCAATATGGAAACAAATGTTATTATATTCCTGCATTTTATGATGCCACAAAACACACTGTTTTAAACCCTGAGGGGAATTTTATTTTATATCATGGACATCTGCTAGTATCTGAAAATGTTAAAGCTGCATTATTTTTAATTGATGTATACAAAAATTCAAAGTATAAGTTAGTCATAGCAAGTAGTTATAAAAATGCCAAAGTTTTAACTGAAATATCAAAATATAACAATATAAGTTTTGATACAATAAAGGAGCAAGTTGATCTCTTTCGTTTATTTGAAAATGCACATATAAACGCTCTTCCTACCTTTCAAAATACAGGGATAAAATTAAAACTTTTAAATACGCTTCGCCAAGGGAAATTTATTATTGCAAATGATGCGATGATTCGTGAAACAGGATTGGAAGCACTTTGTGAAACAGCAAATTCAAAGGCTGAATTTTTAACAAAAACGGCTAAATTATTTAAGTGCAGTTTTGAAGCCTTAAATGAAGAAAAGCGAAAGAAATTATTAAAAAATTTTGATCCGGATACTAACGCAAGAAAGATTTCTGAGCTTATTTTTAAGAGCTAGCCTGAGCTAATACCTCAAATAATTTTCCACCTTCACATTTAATAGTTTTTTGTTTAAACTTTACAATTAATGCATAATCGTGAGTGGCCATTAAAATACTTTTCCCACTTTGATGAATTTTGTTTAATAAATCCATAACCTCAATTGATGTTTTTGGATCTAAATTCCCTGTGGGTTCGTCTGCTAAGATTAACTCTGGATCATTAAGTAAAGCTCTAGCAATGGCAACTCTTTGCTGTTCTCCACCAGACAACTCATAAGGATTTTTATAATATTTTGTTTTCATCCCTACATGGTCTAAAACTTCTTCTATTTTAGATTTCATGGCGGTTTTATCTTTCCAACCTGTTGCTTTTAGAACAAAGAGAAGGTTATCATAGACTGTTCTATCGTTTAATAATTTGAAATCCTGAAATACAATCCCTATTTTTCTTCTGAGAAATGGAATTTCTTTGTCTTTTAGTGCTTTGAGGTTAAACCCAACAATTGAGCCTGAACCTACTTTTAGTTTTAAATCACCATACAAGGTTTTCATCAAACTACTCTTCCCACTTCCAGTCTTCCCTATTAAATAAAAAAAGTCTCCTTTGTTAATTTTCAAATTTACATTGGATAAAACTAAATTGTCACTTTGATAAATGTCTGAATTCTCCAGATGTAAAATTGATTTATCCATGAATGTATTCTTTACACAAACCTACATAATTTTTAGTATAATTGGTAATCAAAATAATGTTTTACATAAAATCAATTACTATTTTTGGATAAATTTTATCATTTTTTAATACTTTAAACCAACAAAAAAAGAAATCACACGTTATCGATATAACACAGAGGTACTATCAATGAAAAACATCTTTTTTTATCTATTTATTTTATTACTGTTTTCTTCAATAAACACTATTGAAGTTTTTGGACAACAAACAGCAGTAAACTTTAATATTGAAGTAAATTACAATCATGCATTGAAACTTTTTAATAGCAAAGCCTACAAAGGTGCTCAAGAATATTTTAGTAACGTCTCTGAAAATGCCACCAACCAAACCAGACTTAAAGAAAATGCAGATTATTATGAGGCTATGTGTGCAATTAGACTTCATCAAAAAAATGCTGATCAAAAAGTGCTCACATTTGCAGATACGTATCCCAATAGTGTAAAAAAAAATAAAGCATTTTTTAATGTAGGTAATTATTATTTTGCAAATAAAAAGGCAGCATATGCCTTAAAATGGTATTCGAAAGTAAATCCAGAAGCCTTATCTCTAGACAACAAAAAAGAATTAAATTTTAAAATGGGTTATGCATTTATCGTCACTAGAAATTTAGACTTAGCAAAAAATAAATTCATACCCTTAATTAACGACCCTAAATACGGGAATGATTCTAGGTATTACTTTGGATACATTTCCTACAAACAAGAAGATTATGAAATTGCAGAAAAAACATTAGAAGAAATTGCCAATGACGAGGCCTACAAGAGTGAAGTAACCTATTATTTGTTAGACATTAGTTTTAAATCTGGAAGGTTTGAAAAAAGTATTGATGTTGGTCTAAAACTATTAAAAAATTCAAAGGCAAAAGAAGTTTCTGAAATTTCAAAAATTATTGGAGAAAGTTATTTTAATTTAGAAAAATATGAAGATGCAATTGCCTATTTGAGAGTCTATAAGGGTAAAAAAGGCAAATGGAACAATACTGATTATTACCAACTTGGCTATGCTTATTTTAAACAAAAAGACTTTAAAAATGCTGTAAATAATTTTAATAAGATTATAGGTCAGAAAAATAATGTTTCTCAAAAAGCATATTATAATCTTGGAGAATGTTATATCTATCTTGAAAAAAAGTCTGAAGCACTAAACGCATTTAAAAGTGCAAGTGAAATGGATTTTGACCTCAAAGTAAAAGAGGATGCCACATTAAACTATGCAAAACTTAGTTACGAAGAAGGAAATCCATTTAAGAGTGTTGCAGAGGTACTTCAAGACTTCTTAACTTCCTACCCAAAATCTCCAAGTTATGATGAAATTAATACTTTAGTTGTAACTTCATATTTGTATCAACAAGATTACCAAGGAGCACTTGATTATTTGAAAAAAAATAAAAGTAAACAAAATCAAATTTTAAGTTATGAAGTCTCATACTATAGAGCCATTCAATTGTTTAACCTAAATAAATATAAGGAGGCGCTTCCTTATTTTCAAGAAGGAAAAAAAACCACAGAGGCTGATATTAGTTCAATAGCTTTATACTGGAGTGCAGAAACAAATTATAGGTTAGGAAATTACCAGGTGGGATTAGAAGAGTTTGTGAACTTTAAACAAACAGCACCTAAAGAAATTGAAGAATTTCAATTCATTGATTATAATATTGGTTATAATTATTTTAAATTAAAAGCCTATGAGGCTGCAGCCTTGGCATTTGAAGATTTCATCAAATCAAAAAATAGTGATGAAGTCTTAAATGACGATGCTACAATTCGTATGGGAGATAGTTTTTTTGCTACCAAAGAATATAGTAAGTCTATACTAGCTTATAAAAAAATAGTAGATTCATATGGAGCTAGTGCTGATTATGCACAATACCAAATTGCAATGAGTCATGGATTTTTAGAAAAAAATATTGACAAAATAAGCGCATTAGAAAGTTTGCTTAACAATTTTGAATTGTCAAATTTTAGAGATGATGCTTTATTTCAGTTAGGAAATACGTATTCAATAGTAAAGGATAATGAAAGCGCACATTTAGCTTACAGTAAATTAGTTCAAAACTTTCCAAAAAGCTCATATATAGCAAGAACTTTATTAAGAGATGGTTTGTTATTTTATAATGATAATGAAAATAAAAAAGCATTAAAAAACTATAAAGAAATTGTGGTTAAATACCCAAATTCCTCTGAGGCTAAGGAAGCTGTGACTAATGCCAAAAATGTATATATAGATTTAGGAACTATAGATGAATATGCCGAATGGGCGAAAGGAATCAGCTTTATAAATATTACAGATGCAGAACTCGATAATACAACCTATGAATCTGCTGAAAATAAATTTTTGGCCAATGATGTTCCAAAAGCAATTTCAGGATTTAAAAAATACATGCTAGCATTCCCTGAAGGATTACATGCTTTACAAGCTAATTTTTACTTAGCACAATTGCTTGTTAAAACTGGCTCAGAAAAAGAAGCCATTCCAAACTATCAATATGTTATAGACCAACCTCAAAGTGAATATAGTGAACAAGCTTTAAACATGTTATCTCAAATTTTGTTAGAAGAAGAAAAATGGGTTATTGCAATTCCATTATTAGAAAGGCTTGAAGAAGAAGCTAACCTACCCTTAAATATTGTATATGCTCAAAGTAATTTAATGAAAGGTTATTATCAGTCCGAGAAGTATATTAAGGCAGTTGAATATGCTGAAAAGATATTATTTCAAGATAAAATAGAGGCAACTCTCGAATATGATGCTAAAATTATTATTGCTAGATCCGCTTTTCAATCTGAAGATTATCTAAAAGCAGAGGAATTTTATACTGAAGTAGAAAGAAATGCAAATGGAGCACTAAAGGCAGAAGCACTTTACTTTAATGCTTATTTTTCAAACAAGAAAAAACAATATGAAATTTCTAACAAAACAATACAAAGCATTACATCAGATTTTTCAACTTACAAATATTGGGGAGCAAAAAGTTTTATTGTTATGGCCAAAAACTATTATGCTTTAGAAAATTCAGACCCATATCAAGCTACTTACATTTTGGAAAACATTATCAAAAATTTTCCTCAATTTGAGGATGTTATTAATGATGCTAAAAATGAATTAAAAAAAATTAAGTTAAAAGAGTCAAAAACTAATAATTCTATAACAACTCCAAAAAATTAAGGCTAATGAAAGCGTATAGTTTAGTGTTGATTTTATTGATAAGTACTCTTCCTACTTTTGCTCAAAAAAAATCAAAAAAAACAATAAAAAATAAAGACTCTATCATTGAGGTAATTAATGTAGTAACCTCGTATACACCAACAATATCAGATGCTTTTAAAGTAAAAACAAATCCAAAAATTGTTATCAGTAGAAATACAAAAAAGAAAAAACTAAACTATTCGATTTTTTCAGCACCAGTAGCTTCAACATTTGTTCCAAAAAGTGGTGTTGTTAAGGGAATTGATGTTGGTAAAAAAGAAAGGCTATTTGATAATTATTTAGCGCTTGGTTTTGGAAATTATTCTACTCCTTTTATTGAGTTTTTTTTAAATCAAAATAATCGTTTTGAAAACGATTATGGCCTTTATTTAAAATATATATCTTCAGAAAATGGAATTGAAAACACCCCTCTAAATACCGGGTATTCAACCCTAAATATTGGAGGATTCTATAAGAAAGAAGAACGGAGTTTTAATTGGAGAATTGGAGGAAATGTACATCAGCAAAAATACAATTGGTACGGGCTACCCAACATTAATTTTGACACTTCTTCCATAGATGCTATTATTGAGCAACAAACCTACGGATACTATGAGTTAAATGGTGAGATTATTTTTGAAGATTCTTACTTTAACAACATAAAAACATCAGTAAACCTCTTTGATGATTTTTACGGCAGTAAAGAAATTGGATTTTCACTGATGCCAAATTTAAAATTTCCCTTAACAAGAATTAATAGAAACTTAAAAGACCTTGAACTCCAAACAAGTATAAATTACTTACAAGGAGAATTTAAACAAAATTACTCAGACGATTCAAATCTTAACTATGCCTTTTTTAATTTTGGAATCTATCCTGTGTTAAAACTCGATTGGGAAAAACTCAATATTAAATTAGGCTCAAAAATTTACCTTACCTCAGATATTGAAAATAGTTTAACAGATATACTTGCTTATCCAGATATTGAAATAAGTTATCCATTAAATTCTGGCTTAATAAACATATATAGTGGGGCTAGTGGAGACCTTCATATGAATTCTTTTCAACGTTTAAGTGAATTAAACCCATTTGTGTCCCCAACTCTTTTTTTAACTCAAACGAATGAACAATACAATCTGTTTGGAGGAATAAACGGCACCCTTTCATCTAACATTAGTTTTAATCTTAAAGCGAGTTATAAAAAAGATGAGGACCATGCATTATTTGTTAGAAATAACTCAAAATCAAATGGTGAGTTTTCTAGTTCAGCAACGCTGTTAGGGTTTGAATACGGAAACTCTTTTGGTGTTTTTTATGATGACATCAGTACATTTTCAATTGTTGCTGAGCTAGAGGTTGCTGCCTCTAAAAGAATACATCTTGGCGGAAATTTACAAATGAATTCATACACGACAACCTTTCAGCAAGAGGCCTGGAATTTACCCAAAATTGAGGGGTCTATTTTTGGAAAATATCAAAAAAACAATTGGTATGCCAGTGCTAATATGTTCTTTGTTGGTGAACGATTAGATGTAAATTATAATGACACATTTCCTTCAACAATTTCAAATATTCAGTCATTAAAGGGCTTTGCAGACATCAATGTTAACGGAGGATATCATTTTAATGACTTCTTTAGTGCATTTATTACCCTCAATAATGTTTTGGGAACAGCTTATGAACGTTATGCTAATTATAATGTTCTTGGGTTTCAAGCCTTGGCAGGACTTACTTATAAATTTGATTTTTAAAGAGGCTAAGCACTCATTAAAAAAAGTAAAAATATATTCATAACTTCCCATAAATTTAAACACTTCATAAATTAACATCCAGTATGAAAAAAATTATTTTTTTAATAGCTACGGGTATTCTGTTTTCGTGCAATACAAAAGAACCAAATACCAAAACTTCATTAGAATTTTCAAAAGAAGAAAAAATAGATGCCGGTACTATTAAAGATTTTTTTGACACGGCATTAACTGAAGGAAAATCTTATGAGTGGTTACGCGATTTAACGTCAAATATTGGCGGAAGACTCTCCGGCTCGCCAGAAGCTCAAATGGCAGTAGAATGGGGAGAAGCTCTAATGAAAGAAGTAGGTTTAGATTCTGTATGGTTACAACCTGTTATGGTGCCTCATTGGGTAAGGGGTGATAAAGAAGTTGCAAATTATACTGTGAACGGACAACAAAAAAATGTTCCTATTTGTGCTTTAGGATTTTCTATTGCAACACCAAAAAATGGAGTTATTGCAGAAGTTATTGAAGTAAAAAGCCTAGAAGAAGCAGAGGAATTAGGAACTAAAATGGAAGGTAAAATTGTTTTTTTTAACCGTCCATTTGACAACACACTCATTAATACATTTAAAGCCTATGGAGGTTGTGTAGACCAGCGAGTTCAAGGTGCAGCTGTATGTGGAAAATATGGGGCAAAGGGTGTAATTGTTAGATCTATGACGAATGGTTTAGATGATTATCCTCACACAGGAACCATGTCTTACGGAAACTTGCCAAAGGAAAAACACATTCCAACTGCTGCAATTAGCTCGAGAGCTGCTAGTATTCTGAGTACTGATTTAAAAAATAACCCAGCATTAAAATTCTATTTTAAACAACATTGTGAAACGCTACCAGACGCTCCTTCTTTTAATGTTATTGGAGAAATTAAAGGATCTGAAACACCTCAAAATATTATGGTTGTTGGGGGGCATCTCGATTCTTGGGATTTGGGAGAAGGCGCTCATGATGACGGAACAGGAATTGTGCAATCATTAGAGGTTGCTCATTTGTTGAAAAAGAACAATGTTAATTTAAAAAACACACTACGTGTCGTATTTTTTATGAATGAAGAAAATGGAACTCGTGGTGCAAAAAAATATGCAGAAATATCAAAACTAAACAATGAGACACATATTGGAGGAATAGAATCTGATGCTGGAGGTCATACCCCAAGGGGTTTTTCAATTGATGCAAATGAATCAAATACAGCCTTAGTTCAGAGCTGGAAAAAGCTTTTAGCCCCCTACGGTTTACATGATCTAGACAAAGGTGGAAGTGGTGCAGACATCTCTCCCTTAAAAGGAGAATCTGTTACCCTTGCAGGATATAGACCCGATAGCCAAAGATACTTTGA
>CBFHOD010000029.1:0-28026 GCA_965657365.1 Flavobacteriaceae bacterium
TCTAAAGCGTTCTCCATAAACACCCTCTGGTTTTCTAATACCACATGAAATAATCATGTTTATTTCTGCACCTCGGGGCAAGTTTAAGATTTTCTTTACTCTCCAGGTATCTGAACCCTCCATTGGGCAAGTATCATAACCCTCTGCAGCCATACTTAACATGAAATTTTCTGCAGCTAGCGCACAAGTCTTGTGAGCAACTATTCTCATATCACTATTTCTAACCTCTCTAAAAATAGGTTTAAAAAGCCCAATTACTAAAATCATTAGATATTTAAAAAAACCAAGAATTCCTAAAAAATCACTGTAAGCAAAAGGAATTAATTTTCCATAGTACTTTCTACTTACCTTTTCTCTACTGCTTTGTTCTGACTTTGGTTTGGGTGGAAAAATACGATCTATCATTTTTAAATTTGAGTTTTTCCTTTTTTTCCAAAGATCTTTACGCGTTACAAAAACTACCAATTGTTCAGCTGTTCTTGCAGCGTTTTGATTAAAACAGAGAGGTACTATTTTTTGAATGGTTTTTTTGGAGGTAATATGATAAAATTCCCAAAGCTGCATATTACTACTGTTTGGGGCCAATGAAGCATGATAAATACATTTTTTTACAATTGCACTATCTATTTTTTTTTCAGGGTCGTAGATACGTACGGAACGACGATAGTGAATCGCTTCCTCCACGGTTTTTTGTTGCATAAAATAAAAGTTTATTTACCAGCCTTTTCTGTAGTCTCTCTTAATGAACTGATTGGCCATTTCAAAATTTGTAATTTTCATATTTTCTCCATCCCAAAGAAGTTTTTTTCTCCTACCAGGAAACTGGTATCTGTTTTCTACTTTTTCATTAATAAAAGCAGCTCGAATGGCTAGATTTCCCATTAAAACGGTCTCAGTTAATGGACCTGCTTGAGAGAGTGGAGAACTTGTATATGCCCCATATCCTTCTTTACAAGCTTTTACCCATTGCGCTTGATGTCCTGCCATTCCATTTTCAACTAAAGGAGCAACCTGTTTTGGTTGGGTAAATATTGTACCATCATTTAAATATACTTTAGGATTAGACCCGTAAGTTCCACAGGTTAAAATACCTTTAGATCCTTCCATAATGACTCCACCTCCTGAATCACCATATGATTCATTTGCGTTTAAAATTTCCGGTCTTTCGGGCTCTATACCTCCATCGTACCAATGAAGTTCAACTGCTGGCATTTCTCCTCTTTTTGGAAATTCTAAATGGATAACAGAAGACGAAGGAGGAGTATCTTTATAAACAACTTCATCAAAAAAGTCTTGATATGTGTTTGTTACACTACATTCTACAGAATTTGGGTAGCCTAAATTTAATGCTCTATATGGTACATCTATTAAATGACACCCCATATCTCCTAAAGCGCCTGTTCCATAATCCCAATATCCTCTCCATCGCGTCGGCATAAAGGCTTCATGATATTCTCTCCAAGGAGCTGTCCCTAGCCATAAGTTCCAATCAATTTCTTTGGGCACTGGCATGGTTTCTTTAGGCACTGGTATTCCTTGTGGCCATACAGGTCTGTTTGTCCATACATGAACTTGTTTTACATCACCAATCGTTCCTTCTTTAATAACTGCATCAATCCATCTAGTTCCATCTCCACTGGCACCCTGATTTCCCATTTGGGTTACTAATTTATTTTTTTCAGCCATTAAGGTAAGTTCTCTAGCTTCCCAGATATCATGCGTTAGGGGTTTTTCTATGTACATGTGTTTACCTAAACTCATTGCTGCCATAGATTGTACATAATGCATGTGATCTGATGTGCTTACAATTACAGCATCAATATCCTTATCTTTTTTTTCCAGCATTTCTCGATAATCTCTAAAGTATGGTGCTTTAGAGAACAGTTCTCTCATAGGTTTAGCCCTTCTATCATCTACATCGCAAAGTGCTACAATATTTGATTGGTTTGAAGCAAAGCTACTTGTTAGGTTGGTAGATCCTTTACCTCCAATACCTATGGCTGCAACTCCTAACTTATCACTGGGTGGAGTGAAACCACGCCCAAGAACATGTCTTGGGACAATAAAAAATGCTGCAGAGGTTGCTAAAGTTTTTTTTAGGAATTTTCTTCTTGTTGTCATATCAAAAATATATTTATAGGCTTTTTTAAAAAATATTTCTAAATATAACTATTACTTGCATGCGTTCCAAATTACTTCGTCTGGTGTTGGAGCAAAAAGAGAAATATTTTTTTTACTTACAGGGTGCACAAAACAAATTTTTCTAGCATGCAAATGAATACTTTTGTCTTTATTACTTCTAGATGCACCATATTTTAAATCTCCTTTAATAGGACTTCCGATAAAAGATAATTGTGCTCTTATTTGATGATGTCTTCCTGTTTCTAAATCAATTTCCAAAAGAGAATAATTTTCTAAATTTCTTAAAGTTGTATAATGAAGAATGGCTTTTTTACTTCCCACAGCCTCTTTTTTGAAAACAGTAGACTTATTATTTTTTGGATTCTTTTTTAGAAAATGTATTAAGGTGTCCTTTACTTCTTTAGGGTTATTTTTTATTATGGCCCAATATGTTTTTGAAATAACCCCATCTCGAAGCATCTTATTCAATCTCTCCAATGCTTTTGTAGTTCGTGCAAAAATAATAATTCCAGAGGTGGGTCTATCTAATCTGTGAACAACTCCTAAAAACACTTCACCAGGTTTGTTGTATTTTTCTTTAATGTATTCTTTTACAACTTCACTCAAGGGTTTATCTCCAGTTTTGTCAGCTTGAACAATATCACCAGATTTTTTGTTCACAATTAGCAGATGATTGTCTTCAAAAAGAACCTCTAAGTTATCTTTTGTAGAGTACATAATTATTTAAAGTTATTAGCAATATCCTTATTTACAGCAGCTATAAAATTCAAAAAATCTTCTTTTCCTAAACCATTAGAAGATGAGGTTATAAATGAGTTTGGAAGTGTTTCCCAAGAGTTTAATAATTTTTTTTTGTAAGAAACAATTTGTTTATTTAGTTTGGAACTTCCGAGTTTATCAGCCTTAGTAAAAACAATACAAAAAGGGATCTGGTTTTCACCTAAAAACTTCATAAATTCAAGATCAATCTTTTGAGGGTCATGTCTAGAATCTATTAAAACAAACGTGCAAACTAGTTGTTCTCTTTCTTTGAAGTAATTTTCGATAAAATATTGAAAAATTGTTCGTTTTTTTTTGGAAATTTTAGCATATCCATACCCCGGTAAATCAACCAAAAACCATTCATTATTTATCTTAAAATGATTAATAAGTTGAGTTTTTCCTGGTTTTCCTGAGGTTTTTGCTAAATCTTTGCGGCCCATCAACATATTGATTAATGAGGATTTTCCGACATTAGATCTTCCTATAAAAGCATATTCTGGAATTCTATCTTTTGGAGCTTTTGTAACATTGCTGTTACTCATGATAAACTCTGCGGATTTGATTTTCATGAATTAGATGTTTCTAGAGATGAACCAAGCTTCTAAGATTTGATTGAATTCATCAGGTTTTTCCATCATGGCAGCATGTCCACAGTTATCAATCCAAAATAAATCAGAATTGGGTAGAAGTCTGTTAAAGTCATTCGCAACTTCTGGAGGTGTTACTGAATCTTGTTTACCCCATATTAGGCATGTTGGTTGCTCCATATGAGGTAAATCACTAGACATATTATGTCTGATAGCACTTTTAGCAATTGTTAATGTTTTTAATACCGTGATACGATTGTTAACAATTCCATATACCTGATCTACAAGTTCTTTTGTAGCGATAGCTGGATCATAAAATACCTCTCTAGTTTTTTGTTCTATGTATTCGTAATTCCCTCTTTTTGGATAGCTGTCACCCATTGCTTTTTCATACAAACCTGAGCTTCCGGTCAATACAAGAGAATGGACATCTTTTGGATAGTATTTTGTATAATAAAGCGCTATGTGGCCACCTAAAGAATTCCCTAAAAGAGTTACATTTTTTAAGCCCTTAAACTCAATGAACTCATGAATGAAATTAGCTAAATTTTTAACATTGGTTTTTAATAAAGGTAACGTATATAAAGGTAGCTCAGGAATTAAAACTCTGTATCCTCTCTCAGAAAAATGCTGAAAAGTTTTATCAAAATTACTCAATGCACCCATAAGCCCATGGAGAACTAACAAAGGTCTTCCTTCTCCAGCTTCAGCATATGTAAATCCCCCCTCAGTTTTTAAGCTTTCAGTCATTTTTAGTTTGGTTAGGCTTAAAGGCAAATGTAGTTATTTTTTATGACAAATAGATTCGACTTCAAACAAGCAAACATTCACTTTGGTCACTCAAATTTTTTAAAAAAAGCATCACATAAATTATTATTTATTAACAAAGTGGTAAAAAGTGGTAAAAAGTGGTAAATAATTTTTATTTTTGACTTCGAGCCCAAATCAAACCAATTGATAAATTTAATAGGAACATATGAGTGCAAAGCAGATGCTAAAGGCAGATTGATGATTTCATCAGCTTTTAAAAAGCAATTGTCACCTATCTTACAAGAAGGCTTCATTATAAAGAGAGCTGTTTTTCAAACCTGTCTTGAGCTATATCCGATGCAAGAGTGGAATGAAGTTATGCTTAAGATGAATACTTTAAATCGTTTTGTTAAGAAAAACAATGATTTCATTAGAAGGTTTACTGCTGGCGTAAGGATGATTGAATTAGATGCTTCAGGTAGATTATTAATTCCAAAGGACTTGTGTCAATTTGCAGGTATTAAGAAGCAAATTGTATTGTCTTCTGCGATCAATATTATTGAAATTTGGGATAAAGATCAATATGAGCAAACACTAGATGATGCGGCTACGGATTTTGCTTCATTAGCTGAAGAGGTAATGGGTAACACTGATGAAGATGGAGTATCATAATTCAGTATTATTAATTGATAGTATTGATGCTTTAGCAATAAAGAAAGATGGTGTTTACATTGATGTAACATTTGGGGGTGGTGGACATTCCAGAGAGATTTTAAGTCGTTTAGGGGATGCAGGTAAGTTAATTGCTTTTGACCAAGATCCAGACGCAAAAAGAAATAAAATTCAAGATAAACGATTTGTTTTAATTGAGGAGAATTTTAGATATATCAGTAGATTTTTGAAGTTTTATGGAGTAAAAAGAGTAGACGGAATATTGGCAGACCTGGGAGTATCATCACATCAATTTGATCAAGCAGAAAGAGGTTTTTCTATCCGTTTTGATGGTGAGCTAGATATGAGGATGAATCAAAGTTCGAAGGTCTCTGCAAAAAAAATCATCAATACTTATTCAGAACAAATGTTAGCTAATATTTTGTTCATGTATGGAGAATTAAGAAATGCAAGAGCAATAGCTAGAACAATTGTAGAGGGAAGATCAGAAGGAGTTATAGAAACTAGTTTTCAGTTGAGGAAATTATTACAAAAATATTTACCCAAAGCAAAAGAACATAAGATTTTAGCTCAGATTTTTCAAGCAATAAGGATTGAAGTAAATGAGGAGTTGGAGGTGCTGAAAGAGTTTTTAATTCAAACCCCTGATTTACTTAAGCCAGAGGGTAGGTTAAGTATTATTTCCTATCATTCTTTAGAGGATAGATTGGTAAAAAGATTTATTAGAACAGGTTTATTTGATGGTGAGCCAGAAAAAGACTTTTTCGGAAACATTGATGTTCCTTTAATGAAATTAGGAAAATTAATCATTCCAAATCAAGAGGAAATTAGAAAAAATAATAGAGCCCGAAGTGCAAAGTTAAGAGTGGCTAAATTAAAAACATAATGTATAAGGTAAAAAATAGTTTATACGATCTTTTAAAAGGAGGCTTTCTAATTGATGAATCGTCTTTTAAAAATTGGAGAATGATGTTTTTCATCGTAGCACTTTTACTCATTATGATTTCTAGTGCCCATAGTTCAGACAAAAAGGTAATACAGATTTCAGAATTAAATAAGTTAAAAAGAGAATTAAGAGCAGAATATATAGATACTCAAACAACATTAATGCGAATGAAAATGGAGTCTAACATTCGTCAAAAAGCAAAAAAACTGGGATTACAACCCTCTAAGAATCCACCAAGGAGAATAAAAGTAATTAATAACGAATAAAATTTCAATATCTTGATCAGCTATAAAAAAAGCATACTTACAAAATTCTACATTGTAGCTGCTTTTATGACGCTTCTTCTTTCCTTAATTATATTTAGAATCATAGATATTCAATATTTACAAGGTGATAAATATATCAAAATCTCAAAAGAACTTACAAGAAAACCGTTTACTATCCAGGCAAATAAAGGAAATGTGTATGCTGCAGACGGGAATTTGCTAGCAACATCAATGTCTAAATTTACCATCAGAATGGATGTCATGTCGGTAGATGCAGAAATTTTTGACAAAGAGGTGTCTGAATTATCCAAATCACTAGCTAATTTTTTAGGAAAATCAACCGATTATTTTGAAAAAAAATTAAGGGATGCAAGAAAATTTAAAAATAGATATTTATTCATTACAAAGGATTTAGGCTATAATGATTATGTGAAAATAAAGAAATTCCCAATATTTAAATTAGGGGTGTATAAAGGTGGGTTTATAGCAGAACAAAAAACAGTTAGGACTCATCCTATTGGAAAAATTGCTGAAAGAACAATTGGATATCACGATGCAAGAGGTGAAGCGGGAATTGAAGGAGCTTTCAGTGAAGATCTGAAAGGAGAAGATGGGCTACGATGGAAACAAAAAATAGCAAAGGGACAATGGAAACCTATAAATGATGTTAATGAAAAAGAGCCAATAGACGGTCATGACGTTGTTACTACTTTAGATATAAATATTCAAGACATTACCCATCATGCATTACTTCGTCAATTAGAATATTTTGAGGCTGAACACGGCTGTGCTGTTGTGATGGAAACTTCAACAGGAGAAATTAAAGCGATTTCAAACTTAGGACGAACTTCAACAGGTAAATATTACGAAAAAAGAAATTATGCTGTATGGGAATCTCATGAACCCGGATCAACACTTAAGTTAGCGAGTCTTATGGCCGCCTTAGATGATAAAATGATAGATACTTCAACTGTTGTAGATACTGAAAATGGACGAATATTTATTCATGGAAAGAAAGTCGAGGACTCTCAGAGGGGTGGTTATGGTAAAATATCAGCAGCAAGAGCTTTTGAGGTATCCTCTAATGTTGGAATTGTAAAATTAATACGAAAACATTATGATGAAAAGCCTGAACAATTCTTAGCGCATTTAAAAGATTATGGTCTCACAAAAAAAATAGGATTACCAATTAAAGGTGAAGGAAAGCCAATTGTTCATCATCCAGGCAAACCAGGATGGAATAAAATTAGTTTAGAATGGATGTCTTGGGGATATAGTATTGCCCTCACTCCTCTGCAAATATTAATGTTTTACAATGCTGTTGCCAATAACGGAGAAATGGTGAAACCAAGATTTATAAAAGAGCTTAGAAGAGAAAATAGAATTAAAAAATCTTTCCATAAAGAAATTGTAAATCAACAAATTGCTTCACCAGAAACGATAAAAAAATTAAAAAAGGTATTAGAAAATGTTGTCAAAAAAGGAACTGCAAATAATATTTATTCTTCAAATTTTTCAATGGCAGGAAAAACTGGTACAGCAAAAAAATATATTGGTAAGCATATCAATGAAAAAGGCGACACAATTTCTGGTGGGTATTCTAACAAAAGATACGTAGCTTCTTTTGCAGGCTTTTTTCCAGTCGATGTTCCAAAGTATTCATGTATTGTAGTTATTCATGATCCCAATAAGAAAAAAGGGTATTATGGTGCTACTGTAGCTGCCCCAGTTTTTAAGGAGATCGCTCAAAAGATTTACACAAGCACCCCAATCAAAGATGATATTGTAAATGGAAACTTTTCATCCAAAAGTATCGGAGATCTTTATGCCAATTCTGAAAATGACATTACAAAAAACAACAAAATCATTCCTAATGTAACTGGAATGCCAGCAATGGATGCAATTTCATTATTAGAAAATTTTGGACTATTGGTAGAAGTTATAGGAACAGGAAAAGTAAAAAATCAATCTCTTAAAAAAGGAACACCAATAAAAAAAGGAACTACTATAATTTTAAACCTGTCATAGTTGAAGTTATTAAAAGACATATTATATAAGGTTTCTGTAAATACAATTTACGGAGACACTAATTTGGAAATAACTCAAGTAGATTTTGATTCCAGAGCAGTTAAAGAAGGTTCTTTATTTGTTGCTCAAAAAGGAATTTCAGTTGATGGTCATTTGTTTATAGATCAGGCAATTCGTTTAGGCGCAACTTCAATTATTTGTGAAGTATTACCAGAAAAAAAACAAGATAATATTACTTTTATTGAAGTAGATGATTCAAATATTTCTCTAGCAATTATTGCCTCAAATTTTTACGATAATCCATCCTCAAAATTAAAACTCATTGGAGTTACAGGAACCAACGGTAAAACTACTGTAGCTTCTTTGTTATATCATCTTTTTAAAAAAGCTGGCTACAAAGCAGGACTTTTATCTACGGTTCAAATTTTAGTAGATACTCTTGTATATGAGAGCACTCATACAACTCCTGATTCTGTAACTATAAATAATTATTTAAATCAAATGGTTCATCATGGAGTAGAGTTTTGTTTTATGGAAGTTAGCTCTCATGGAATTCATCAAAAAAGAACTACAGCATTAGATTTTTCGGGTGGTGTTTTTACTAACCTTTCTCATGACCATTTAGATTATCACAATTCATTTGCTTCCTACAGAGATGTTAAGAAAATATTTTTTGATTTTTTACCTAATACAGCATTTGCATTAACAAATTTAGATGACAAGAATGGGGCTATCATGTTACAAAACACTAAGGCTATAAAAAGAACATATGCGTTAAAAACATTGGCCGATTACAAAGCTAAAATTATTGAAAAAAGTTTTTCAGGAACCTTATTGTCCATAAATGGTGTAGAAGTTTGGACAAAATTGATTGGAATTTTTAATGTCTATAATCTTGCTGCGATTATTGGTACTGCCTATGAATTGGGGATGGATAGACTAGAAGTATTAACAATTGTAAGTCAATTAGAAAGTGTAAGTGGGCGTTTTGAGCATCTTGTATCAGACAATGGGGTAATTGCTATAGTAGATTATGCACATACTCCTGATGCTTTAAAAAATGTATTAGAGACCATTAATGACATTAGGTCTGATAATGAAAAACTAATCACAGTTATTGGTTGTGGAGGTGATAGAGATAAGACAAAAAGACCTAAAATGGCCCATATAGCTTCTCAATTAAGCACCCAATCAATTTTCACTTCGGATAATCCGAGAACAGAAAATCCAGAAACTATTTTAGAGGAGATGGAAGTTGGAGTATCTGAAGAGAACTTAAAAAAAATAATAACGATATCAGATCGAAGACAAGCCATTAAAACTGCTTGTAAATTTTCAGAAGCTGGAGATATTTTGCTGATTGCAGGCAAAGGTCACGAAAATTATCAGGAAATCAATGGAGAACAATTTTATTTTGATGACTTAGTTGAAGTGAAAAAATATTTTAATCTATTAAAAAAATAGCATGCTTTATTATTTATTTGATTACTTAGAGACACATTTTAATTTTCCTGGAGCAGGATTATTTCAATTCATAACATTCAGAGCTGCAACTGCTTTTATTTTAGCATTATTAGTGTCTTCTATTTATGGAAAAAGAATCATTGATTTTTTAAGAAAACAGCAAGTAGGTGAAAGTATAAGAGATCTTGGTTTAGCGGGGCAAATTCAAAAAGCAGGGACCCCAACAATGGGAGGAATTATCATCATTTTTTCAACATTAATACCTGTTTTACTTCTTACAAAGTTAGATAACATATATGTTATCATCCTTTTGATAACGACCATCTGGATGGGTTTAATAGGTTTTTTAGATGATTATATTAAAGTATTCAAAAAAGATAAATCGGGGCTAAAAGGTAAGTTTAAAATATTAGGTCAAGTAGGATTAGGGTTAATTGTGGGGTCTATACTTTATTTTAATGATAATGTAACAATTAAAGAGCAGTTGCCAATTGCTCAACAAATTGTAAAAGAGGATGGGAAACGACAAGTTTTTGGTGAGGCTCATAAATCAACAAAAACAACTGTCCCATTCTTTAAAAATAATGAATTAGATTACTCAGATTTCTTAAGTTTTTTAGGTGAAGGATATGAAAAATATGGTTGGTTAGTTTTTATATTTATAACAATTTTTATTATTGCAGCTTTTTCTAATGGCGCCAATCTTACAGACGGGATAGATGGCTTAGCAACAGGATCTTCAGCAATTATAGTTGTTGTTTTGGCGCTTTTTGCCTGGGTATCTGGAAATATTATTTTTTCCGATTATTTAGATGTCATGTACATACCAAACTCTGGTGAAATGACGGTTTATATATTGGCATTTGCTGGTGCATTAATAGGGTTTTTATGGTATAACACTTATCCTGCTCAAGTTTTTATGGGAGATACTGGGAGTTTAACCATAGGAGGAATTATTGCTGTAATCGCCATCTCCATACGTAAAGAATTGTTATTACCCATTCTTGCTGGAATTTTTGTTGTAGAAAATTTATCCGTAATTCTACAAGTATCTTATTTCAAATACACACGCAAAAAATATGGTGAAGGAAGACGAATTTTCAAGATGTCACCATTACATCACCATTATCAAAAGTCTGGATATCATGAGAGTAAAATTGTAGTCCGTTTTTGGATTGTAGGAATTCTTTTAGCGGTATTATCAATAGTAACATTAAAATTAAGATAGATTACCATTCCTACAAAAATAGGAAGCGATAAATAATGAAAAGATTAGTCATACTTGGTGCAGGGGAAAGTGGTGTTGGGGCTGCTATATTGGGAAAACAAAAAGGATATAAGGTTTTTGTTTCAGATGGCGGAAGTATTGTAAAAAAATATAAAAAAGTTCTTTTACATCATAAAATAAATTTTGAAGAACATCAGCATTCAGAAACAATAATCTTAAAAGCTGATTTAGTTGTGAAAAGCCCAGGTATTCCCGACCATGTATATATTATTAAGCAATTGGTAGAGCATCAAGTTTTGATGATTTCTGAAATTGAGTTTGCATCTCAATACACAGAGGGAACTATTATTGGGGTTACTGGTTCTAATGGAAAAACAACAACGACACTCATTACAAATCATTTGCTTAAAGCTGCAAATTTTAATGTGGGTCTTGCAGGAAATATTGGAAATAGTTTTGCTCAGCAAGTTTCAGAACAAAACTTTGATAGTTATGTGATAGAGTTAAGTAGTTTTCAATTGGATGGAATTATAAATTTTAGACCTCATATTGCGATAATAACGAATATTAGTCCCGATCATTTAGATCGATATGAGTATGATTTTAACAATTATGTTGCGTCAAAATTTAGAATTACAAAAAATCAAACAGCAGAGGATTTTTTAATATATGATAAAGATGATACAACAATAAATGAATGGATAAAAAATAATACAATTAATGCGCAATTAATTCCTTTTTCTCTACATAAAGAAGTTAATGTTGGAGCATTTTTAAAAGAAGATACAATAGTAATAAAATTAAATAAAGAAAAATTTAGTATGAGTATATCTAATCTAAAATTACAAGGGAAACATAATGTAAAAAACACTATGGCAGCAGCCTTGGCCTCACAATTATTAAATGTAAGAAGTCAGTCTATAAAGGACAGTTTAGCAAATTTTGAAGGAGCTGAACATCGGCTGGAGAATGTACAAAAAGTCAATGGTGTTCAATTTATTAATGATTCTAAAGCTACAAATGTTAATGCTACGTTCTATGCATTAGAATGTATGGAGCAATCAACAGTTTGGATTGTCGGAGGTGTAGATAAAGGAAACGATTATGAGGATTTACTTCCTTTAGTTAGAGAGAAAGTAAAAGCCATCGTTTGTTTAGGTGAAGACAACGAAAAATTAAAATCTGTTTTTTATAACGTCGTAGATATGATGATTGAAACTGCAGGAGCAGAAGAGGCTGTTAAAGTTGCTTACAAATTATCTCAATCAGGAGATACTGTGCTATTGTCCCCAGCATGTGCAAGTTTTGATTTGTTTGAGAACTATGAAGATAGAGGGCGACAATTTAAAAATGCTGTAAGAAGTTTATAAATAATTTAATTAAAATTCTGCTTTGCAGAAACATTAAAGGAAGGTGAAAGGAATTTTTAAACATATTAAAGGAGATAGAACTATTTGGGCTTTAGTAGCCATTCTAGCATTATTTTCTTTTATGCCTGTTTATAGTGCAAGTGCAAATTTAGTCAGTATTGTTGGGGGCTCTACTCTAGGATATTTGATAAAACATGTTGTTTTACTAATTATGGGATTTGCTATCATTTATGCAGTTCATAAAATTCCCTACAGATATTTTAGCGGTGGATCTGTATTACTTTTGCCAGTTGTATTTTTCTTATTAATCTATACACTAGCTCAAGGAACTACAATAGGCGGAGCTTATGCAAGTAGATGGATTAGTATTCCATTTATTGGAGTTGGTTTCCAAACTTCTACACTTGCAGGACTGGTTTTAATGGTTTACACCGCCAGATATTTAGCTAAAAATAAAGATTTAAAAATTATTTTTAAAGAAAGTTTATTGCAATTATGGATACCTGTTGCTCTACTCTTAATGCTAATTTTACCAGCAAATTTCTCTACTACAGCAATTATTTTTTCTATGATTTTAATTGTTGCTTTTATTGGTGGATATCCACTTAAATATATTGGTTATATTTTAGGGGTAGGACTTCTTGTATTGACATTATTTATTTTAATAGCAAAAGCTTTTCCAGACGCTATGCCAAATAGAGTGAATACTTGGGGAAATAGAATAGAAAATTTCTCTAAATCAGATGGCCAAGAAGCTTATCAGGTAGAAAAAGCGAAAATAGCAATTGCTACCGGAGGTATTTTAGGGAAAGGACCTGGCAAGAGTATTCAGAAAAACTTTCTACCACAATCTTCATCAGATTTTATTTACGCTATTATAGTAGAAGAATATGGATTAGTTGGTGCTGCCCTTATTGTATTTGTCTACTTCTTGTTACTATTTAGAATTTTTATAATAGTTAAAAAAGCATCCACAATATTTGGAACCTTACTCGTTGTTGGAGTTGGGTTACCTATCATCTTTCAAGCAGGAATAAACATGGCAGTTGCCACAAATTTATTTCCAGTAACCGGTCAAACATTACCATTAATAAGTAGTGGAGGAACCTCTATTTGGATGACATGTTTTGCTTTGGGAATGATTTTAAGTGTTAGTGCATCCAAAGTAGAGACAGAAGAAACAATATTAGATGATAATCCTTTAGATATTTTACATGAAGCAATCGATTAACATTCTTATTAGTGGAGGTGGAACAGGTGGGCATATTTATCCTGCAATTGCTATTGCAAACGAATTAAGGATTAGATACCCAGAGGCTAAGTTTCTATTTGTTGGAGCAAAAGATAAAATGGAAATGGAAAAAGTTCCACAAGCAGGGTATCAAATCATTGGATTAAGGATTTCTGGAATTCAAAGAAAATTAACGCTAAAAAATTTATTATTTCCATATAAACTTCTGCATAGTTTATTTAAAGCAGCGAAAATAATTAAACAATTTAAGCCCCATATTGTCATTGGAACGGGTGGTTTTGCAAGCGGTCCAACATTAATTATGGCAAATATGAAAAAAATTCCAACACTAATTCAAGAGCAGAATTCTTACCCTGGAATAACGAATAAGTTTCTCAGTAAAAATAGTACAATAATTTGTGTTGCATACGACGGATTAGAGCGATTTTTTCCAAAGAGAAAAATTGTAAAAACGGGAAACCCAGTTAGGGCTAGTTTGTTGACGATCCATGAAAAAGTTAAGATTCAAGAGGCTCATAAATTATTTCAATTAAAAATGAAAAAAACAACTGTTTTAGTATTGGGTGGAAGTTTAGGGGCTAGGAAAATAAATCAATTAATTGAGAAGAATATTCCTTTTTTCAAAGAACACAGTGTCCAGGTTTTATGGCAATGTGGAAAATTATATTATGATGATTACAAAAAATATGATCAAAAAGAGAATGTCTGTGTACATGCATTTATTAATAAAATGGATTTAGCATATGCAGCAGCAGACATTATTATTTCAAGGGCTGGAGCAAGTTCTGTTTCTGAATTATGTATAGTGGGTAAACCTAGTATTTTTATTCCATCACCAAATGTAGCTGAAGATCATCAAACTAAAAATGCAAAATCAATCGCAGAAAAACACGGTGCCATATTATTAAACGAAAATGAATTAGATACATTTCCAATTGTTTTTGAAACGCTTTTAAAAGATGAAGGAAAGCAAGAAAGTTTGAGTCAAAATATAAAGGAATTAGCATTGCCAAATGCAACACATAAAATTATAAATCAAGTAGAAAAACTCCTAGGGCTTTGATATTAAAAGAGATACATAATGTTTATTTTATAGGTATAGGAGGTATCGGTATGAGTGCCCTAGCTAGGTATTTCTCTAAAACAGGAAAGCAAGTTGCAGGTTATGATAAAACAGTAACAACCATTACTTCGAATTTACAAAAAATTGGCATTCAAATTCACTTCAATGATTCTTTAGCTGCTATTCCTAGAAAATTTAAGAATAAAACAACCACATTGGTTATTTTTACACCTGCTGTTCCATCGAATCATTTAGAATTAAATTTTTTTATAGATCAAGGCTTTCAAATAATGAAGCGAGCAGAGGTTTTAGGATTAATAACTAAGAACACCTTTTGTTTTTCAATTGCCGGAACCCACGGCAAAACAACAACTTCAGCTATATTGGGGCATATCATGCAGCCTTATAAAGCTACAAGTTTTTTAGGGGGTATTTCTGAGAACTATGCATCTAACTTAATTTTTGGTGCAGATAAGATTTCAGTTGTAGAAGCAGATGAGTTTGATCAATCTTTTTTACAATTATCGCCAAATATTGCTTGTATTACTTCTATGGATGCGGATCATTTAGATGTCTATGGAGAGCATTCATCGTTAATAAACTCTTTTCAAGAATTTGCAAATAAAGTTTCAGATGTCTTGATAGTTGCGAAAGGGTGTGAAATTGAAGGGTTGAGTTATGCTTTAAATGAGGATGCAGATTATAAAATAACAAATATTAGTCGTGCAAATGGCTATTATGTCTTTGATGTTACAACGCCTAATAATAACATCAAAGAAATAGAATTCTTATTACCAGGAAAACATAATATGATGAATGCGTTGGCCGCTATTGCCATGGCAGACTGTTATGGAGTTTCCCTAGAAAGTATAAAAAAATCATTGAAAACTTTCAAGGGTGTACAAAGACGTTTTTCATATAAAATAAAAACGAGTGCACTTACCTTAATTGATGATTATGCTCATCATCCAACAGAGATTAATGTAGTATATGATTCAATTAAAGAACTATATCCAACCCAAAAAAATGTTGTTATATTTCAACCACACTTATTTTCTAGAACCAAATATTTTGTTGAAGATTTTGCTAAAGCTTTGGCTAAGTTTGACGAAATATTATTATTGGATATATATCCAGCAAGAGAGTTGCCATTGGAAGGTGTTTCATCTTTATGGCTCCTTGAAAAAATCATTAGTAAGAATAAAAAAATCACCTGTAAAAAAAATTTAGTAAAAGATATTAAAAATTCGAACGCTACTATAGTAGCAATGTTAGGTGCAGGAGATATTGGAAAGATGATAGAGGATGTTAAAATAGAACTAATGTTAGCATAAAAATCATGAAGTTAAAAAAAATCTTAAAATATGTTTTTCTTCCTATTTTACTGGGGGTAATGGGTTTTTTATATGGTTTTTCTAACCACAGAAATTCTCAACAAATCATCAATGAATCAATTGTTAAATTTAATTCAAAAGAGCCTTATTTTTTAACTCAACCAATAGTTAATAAATTGTTAATACAAAACAACGCAGGAGTACAAAAACAAGCAAAATCTGTAATAGATTTATACAAGTTAGAAGAACAGGTTTTAGAAAACCCATATGTAGAAAAAGTTTCACTTTTTATAACTATAGATGGTAAACTAAATACAGTTATTAAACAAAGAAAGCCCATAGCTAGAATACTTAATGGTAATTCGTCTTACTATATTGATTCACAGGCTGTAAAAGTACCTATTTCTGAAAATTACTCAGCCAGAGTTCCAGTAATTAATGGTGTTAGTAATGAAAATGAAACCTCTAAGCTGATTATTTTACTTAATAAAATTGTTGACGACAACTTTTTAAGTAAAGAAATTATTGGAATAGAATCACAGGCCCAGAATGAATATATATTTACAGTTAGAAGTGGTGATTATAGAATTAATTTTGGCAATTTGACTGAAATAGAAAGTAAAATAAAAAAGTTAAAAGCATTTTACAGCAAAGTGTTTTTAGATAGTACAATACATAAATATAGAACCATAAATATTAAATATCACAATCAAGTTGTTGGTGAAAAATAAAGGGTATGGAAAATAATAAAATAGCCGTTGGATTAGATATAGGTACAACAAAGATTGTCGCCATGATTGGAATCAAAAACGAATACGGAAAACTTGAGGTTTTAGGGATTGGTAAGGCAAAAAGTTTAGGTGTAAAAAGAGGAGTTGTGAGTAATATCACTCAAACAATTCAATCAATACAACAATCAGTTGAAGAATCTGAGGGTGTGTCTGGTCAAAAAATTGAAGATGTTGTTGTAGGGATAGCTGGTCAACACATAAGAAGTTTACATCATAGCGATTATATAACAAGATCAAATGCAGACGAAGTCATTGATGAAAATGATATTGAGAATTTAGTCAATCAAGTCCATAAATTAGTCATGTTGCCAGGTGAGGAAATTATTCATGTTTTACCTCAAGATTTTAAAGTAGATAGTCAGTCTGAAATTAAAGAACCTATCGGGATGTATGGTGGAAGATTAGAAGCAAATTTTCATGTAGTTGTTGGACAAGTTTCTTCCATAAGAAATATTGGACGTTGTGTTAAAAGCGCAGGGTTAGATTTGTCAGATATTACCTTAGAACCTCTAGCATCTGCTTCAGCTGTTCTTAGTCAAGAGGAAAAAGAGGCTGGTGTTGCTTTAATTGATATAGGGGGAGGGACTACCGACCTTGCAATTTTTAAAGATGGCGTTATTCGTCATACAGCAGTTATTCCATTTGGTGGAAACGTTATTACAGAGGATATAAAAGAGGGGTGCTCAATCATTGAAAAACAAGCTGAGTTATTAAAAATAAAATTTGGATCTGCTTGGCCAGGAGAGAATAAGGAGACAGAAATAGTCTCTATTCCTGGGCTAAGAGGAAGAGAGCCAAAGGAAATTACGCTTAAAAATCTATCTAAAATTATTCATGCCAGAGTACAAGAAATCATAGAGCACGTATATTTAGAAATAAAAAATTATGGTCACGAGACACAAAAAAGAAAATTAATTGCAGGAATTGTTTTAACAGGAGGAGGCTCTCAGTTGAAGCATTTGAGACAACTAGTAGAGTATATTACTGGAATGGATGCTAGAATCGGATATCCTAACGAACATCTTGCTGGAGACTCTGATGATGACCTATCAAGTCCCTCATATGCTACGGCAGTTGGCTTATTAATGCAAGGTTTAGAAAATCATTCAAAAGAGGAGAAAGAGCAAGAAGATATTGTTGCTTCTGAAAATAATAAAGAAGATTCAACTCAGACAGAAACAGAAGTAAAACCAAAAATAAAAAAGAAATCTTTCTTTGATAAATTTACAGACGGATTGAAGGAGTTTTTAGATAACGCAGAATAATTAGAAAAGAATATATAAACAAACAAAATAAAAAAGTTATTTTTATGAGTACAGAATTCGATAACATTTTATTTGATATGCCTAAATCACAATCCAATACAATTAAGGTAATTGGAGTAGGTGGTGGAGGAAGTAATGCTGTTAATCATATGTATCAGCAAGACATCAAAGGGGTAGATTTTGTCATCTGTAATACAGATGCACAAGCATTAGAAAATAGTTCAATTCCTAATAAAATTCAATTAGGAGTTGACTTAACTTCAGGACTTGGGGCTGGAGCTAACCCTGATATAGGAGAGCAAGCTGCAAAAGAAAGTATTAAAGAAATCCAAGAGATGTTAAATTCCCAAACTAAAATGGTATTTATCACAGCTGGAATGGGAGGTGGTACCGGTACAGGAGCTGCACCAATTATTGCGAAAGTTGCGAAAGATATGGATATTCTTACTGTAGGAATTGTTACCATGCCTTTCCAGTTTGAGGGAAGAATGCGATCAAAACAAGCACAAGTAGGGATTGATCATTTACGTAGTAATGTAGATTCTTTAATAGTTATTAATAACAACAAGCTAAGAGAAGTATATGGTAATCTAGGCTTTAAAGCAGGATTTTCTAAGGCTGACGAGGTCTTGTCTACTGCGGCAAGAGGTATTGCAGAAGTAATAACCCACCACTACAAGCAAAATATTGATTTACATGATGCAAAAACTGTACTTTCTAAAAGTGGAACTGCCATTATGGGTTCAGCAATAGAATCAGGTACCTCAAGGGCTAAGAATGCGATTGTAAAAGCACTAGATTCTCCATTACTAAATGACAATAAAATTACAGGTGCTAAAAATGTTTTATTATTAATTGTCTCAGGAGTAAATGAAGTAACAATTGACGAAATAGGTGAGATTAATGATTTTATTCAAACAGAAGCTGGTTTCGAAGCTAACATAATTATGGGGATTGGTGAAGATCAAGATTTAGGTGATGCAATATCTGTCACAATTGTTGCTACAGGGTTTGCTGCAGACCAACAAAATAATATTATAAATACAGAAGCAAAGAAAATTGTCCATACCCTTGAAGATGAACAAAAGGCTACCTATGATTTTTCAAGTAATAATGCGCCTAAATCCTTTCATAAAAAAGGATCAAGCAACAATTTTGAAAAAAAGATAATACATGTCTTGGAGGATGATGATGAAGCTGAGAATTCACAAATCGATGATGAAATTCAATTGGATTTAATTCCTACTTCTGATTTTATTAAAAACTGTATTGTTATTTATGACGAAGTATCGACAGAGACCATTTCTGAAGAAGATTTTATAATTACCAATACGACACCTAAAATTGATGAAGAAGTTGTCGAAGAACCAGAACAACCACAAGCAGATTTATTATTTGATCTCCCTTTAAATAGCTATGAAGAAATTAAAATAGATGATATTAATACTCGTTTTGAGTTAACATCAGAAATTTTAGACATAGAGGTTAATGATGCTAAAGAAATTATAGTAGAAAGTAATGCATCCTCTGAAAAAAGACATGTATTAGAAGATTTTGATATCCAACCTACTATTGGCAAAAGTTCTTCTATATCAAAGGTTGAAATAGAGGTTGAAGAGGAACTTCAATTTGAATTAAAAACATCAATCCCACAGTTAGAAATTAACGAAATAGCTGCGACTAGTGAAGAAGTCTCCCCTTTAAGTCTTACCATTACAGAGCTTCAAAAGAGGGCTGAGGATAGACGAAATAAGATGAAAGGATTCAATTATAAATTTACTGATCAATTGAATAAAAATATAGATGATATTGAGCGTCAACCAGCGTATAAGAGGTTGGGGATTAGTTTAGATGATGCAGGGTCAACAATCAGCAAATCTAAAACTAGTTTAACCACCGATGATAAAGAAGATATTCAATTAAAGTCCAACAATTCTTTTCTTCATGATAATGTAGATTAAGAAAACTTAACCCTAATTATCCCTGCCGCACTTGTACCCTTTAAGTGCGGTTTTTTTGACACAAAAGTGTAAAAAAATAATTTTTATTATTTTGGTTTACTACTTTATTGTAGCGCTTTTTGTATGCGGTCAATAGCTTCTCTTAAAATACTTTCAGATGCTGCATAGGATAACCGAATACAATTAGGAGCTCCAAAAGCAGCTCCAGTTACTGAGGCTACGTTAGCTTCCTCTAAAAGAAATAAAGAAAAGTCATTAGCATCTTTAATGTGTTTTCCTTTGATGGTTTTTCCAAAAAAATAGGAAATATCAGGAAATACATAAAATGCTCCATCAGGAATATTTAATTTAAACCCTTCAATTTCACCTAATAAATGCAGTACAATATCTCTACGAGATCTAAATTCATCGACCATATATTGTACTTTTTCGACTGGAGCTAAAACCGCAGTTATAGCAGCTCGTTGTGCAATACAATTTGTGCCTGATGTAATTTGTCCTTGCATTTTTGTGCATGCTTTTGCAATCCATTCTGGTGCCCCAATATATCCAATTCTCCAACCAGTCATTGCGAAAGCTTTAGCAAGACCATTTACTGTAATTGTTCTATCAAACATATTGTCAATAGCAGCAAAACTAAAGGTTGGACTATTATAGTTTATATGTTCATAAATCTCGTCAGAGAGAATATATATTTGAGGATGTTTTTCTAAAACTTTTCCCAATGCTCTGTATTCTTCTTCTGTGTAAATTGTTCCACTAGGATTGTTAGGAGAATTAAAAAACACCATTTTTGTTTTTGTTGTAATAGAGGCTTCTAATTGTGCAGGTGTAATTTTAAAATCGGTATCAATCGAAGAAGGTATTTCTACAAAGGTTGCTTCACACAATATTGCAATTGCAGAATAACTCACCCAATATGGTGCAGGTAATAACACTTCATCTCCAGGATTTAATAATACTTGAGCCACATTAGCAATAGATTGTTTCGCTCCAGTAGAAACAACAATTTGACCCGGTTTATAGCTTAAGTTATTGTCGCGTTTAAACTTGGTGCAAATCGCTTTTTTTAGCTCTCCATAACCGTCTACAGGTGTGTAAGAATTATAATCTTCATTGATTGCATCAATTGCAGCATCTTTAATAAAGTCTGGTGTGTTAAAGTCTGGTTCCCCTAAACTTAAACTAATAATATCTTTGCCTGTTGCTTTTAATTCTCTTGCTTTAGCTGCCATTGCTAAGGTTTGTGAAACAGGCAGACTATTTATTCTGTTAGATAATGGATGTGCCATTTTTTTAATGGAATTATGAGTATTTTTTATGCTATTTCTGGTTTTTTTCCTAAAACACCAAGGTGTCTAAAATGTTCTATAATGGCTCTTCGAGTAGTTTTATATTCATTATAGGGTAAATTAAACTCTTTAGCTGTTTTTTTTACAATTTTAGCCAACTTAGCATAATGTACATGAGATATATGAGGAAAGATATGATGTTCAACTTGATGGTTTAAACCACCAGTAAAGAAGTTTATCAGTCTATTACTAGGGGCAAAGTTAGAGGTGGTATATAATTGGTGGACTGCCCAAGTATACTCTAAATTTCCATCTTTATCGGGTATTGGCATTGCTGTATTTGGTACGATATGTGCCAATTGAAAAACTAGACTTAAAATCATACCTGCTGTATAATGCATTACAAAAAAACCAATTAAAACTTTCCACCAAGCTATGTCTAAGACAACTAAAGGTAAGACAATCCACATAGAGTAATAAACGAGTTTAGAGATTACTAATTTTGTCCATTCTACTGCAGGACTAGGAAATTTACCATAGGATAATTTTCTTTTTAAATAATTATGCATCTGTTTAATATCAGTTGTAATTGCCCAATTAATTGTTAGTAATCCGTATAGGAAAACAGAATAATATTTTTGAAGCTTATGAATTTTCAACCATTTAGAATGTTTAGAAAAACGTATAATTCTACCAGCATCAATGTCTTCGTCATGATCTTTAATATTGGTAAATGTGTGGTGTAAGACATTGTGTTGTACTTTCCAATTGTATACATTTCCAGCAAGGATATAAATACTACTTCCCATTAATTTGTTGACCCATTTTTTGCTTGAGAAAGAATCATGATTACTGTCATGCATTACATTCATTCCAACACCAGCCATCCCAACCCCGGTCACAGCCATTAAAATAAACATCAACCATTGTGGCATTTCAATTGTGAGAATTAAAATAAATGGCACTAAAAAAATAGAAAACATAATCAATGCTTTGGTATATAATTTCCAATTACCAGTTCGCTTGATATTATTTTCTTTAAAGTAAGTGTTTACTCTCTTGTTAAGAGTTCTAAAAAACTTAGCTTTATCTATTCTTGAAAAATTTATTGATTTCATAAATGGTTGAATTGTTATATCTCAAAAATAAACATTTTTGGGTACGATATGATGATAAACGATTATTATTTCACTGAATTGTTCTAATGATTAATTACTTTTGTAGAATAATAAAAAACATGGAGTTACTTTTAAAATATTTTCCTGAACTCACTCAAATTCAAATTGCACAATTCTCAAAATTACAAGACCTATATAAAGATTGGAATGTAAAAATTAATGTAGTTTCTAGAAAAGATATTGACGAGTTATATTTACGACATGTTCTACACTCTTTAGGGATTGCTAAAGTAGTTGAGTTTAAACCCAAAACCAAAATACTAGATGTTGGAACAGGAGGTGGTTTTCCAGGAATCCCTTTAGCTATATTATTTCCAGAAACACAGTTTCATTTGGTAGATAGCATTGGAAAAAAAATAAAAGTAGTAAATGAAGTTGCTGAAGGTTTAGAGATACAGAACATCTCAACTACTCATGGAAGAGTTGAGGAAGTAAAAGATACTTATGATTTTATTGTAAGTAGGGCAGTAGCTCAAATGGAAACTTTTGTTCGCTGGACTAAGGGAAGAATTAACAAAAAACAACAGCATAATATTAAAAACGGGATTCTTTATTTAAAAGGAGGCGACCTTTTTGATGAATTAAGAAAATACACATCAGCTACAGTTTATAATTTATCAGATTATTTCTTTGAAGATTTTTTTGAGACAAAAAAAGTAGTGCATTTACCCATGAAATATAAAGGTTAAAAAATCAGTATTATGGCACTAACACCCTCCAATAATTTCAAGAAAGGGATTTCTGCTCCAAAGTTTTCACTAAAAGATACCATATCAGGAAAAACAGTTTCTTTAGATGAATTAAAAGGAGATAAAGGAACTGTTATTTTTTTTATTTGTAACCATTGTCCCTTTGTAATTCATATTAATAAAGCATTAGTTCAAATTGCAAATGAATATAGTTCAAAGGGGTTTAGCTTTATTGCAATTAGTAGTAATGATTCAGAAAAATATCCAATGGATGGCCCCGTAAACATGAAAATTCATGCTAAAAAAGAAGGCTATCCTTTTCCATATTTGTATGATGAAACTCAAGAGGTGGCAAAAGCATATGATGCGTCATGCACTCCAGATTTATATGTTTTCGATAGTAATTCAATTTCAGTATATCACGGTCAATTAGATGATTCTAGACCTGGTAATAATTTTCCAGTTACAGGGAAAGATATTCGAGATGTTTTAGATCTACTATTGAATAAGAAATCATATACCGGTAATCCAAAGCCAAGTATTGGCTGTAATATTAAATGGAAATAATTTAGGTGGTATTATAACTTCAAGATTTTATGAGTTTCATTTTTACCATTTGAAATAATTTGGATAAAATAAATTCCTGGAGTGAGGTTTTGAGTATTTATTTTAAGCGTACCATTAATTAATTGATGAGTTCCTTTTAATACTGTTTGAGATTGAGTATTGAAAACCCTATAATTTACAGTTGTAAATTCTTTTCCAGAATGCACTTGTAATATTTCTCTAACTGGATTAGGAAAAACAATCCATTCCTTGAGAGATCCTTGAGCATTAAACTCGTCAATTTCGAGTGTTTGCCCATAACAATTCTCATCTATTGCAAATGAATCTTTGATAAGGTCGTTAATTTTTAAATTTGCAAAACTCTCATCAGTTGAAAAATTAAAAAAAGCCGAATCAATCACTGAATCATCTGCTCCTAAGAAATTTTGAAGTAATGTACCCAGAGTTTGTCTATAATCAAATTGTACAGTTTCTAATTGGTAATTATTATCGTCAGTGGCTTCGCTTAGATCTACATTAGTTCCGGACACTCCACCATTAACCGGATTTCCAAATACAAACATGGGGGCAATTTCTCCATGGTCTGTTCCTAAACTTCCATTTTCTTTTGCTTTTCTTCCAAATTCTGAAAAAGTAAGACCAACAATATCGTCTGCTAGACCTTGTTGGTCAAGGTCATTTACGAAAGACTTAATACTCTCAGAAACTTCGGTTAGTAAGTCATTGTGTTTTCCTTCGATAGCTCCAGCTGATTGAGACTGATTATCATGTGTATCAAACCCACTAATTTTAACAATATAAATCTTAGATTCTAATCCCCCACTAATTAATTTAGCTACAGTCTTAAGTTGGTTTGATAAATCTGAATCAGCATAAGAATTCGCATTACTCCCCGAATTAAATGCATTTGATATCGCTTGAGAATACTGATTAGATAATTGATCAGTTTCTGCAATGTAATGAAGCTCTAATCCATAATCACTATCTGGAATATTAGTTGGTGCTGCACCTCCTAATCCACTTAATTCTGAATAAAAACCAGATGGATCTTGTCCAGAGATATTAATCGCTAAGCCGTGTTCTGTTTCACCATGAAAACCTAAAGAGGTTTTATTAGAGCCAATTTGAACTCCAAGAGGGTAGCTATCAGTTAATTCATTTACGTAATACTTTTCCATAAACCGACCAATCCAACCAGAATCATTTCCATTACCCCAACTATTTCCGTCATTACCTGTAGAATATATGTCTGTGGATGCAAAATGACTTTTATTTTGAGAAGGATATCCAACAGATTGTAAAATACGCATCCTCCCTTCATCATATAAATCCTTAAAACCCGTTAGAGCGGGGTGAAGACCAATCAATTGATTTTCTGGCAGTGTACTATCTAACGTAATGAAAGAATTTACTCCTGAATTTGCTATTTTTAGGTTAGGTCTTAAATTAGCATAACTGTCATATTCGTTAATGGGTATTATGGTATTAAGACCATCATTACCACCTGCTAGATTTATTAGAATTAATTTTCGATTTGCAACATCACAAGTGGATAGATTAGCAGTTTTCAATATTGCCTTTATTTCAAGAGGAAGTAAACCAATAGCAGATGCTGTTGCAGAAAGTTTTAAAAAGTTTCTTCTTTTCATAGGATTCTAGGTTAATTGAAATTCCGTAGCATTTATCAAAGCCGTTACTAATGCTTCTAATCTAGATTTTACAACACTCTCATCATTTGAATTCAGATATTGATTCCATGCATCAGTCCAATAATACGCAGGAAATCCTTCCAACAAGTTCTCTGTAAAATAATTTTTTCTGTCACTATCTATACTTTCAGGATATAATAAATCAGTTAATTCTGTTACTAGTGAAATTGCATCAGAAGGATTTACAGTATGATTTCTTACATAGTTAACAATATCTAATTGAACGTAAATTAGACCATTACTACCTATTTTATTTCTTCCACTAATAAAGCATTCAATTAATTTGTACCTACCCAAAACTGTATTTGAGGAGAACCAATGCCTGTCATAATCGGGTTCTTGGTAATGAGCTGGGTACCCTGCAACAGAGTCTGGACTAAATAAAATTAAACCACTACTTGCCAGAAAAAAATTGTGAACAAAATTAAAAAATCGATAAAAATCAATATTGTTTGTTGAAGGATTGGCAATCTCAAGTTCAAAACATGAACTAATTTCAGAGATCATTTGTAAAGGACTTTTTACAATTGATCCTATAATTTTATCAGTTTCATTTGCAATGTCATTGCCAAAAAAATGCTCCGAGGACAAGAGTGTTTTTACAGTTGGCAATAGCTCATAGTTGTTGTTTATGAGTTCAGTAGCCAATGGACTAATAATATCATTTTCAATTTCATCAGAAATTTCGCTTTTTACATAAAAACGATATAGTTTTCTACAAAAAGATTTAGCAGTAGCTTCTTTTTCAAATACCATTTCGACAAATGACGCTAACTCATTTGTAATGGTCTCCTCTGAATTTCCTCCTGTAATTGTTTGATTATTGAAAGCGTGACTAAATGTTTTATTTGTCGTGTCATGATTACCGACAGCTATTCTCCCTTTGGGAAGACCTGTGTCAGCATCAATGATGCTTCTATCGTATTTAGTTTTAATACCTGAAAAAACCTTTGCTGCAAGTTGAATATCTAATTCTGTATAATTTGTATAATCACCTTCTGCAATTTGGGGACCTTTTAAAATGGTAAATAATTCTAGAAACTCCCGTGCATAATTTTCATTTGGGTTATTCGCATTATTAGTTGTATTGTTGAGGTATATCAACATTGAATTATCAAATGTTATTTTTTTTGCTAATGTTTTTATATTACCATATGCATAAAAATCTAATAATCGGAGGTGGTCATAAAAATGTGTAGATGTTCCAGTACCACCATCTTTAGAAACGGTAAAAGAAGTATGCAGAAAAAAAGTAAGCTTATGCCTTAAGCTAGTTTGATGTATAGCATTATACCACCACCAACTTGATACAATCCTTCTTTTTCTTCCTTGACCGCTAAAAGTATTAGGAAGTTCCGAAGAGGAAAGCCATAGGCCATCAGGACTGTCTGTTGGGAGTGGGTCATAGGGCTCTTCCCACGCATTAGTTTCATTAGAGGATAAATAGTTTAAAGCATCATTAATATTTAGCGCAGCAAAATTGTTTATAATATCATTGTCATAAGCAAATGATACTCTTCTTAACAAATGTTTTGCTTTACGCAATCCAAGAACTCCAGTAATAGGTAATAAAGATGCCAAAAAATAAATTTTATAGAGTTTTTTAAAGATAAGACTCTTAATTATAAAAAAGGTTTAATTTTTTATAAATGAATACTATCTTTATCAAAACTAACAAGTTAGCCAGTAAAAAACTATTAAAATTTAATAAAAACCTATAACTATTGAAGCAAAAAAATATTTAAAGATAGTTTTAAACAACTTCTACAAAAAGTCCTTCCTCAGTTTTAGTAACTTTTGCAACCTCTTTTTTAGTTAAACCTTTAATGGTTTTATCCCATTTTTTATTACTTAAACCAGATTGATTTTTTAAGTCGATTAAATCAATTTTTTCAGCTTTAATAATCATGGCAAGAACAACTTTTTCTTCCTCATTTAATTCAATAGAAGGTGCTTTTTGTTCTGGTCTCATTTGAGGGAAGAATAATACTTCTTGAATTGATTGATTGTTGGTTAAAAACATGATTAATCTATCCATTCCAATCCCCATTCCAGAAGTTGGTGGCATTCCATATTCTAAGGCTCTTAAGAAGTCATGGTCAATAAATTCTGTGGCTTCATCATCTCCTTTTTGAGCAAGTTTTAGTTGATGTTCAAAACGTTCTCGTTGATCTATAGGATCATTTAATTCAGAATACGCATTGGCTATTTCTTTTCCACACACCATCAATTCAAAACGTTCTGTGAGTTCTGAATTGTCTCTGTGTTCTTTACATAGCGGAGACATTTCTTTGGGATAGTCTGTAATATAGGTAGGTTGAATATAATTGCCTTCACATTTCTCTCCAAAAATCTCATCGATTAACTTTCCTTTGCCCATAGTTTCATCAACAGCAATATTCATTGCTATTGCAGCTGCTCTAATTTCATCTTCTGTTTTTCCATTAATGTCAAAACCAGTAAAATGCTTAATAGAGTCTGTCATGGTTACTCTAGTGTAAGGTGCCTTAAAATCTATGGTATGCTCTCCAAAAGTAACAACTGAAGTTCCATTTACTGCAATGGCACAATGTTCTAATAATTGTTCTGCAAACTTCATCATCCAGTTGTAATCTTTGTACGAAACATAAATTTCCATCGCTGTAAATTCTGGATTGTGAGTTCTATCCATACCCTCATTTCTGAAGTTTTTAGAAAACTCGTACACCCC
>CBFHOD010000030.1:0-26445 GCA_965657365.1 Flavobacteriaceae bacterium
AGGTTTGGTAAAATAGTAGCACAGATTGATATTGATACTCAAGGATGGGATGGTACTTACGGGGGTAAAATATTGGCTTCTGATGATTACTGGTTCTCTATTATGTTGGTCGATAGAAATGGAGCACTCAGAGAAAGAAAAGGGAACTTCTCATTGTTGAGAAGGTAAAAGAAAATTAGGTATTTATTTTAAATAGTTCGTCTATTAAATAATAGATGATTTGTATTTTTATCTCATGGATTTTAAGTTACAATCTGATTTTAAACCAACTGGAGATCAACCTGAAGCTATTGAACAACTAACAGAAGGTATTTCATCTAATGAAAAATTTCAAACACTATTAGGGGTTACTGGATCTGGTAAAACATTTACAGTTGCAAATGTTGTAGAAAATGTAAATAAACCTACACTTGTATTGGCTCACAATAAAACGCTAGCAGCACAATTATACTCAGAGTTTAAGCAATTTTTTCCTAATAATGCGGTTGAATACTTTGTATCCTACTATGATTATTATCAGCCTGAAGCTTATATTCCAGTAACTGGAACTTATATAGAAAAAGATTTATCTATTAATGATGATATAGAACGACTGAGGTTAAGTACTACTTCTTCCCTACTCTCGGGAAGAAGAGATGTGCTAGTTGTAGCCTCCGTTTCCTGTTTATATGGAATTGGAAATCCTGTAGAATTCAAAAAAAATGTAATTCCAATTGAAGTTGGTCAACTAATTTCCAGAACTAAATTTTTACATCAATTAGTAACTAGTTTATATTCCAGAACTGATGTAGAGATTAAGAGTGGAACGTTTAAAGTAAAAGGAGATGTGGTAACCATATTTCCTTCCTATGGCGATAATGGTTTTAGAGTTCATTTTTTTGGCGATGAAATTGAGGAAATTGAAGCAATTGATCTAGTTAGTAATCGGATCATAGAAAAGTTTGAAAGGTTAACCATTTATCCAGCTAATTTATTTGTAACCTCACCTGATGTTCTTCAGAACGCCATTCATCAAATACAAGAAGATCTGGTAAAACAAGTAGATTATTTTAAAGAAATAGGAAAGCATCTGGAAGCGAAACGACTAAAAGAAAGGACGGAGTTTGATTTGGAAATGATTCGAGAATTAGGGTATTGTTCTGGAATTGAGAATTATTCGAGATATTTAGATGGACGAGAGGCTGGAACAAGACCCTTTTGTCTCTTAGATTACTTTCCAGACGATTATTTAATGATTATTGATGAAAGTCATGTAACAATTCCTCAAACCCATGCAATGTATGGAGGTGATAGAAGTAGAAAAGAAAATTTAGTGGAATATGGTTTTCGATTGCCTGCAGCTATGGATAATAGACCTTTAAAATTTGAAGAATTTGAGACCATTCAAAATCAAACTATATATGTAAGTGCTACTCCAGCTGACTATGAATTACAAAAAACAGAAGGAGTTTTTGTAGAACAAATTATTCGCCCCACTGGACTTTTAGACCCCAAAATAGAGGTTAGACCAAGTCTTCATCAGATTGATGATCTGATTGAGGAAATTCAACTAAGAGTTGAAAAAGATGAACGAACTTTAGTGACTACACTTACCAAAAGGATGGCAGAGGAATTGACCAAATATTTGAGTAGAATCTCTATTCGATGTAGGTATATACATTCAGATGTAGATACATTAGAACGGGTTGAAATTATGCAAGATCTTAGAAAAGGAATTTTTGATGTGTTGATTGGTGTGAATTTATTACGTGAAGGATTAGATTTACCTGAAGTTTCTTTAGTTGCAATTCTAGATGCAGATAAAGAGGGATTTTTACGCTCTCACCGATCTTTAACTCAAACCATCGGAAGAGCAGCTAGAAATGTTAGTGGAATTGCTATCATGTATGCGGATAAAATTACAAAAAGTATGCAACTAACCATTGATGAGACCAATAAAAGGAGAGAAAAACAAATTACTTACAACAAAAAAAATAAAATAACTCCAACCCAAATAAACAAGAAAATTGATGACACATTGTCAAGAAAAGCTGTTGCCTCCTATCAATATAACAATGCAATTAAAGAAGTAGCAGAACAAGACCTCCAATATCTTGCAAAATCTGAAATAGAAAAAAGAGTTAGAGAGAAAAGAAAACAGATGGAAGAAGCTGCTAAGTCTCTAGATTTTATTGTTGCTGCTCAACTTAGAGACGAAATAACAATTTTAAAAAAACAACTAAAAATTAAATGAAAAACTTAATTACCCCTATTTTTTATCTTTTGATAATAACAAATATGTATTCTCAACAAACTAAAACTGTATATGTTGATGAAAGTTATGATGAAATTACCAAAAGAAAATTTGATAGATTACTAAAAAGTAATTTGTATGATATTGCAGAAACTACTAGAGATAAAAAAATCTATACAAAACTTCGTTATAAAGAATATTTTGGCAGATTAAGTAAAAAAAATAAAGATCAAATTAATAAGCTTTTTAATTCAAGATATAATATTGACTCTACAAAAAAATGGCTTTTTCATTATATAGATTCACTTCCAAATAAAGAAAAAATGCCAAAAATTTCTGGCGTTATTATTTATGACTCTGTAGAAACAAAAAAATCATTTTTTATATCCAAAAAAGTTTTTAATAAAAACTATAGGAAATACATGAATTCAAAGCACAGACATGTTATGAGTTATGATGAATTTCAAGATAAAATAAGAAAAGAAAAAAAGAAAATTTCTAAAAAAATAGTTTTCACTCATATATATAATCAAAATAATGGAATTCCTGAAGAATTCCTGAAAGAAATGAACTATCATAAAGATAATATTCCTGTTTTTAGAAATGTTTTTAGTGATGGAATGAAAAATTATAAGACAATTTTAATTTTTCCAAACGGTAATTTCTACTTGGTTAATAATTATAACATGAGCAAAATAAAAAAATTATTACAAAGTAGTTTTTACAAAAAAAGTAAGAAAATTTGGTTAAAAAAGCATTTAAAATAAACATACTCAAAATGTTAATTTATGTTAAAAATTAAGGTTTTAACCACCTTATTGTATCTTTATAAAAATATCTAACACTAATTTAAAATGAAAAAAATACTATTATTAATAGGTGCTTTATTGATGATGTTTTCTTGTCAAAAAGAAGCAACTAAAGAAGAGGTTATAAACTATGGAAGTTCTATCACTCAAGATGAGTTAAAAGAGCATTTATATATTTACGCCTCAGATGAGTTTGAGGGTCGTGATACTGGAGATGCTGGACAGAAGAAAGCTGTTGACTATATAAAAAAACACTATGAATCTCTGGGAATAAAACCAGTAATTGAGGGAAATTATTTTCAAAATATACCTTTAAATCTTGTAAAAACACCTAAAGTAACCATAACCAACAATGGTAAATCATTTAATTACTTTGATGATTTTATTTCATTGGGTTCAGCGATTTCAATAAAGATGTCAGCTTCAGAAATTGTTTATGCTGGATTTGGTATTGATGATGACCAGTTTTCTAATTACACTAACCTAGATGTAAAAGGGAAAATCGTTGTGGTTAAAAATGGAGAACCAAAAGATAAAAATGGTAATTATATAATTACTGGAAATAAAGAAGCCTCAAAGTGGTCTAATGGTCGACAAGAATTATCGGCAAAAAGAAATACTGCTAAAGATAAAGGTGCAAAGGCATTATTCTTTATGAATGATAACTTGTTTAATCGGTATGCTTTATACTTTAAAGGACTGGAGGAAAGAGGTGCAGGCAATCGTTTATCTCTTCCTGTTAAAAAAGATGCTGAAGCTGATATGTATCAATTTTTAATCAGTAATAAAATGGGGAAATCATTAATAGCAAATATTGATCAGTCTGTCAAACCCTCTTATGAAAAAACAACATTTGAAATGGTTTTTGAAGCATCCTCTGAATCCAAACCTTCAGAAAATGTAGCTGCTATAATTAAAGGCTCTGAAAAACCTGATGAATATATTATTATTTCCTCTCATTTAGACCACATAGGTATTGATGGAGAAGGAGAAGTCTTCAATGGTGCCGATGATGATGGTTCTGGAACAGTTGCTATGTTAGAAATAGCAGAAGCATTTAAAACAGCAACAGACAATGGTCATGGACCAAAACGTTCAATTATATTTCTACATGTAACAGGAGAAGAAAAAGGGTTGTTAGGTTCTAAATACTACACAGATCATGAGCCTTTAGTTCCATTAGAGAATACTATTACTGACTTAAACATCGATATGATTGGACGAATTGATCCAAAACGTGAAGGTGATCGTAATTATATTTACTTAATTGGTAGTGATAAACTAAGTACAGATTTACACAATATTTCAGAACAAGTAAATAAGGAATTTGTAAACATAGAATTGGACTACAAGTACAACGCAGAAAATGATCCAAATCGATTCTACTACCGCTCAGATCATTATAGTTTTGCAAAAAATAATATTCCAGTTATTTTCTATTTCAATGGTACTCATGCTGATTATCACCAAATAAGTGATACTCCAGATAAAATTAACTATGATTTATTAGAGAATAGATCTCGTTTAATTTTTCATACTGCTTGGGAGATAGCAAATCGTAATGAACGTCTTGTAGTTGATAAAATAGAAGAGTTAAAGCCCTAAGAAGCTAAAAAAATAAAAAACGCCACTTAAATGAGTGGCGTTTTTTTATAGATTACTTGAAATTTAAATTTACAAATACTATAAAGCATTAATGAAAATAGTTGCTGCAATTCCGAAACCTGCTCCCGAAATAAATAAATTCCATTTAAAATGTTCTCCTTTAATTACTTTTGAATAGAACCATAAAGCAATCATAAAAAGTAACACTATAAACAATTGTCCAGCTTCAATACCAATATTGAATAAAAATAGTGGCATTAAAATATTGTCACTAAACAACATAAACTTAAAATTACTAGCAAATGCTAATCCATGTATTAACCCAAAGACTAGTGCTATTAAATACTTAATTTTAGCGTCAGAAAACTTTCTGTTTTTATCATAATTCATAACATTGGATATCGCAGTTAGCATAATTGTAAAAGGTATTAATAAGTCTATTAATTTTGGATCAGCAGGTATGATATCAAAAGCACTAAGAATAAGTGTACCGCTATGTCCAATAGTAAATGCAGTAATGATTATTAATATTTGTTTCCATTCTTTTAATTTAAAGGCGGCACATAATGTCATAACAAATAATAGATGGTCATATGCATTAATATCTACAATATGCTCCCATCCACTAAGAAAAAAAGTATTAAACGTCATCATTAATAAAAAAATTAAAAAGTGTGTGAATATATATAGTTTTCAAATTTACTTTCAAAATTATAATTTGGAAGAAAAGGAGGTATTTGTATGGTCATCCAATTAGATTGTAAATCAGGAAATTTTTCAAAAAGAAGTTCATTTTCAATACTAAATTTGTCTCCTTTTTTAAGTATAATGTGAGTACTTTTGAATGATAGTGTCATGACATTATTTGCTACTTTATATGTATTGATCGCTAAAGGTAATTTCTTGCCATCAAAAAAAATTTTATAGTTAGAAATGAAGTAATTTTCTATACTTAGAAGATCATTATTAGTAAGATTTTTGTTATTAATTCTATTTTCTAGATTTGGTCCTATTACTGGGGCAAAATCATCAATAAAAACTTTACATTCCATACTAATACTTTTTGTTTCGGTATCGTATTTAATGATTGAAGAGGTTAACTTTATAGGATGGCTAAATGAAAAGAAAATGAATAGTGTACTTAGAATTATAATTTGTGTGTATTTTTTCATTTAAAACCTCATAAAAATTGCTAGGATTTTTACCTTATTGTAAATATATAAAATTAGATTTTAATCCATTTAAAAGGGTTCTATAGTCTGTATTTAAGATCTCACAGGCAGTATATAGCCTACAAATAGTTAAAATATTTTAGAATTTTAAGAAAAAAAAAGACATTCATTTAGAACGTCTTTTTTAAATTTATATTTTTTGAGTTACTATAAGTCCAATACTTCTGCAACTTTATCTGCAGCTTCTTGGAATTCAGTAGCAGAGATAATTTCCATCCCACTATTGTCTATTAATTCCTTTGCTTCTTTTGCATTAGTTCCTTGTAATCTACAAATAATCGGAACATTAATTTTATCACCCATGTTTTTGTAGGCATCTACAACACCTTGCGCAACTCTATCACAACGAACAATACCTCCGAAAATATTAACCAATATAGCTTTCACATTTGGATCTTTTAAAATAATTCCAAAAGCAACTTCAACACGTTGTGCATCTGCTGTACCACCAACATCTAAAAAATTAGCAGGATCTCCCCCAGCTTGTTTAATTAAGTCCATAGTTCCCATTGCTAATCCTGCACCATTCACCATGCATCCAACATTACCATCTAAATCAACATAATTTAAACCAGCTGCCTTAGCCTCAACTTCAATTGGGTTTTCCTCACGTAAATCACGCATTTCTGCATAATCTTTGTGACGAAATAATGCGTTTTCATCTAAAGTAACTTTGGCGTCAACCGCCAAAATTTTATCATCAGATGTTTTTAATACTGGATTAATTTCAAACATAGATGAATCAGATTTATTGTAAGCTGTATATAAGGCAGACACAAACTTTGTCATTTCTTTAAATGCAGGACCAGAAAGCCCTAAATTAAAAGCAATTTTACGTCCTTGAAATGGTAATAATCCTAGTGTAGGGTCAATTTCTTCGGTGAAAATTAGATGTGGTGTATCTTCAGCTACAGTTTCAATATCCATTCCACCTTCTGTAGAATACATGATCATATTTTTACCAGTATTTCTATTTAATAAAACAGACATATAATATTCTTCAGGTTCAGAATCTCCAGGATAATAAACATCCTCACAAATCAAGACTTGATTTACTTTTTTACCTTCAGCAGATGTTTGTGGGGTAATCAACTTCATTCCAATGATGGCATTCGATATTGACTCAACTTCATTTAAGCTTTTAGCCAACTTAACACCTCCTCCTTTACCACGACCTCCAGCATGAACCTGAGCTTTTACAACATACCAAGTGGTTCCAGTTTCTGTTGTTAATTTTTTTGCTGCATCTATAGCTTCTTGAGGAGAATTCGCAACAATTCCGCGTTGAATTCTTACGCCAAAACTATTTAAAATTTCTTTTCCTTGATATTCGTGTAAGTTCATGTATTATTAGAGTTTAAACGGAAGCAAAAGTACAAATTCAAATTTAATTTTTGAATAAACATTTTGATAAAATCAGTATATTTTTTGTGGAAATTTCTCGTTATAAAATTATATTTAAATCTCTTTTGGTTTTAATATCAAAAAATTAGGGGATTACAGATTAAATCTTTAAATATTTAAGATATATCAATAATAAATAAAAAAACAATTTATGAAGAGTCGTCATATGAGTCGTTTTTTTAATATTTTCGTTATTATAAACATAATTTCATGGTAATTGCAAAAAATATACACAAGTATTACGGTGACACAGAGGTTTTAAAAGGAGTTAACCTAACTATAGAGGAAGGTGAAATTGTTGCAATTGTAGGTCCATCTGGAGCAGGAAAAACAACTTTACTTCAAATTTTAGGAACTTTAGATACCCCCTCAAAAGAAGAAGAGTTTATTTTGGAAATTAATGGTATTTCTGTTCAAAATTTAAATGATAAAATGATTGCCGCGTTCAGAAATGAACACATTGGCTATATTTTTCAATTCCATCAATTATTACCTGAATTCACAGCTCTAGAAAATATCTGTATTCCAGCTTTTATTGGAAAAAAAGATAGAAAAGAAACTGAACAAAAAGCAAAAAAACTTTTAAAATTTTTAGGACTAGGGAATCGAATGAAGCATAAACCAAATGAACTCTCTGGGGGAGAACAGCAAAGAGTAGCTGTTGCTAGAGCATTGATAAACGAACCCTCTATTATTCTTGCTGATGAACCCAGTGGAAATTTAGATTCGTCATCAGCTGAGAGTCTTCATAAATTATTTTTTGAACTTAGAAATTCATTTGATCAAACATTTGTTATTGTAACACACAATCAAGAACTGGCTAATATGGCTGACAGAAAATTAACCATGAGAGACGGAATTATAATATGACAAAAATACTTAACGAACTTATTCAATACCTTATTAACCCTATTTTAGTAAAAGATAAGAATAAAAGCTTTTTATATCGTTTCAAAGTACTAGTATGTCTATTATTAATATCTTTTATATTTTCTTTTTTCATTTCCACTATTACAGGGCTATTAACCTTAATAGGAGTATTACAAGATGTGACTCATATAACAGATTCACTTTTTGATGATTCGAATGGAATTAAAATTCTTTTTTTTGCTGCTATTTTAGCCCCCCTGATAGAGGAATTAATTTTTAGAGGTCCATTGGTATATTTTAGTCAACCCAGAGCTTTTAAAATAGCATTTTATGTTATTGGAGTCATCTTTGCTTATGTTCACATATTTAATTTTGAAATTACCACAAATGTGATACTTTTTTCTCCATTATTGGTAGCTCCTCAATTTTTTATAGGATTAATTTTTGGATTCATAAGAATTCGTTTTGGCTTAATTTGGTCTATATTACTTCATAGTATCTACAATGGTATATTAGTTTCATTATTTCTTTTGGCGAGTCATGGTAATCCCTAAAGCAGAATTAAAAAGTTTCTTAGATCTTAAAGTAGAAACGTACAACAGAAATAGCTTCATAGCATCCGATCCTATTCAAATTCCACATCAATTCTCTAAAAAAGAAGATATTGAAATTGCTGGTTTTTTATCTGCAACCATTGCTTGGGGAAATAGAACTATGATAATTAAAAACTCTAAAAAAATGATGGAGATTATGGATGATTCTCCTTTTGATTTTATAATGAATCATTCTAGCAAAGATCTTGAGGGTATAACTAGTTTTGTACATAGAACGTTTAATTCTACTGATTTACAATATTTTATAAAATCTCTTCAAAATATTTATCAAAACCATGGAGGATTAGAAAATATTTTAAAACCATCAAAAGATGATATTAATTATCAAAACTCTATAGCTAGCTTTAAAAACATATTTTTTGAACTTCATCATAAGCTAAGAACTGAAAAACACGTTTCTAACCCACTAAAAAATTCTGCTGCAAAACGAATTAATATGTATTTGAGATGGATGGTTAGAAAAGATACTAAAGGGGTGGATTTTGGCCTTTGGAAAACACACTCACCTGCTTTTTTATCTTGCCCATTAGATGTTCACTCAGGTAATGTAGCCAGGAAATTAGGCATACTAACACGAAAACAAAATGATTGGAAAGCTGTTTACGAGTTAGACACCAAACTCAGAAGTTTTGATAAAAAAGATCCAGTTAAGTATGACTTTGCGCTCTTTGGACTTGGTATATTTGAAAAATTTTAAATTTATAATCCTTAACTTAAAAGTCGTTTATTTCCATTAATTTAGAAGCGCTTAAAATTATAGCACATGCAATTTAGATATCCTGCTGTTTTTTATTTTTTATTTATTCTCATTATTCCAATACTAATTCATCTTTTTAATTTACAAAAATTTAAAAAAATTGAATTTACTAATGTTCAGTTTTTAAAAAAAATAAATCTTGAAACACGCAAGAATTCAGAGATAAAAAAACTTATAATATTAGCAACAAGATTACTTAGTTTTACAGCATTAATTTTTACATTTTCACAACCTTATTTTGCAAATAAAAAAATAGAAGAAAATAGACATAATTATATTTATTTAGATAACTCAGAGAGTTTAAATACAAATGGAAATAATGGTAATATACTAAGAATTGCAGTACAAGATATTATTGAAAATTCTCCAGAAAATGAAAGATATTCTCTGCTTACAAATGATGATTTTAAAATAAATATTTCAAAAAAAGAATTAGAAAAAAAGCTAAAAAACTTACAAATCTCCAATAACAACATTTCATTTAAAGACAAAATAAATACCTTTGAAAGAGAATTAAAAAATAAAAGCATTAATTTATATAAAACATTATTAATTTCTGATTTTCAGAATTTTACAAAAAAAAATAATATAGAGTTTACAAATGTAACTAGGCCTTTTTCGATAGTAAAACTTACTTCTAATGCAAAAAACAATATATCTTTAGACAGTATATATATTAGTACATCTAATATTTATAAAAAACTAGTTTCTGTAGTTGTAAAAAACCAAGGTGGAGCAAAAAATAATATTCCAATTGCACTATATAATTCTTCAAACCTCATCAATAAAAGATCCTTCTCTATTTTAAAAAATGAAGAAAAAATAATAGAGTTTCCAATAGAAAACTTTAACCAATTTAAAGGAAAAATTAAAATCGATTTTAACGATAGTTTCTTATTTGATAATGTTTTTTATTTTACCATAAATACCTCTAAAAAAACATCCATTCTAAACATTGGAAAAACACTACCATATATTTCAAAAATTTTTAATAAAGATGAATTTAATTACTTAAGCTCATCATTAAAAGGTTTAAATTATAACTCGATCTCATCTCAACAACTAATTATTTTAAATCAAATAAAGAGTATTACAAAAGTTTTAGAAAGCAGTATTTTAAAATTTATTGAAAATGGAGGGAATCTTCTTGTTATACCTGATAAAAACATAGAACTAAACTCCTATAATTCATTTTTTAAAAAAATAAATAGCGGGAAACTTTTAAATAAATACAAAGATTCGTTAAAAATTACTACCATAAATTTTGAACATCCTCTATTTAGCAATGTATTTACCAAAGAAGTTAGAAATTTTGAATACCCAACTGCAGGATTTAGCTATACTCACAATCTTAAAGGGAATGCTATTTTGATGTTTGAAAATAAAACTCCTTTTTTACATGAAGTTTCCAACTCGTTTTCAAAAATATATTTATTCTCCTCACCATTAGATATTCAATCCTCTAATTTTGTGAATTCACCCATAATTGTTCCAACATTATACAACATGGCTAGACAGAGTCTTGAATTGACTAAGTCCTACTATATTCTTCAAAAAGAAAACATTATAGAAATTAATAAAAGAATTGAAAAAAATGAAATTTTAAAAATCTCAGATCAAAAAAAATCTTTTATCCCCTCTCAAGTGAATTATGCGAATAAAGTAGTAATTTCAACAAGAAATGAACCAAAAAATAGTGGTTTTTATGATATATTACTCAATAAAGACACTTTAAATTTCATAGCTTACAATATTTCTCCAAATGAAAGTTTACTCAATTTTTATGAGCTAAACACTATCAAAAAAGAAAATAAAAACATAAAAGTTTTCAGCTCAATCAAAGAATATTTCAAGGAAATAAATGAAAAAAACAAAGTTCAATCACTTTGGAGGTTGTTTTTGGCAATTGCAATTGTATCTTTGCTGTTGGAAATTTTAATTTTAAAATTCTTCAGCATATGACTACGCTTTTAAAATCGGCTATTATCATAGATACTTCCAGCCCACATCACAATCAAACTAAAGATATTTTAATTGTTAATGGTAAGATTATTAAAATCGCTAATTCCATACAACAAGAATCATCATTTAAAACTATTGAATTAGAAAACCTTCATGTTTCTTGTGGATGGTTTGACACTAGTGTTTCTTTTGGAGAACCTGGCTATGAAGAAAGGGAAACAATAAATAAAGGCTTAGAAGTTGCCTCTAAAAGCGGTTTTACTGCTGTTGCAGTCAATGCAAATACAAACCCAGTCATAGACTCAAAATCTGATGTAGAATTTCTAATAAATAAAGCCTCTAACTCAGCCACAAGCCTTTATCCTATTGGTGCACTAACAAAAGGTAGCGAAGGTTTAAATATGGCTGAATTATTTGACATGCAGCAATCTGGAGCTATTGCTTTTGGAGATTATAATAGATCTATTGTCAACGATAATTTAATGAAAGTAGCATTGTTATATGCACAAAATTTTGATGGTTTAATTCTAAGTTTTCCAAAAAACAATTCAATTGCAGGTGAAGGAATTGTTAACGAGGGAGTAAATAGTACTCGATTAGGAATAAAAGGTGCAGCTGCGTTATCCGAACATATGCAAATTGCCAGAGATTTATACTTATTAGAATATACTGGAGGAAAATTACACATTCCTACAATTTCAACGGCGACCTCTGTGAAATTAATCAAGGAGGCAAAAAAGAAAGGACTTCAGGTAAGCTGTAGTGTTTCAGCACATCATTTAATTTTAACTGATAACGAATTAGAAGCATTCGATAGTAATATTAAAGTTACTCCACCACTTCGCACTAAAAATGACACAAAAGCACTATTAAAAGGATTAGAAGATGGAGTTATAGATATAATTACTTCAGATCATAATCCAATAGATGTAGAACATAAAAAACTGGAATTTAGCCTCGCAAAAGACGGAACTATTGGCCTAGAAAGCTTATTTGGCAGTGTAAACTCGGTATTAGATCTAGAGATAATTATTAAGGCTTTGACCATCAATCCAAGAGCAATTTTGAACCAAAAACCTGTAACAATCAAAAAAGACACAGCTGCTAATCTTACTCTTTTCAATCCAAAAGGAACTTCAGTTTTCTTAAAAGAAAATATTTTATCAACCTCTAAAAATTCAGCATTCTTAGGGAAAAAATTAAAAGGAACCGTCTATGGAGTCTTTGCAAATAAAAAATTAGTTCTTAACTAGCCAGATGAGTGACCTATTAACCTTTGTTGAAAAACTACCAAAACTACCTGCTGAAAACCCTCCTTTACTAATTTTACTTCATGGATACGGAAGCAATGAACTTGATTTATTTTCTTTTGCTGATGAACTACCTGAAACTTTAGTAATAGTTAGTTTAAGAGCACCCTACGAAATGGGTCATGGTGGATATGCGTGGTATGATATTAATCTTGACAGTAATAACAACAAGTTTTCAGATCTAAATCAAGCTAGAAAATCTTTACAAAAAATTACAACAACCATAGACTATTTAAAAAATAAGTATTCCACTAATCCAAATAATACATTTTTGCTTGGTTTTAGTCAAGGAGCTATTCTAAGTTATGCTTTAAGTTTTAATTTCCCTAATAAAATTCAACATATAATTGCTCTAAGTGGCTATTTTAACACAGAATTAATGCCTTCGGAAAATACTCAAAAAATAGATACAGATTATTATATATCTCATGGTACTGTAGACCAAGTGATACCAGTAGATTGGGCTAGAAAAGCTGGTCCATTCTTAGACTCCAAAGAGTTAAAGAACGAATATTCAGAATATCCTGTTGGCCACGGTGTTGCGCCTCAGAATTTTTTTAGCTTCAAAAAGTGGATTGAAAATAGACTATAGCCGTATGGTTAAATTATTATAAAATCTGTTTCATTATTTAAAATTTAACCTCAAGTCCATCGTAAGATAAAAAGACGTTCTCAGGAAGTGTTTTTTCCACAGCTTCATGAAATCCTAACTTATGACTTATATGAGTAAAATAAGCTCTTTTGGGCTTTATTTCGTTAACGAAACTTAAAGCTTCTTCTAAATTTAAATGTGTGGGATGAGCGTCTATTCTTAATGCATTTACTATTAAAACCTCTAAATCTTTCAACTTCTTTTTTTCTTGATCTGACATGGTCTTTAAATCTGTGATATACGCCATATTACCAAACCTATACCCAGTAATAGGGAGCTTACCATGCATGACAATTAAAGGGGTTATTTTCACACCATTTAAAATGAAACTAGTTGAATCTATAATATTTTCTGTAAGTTTTGGAGCACCAGCATATCTATTTTCGGTTTCAAAAATATATGAAAACCTTACTTTTAAATTTTCTATTACTCGCTCTTGAGCAAAAATAGGTACTTCACCCATTTTATAGGTATAAGGTCTTAAATCATCAATTCCTGCTGTATGATCTGAGTGTTCATGTGTGAATAATACTCCATCAATAGCCTGAATATTTTCCCTTAACATTTGTTGACGAAAATCAGGACCACAATCTATAATATAACGAAAATCGTTCCAAGATATCATAACAGAAGACCGTAGCCTTTTATCTCTTGGGTTATTAGACAAACAGACAGGATCGTTATTTGCTATCATTGGAATGCCTTGAGATGTTCCTGTTCCTAAAAAAGTAATCTTCATATCTTACAAAAATAACATAAAAATTGACTGATAGCAATCAATTTAGTTACCTTTGTTAGTAAGCAAAATAATGTAAAATGTCTATTTCTTTAAAAGGAGATCAAAAAATCAGTAGTGTTCCTGCAACAAAAAGCAAAGCACTTAGAATAAATTTAAACAGTGACATCTATGGTACCTTTGCTGAAATAGGTGCAGGACAAGAAACTGCTCGAAATTTTTTTAGAGCTGGTGGAGCTTCAGGGACTATTGCAAAGGCAATGAGCGCATATGATAAAGATTTCTCAGACGCTATTTATGGTATTGAAGAAGACAGGCGCTATGTAACCGAAGATCGTTTAAAAAGAATGCTTCACCATGAAGTAGATTTAATAGAAGATCGTTTAAGCAGAAAAAAGCATCCTGATAAGTTATTCTTTAGCTATGCCAATACGGTAGCTACCATAGACTTTTCAAAGAAATTTAAAGGACACGGTTGGGTTGGAATCAGATTTCAACTAGACCCACTTGAGGAGTTTAATGAGATTGTATTGCACCTCAGATTTAAAGAAACTGATGCCCGTCTTCAACAAGAAACCTTAGGTGTTTTAGGTGTAAATTTAATTTATGGGGCTTTTTACTTAAATGATAATCCGAAAGAGTTATTAAAATCTTTTTACGATAACCTATACAAGGATCAATTAGAAATTGACATGATTAATTTCTCTGGTCCTCGTTTTATGTATGTAGATAATCGTTTAATGAGCTTACAATTGGTAAAAAACAATATGACTACAGCGGTTATGTTTGGACCTGATGGAAATAATTTACTTCCTGCTCAAGTATTATATAAAAAAAACATATTGGCTTTACGCGGTAGTTTTAGACCAGTAACAAAAGTTAATATGGATATGTTTGAAAGAGCTAAAGAATTATTTTTTAGTGAAAAAAAGGTAGACCCAGAAAACTCTCAAATTATTTTTGAAATTACGCTCAGTAATTTAAGGGCTGAAGGAGAAATCAATGAACGTGACTTCTTGGATAGAGCAGAATTATTATGCTCCCTAGGACAGAATGTAATGATTACTAATTTTCAAGAATATTTTAAACTTGTTGAATATTTTAGTGAATTCACAAAAGCTAGAATGGGCTTAGCTATGGGTGTTTATAATTTAATTCAAATTTTTGATGAAAAGTATTATCGCCATTTAAGTGGAGGCATCTTGGAAGCTTTTGGTAAGTTATTCTACAGAGATTTAAAAGTGTATATGTACCCCTATAAAGATGAGGAAAAGAAAGAATTTATTACCAGTGAGAATCTAAAAGTTCACCCAAGAATGAAGGAACTATATAAATTCTTCAAAAACAATGGAAAGCTTATTGATATTTCAGACTTCGACCAAGAAATTTTTCACATTTTTTCTAGAAAAGTCTTAAAAATGATTTCCGAGGGAGAAGAAGGTTGGCAAGAAATGCTTCCCGAGGGCGTCGCTGAAACCATTGTTAAAAAACGGCTTTTTGGATATTCAAAAACTAGAAAAAAAAATAAAGTCTAGGAGCATTAAACCTTTGTATAAGTTCAACGTCTAAGTTAAAAAACTATGTCTTGATTGATGAAATCTCCTTAGTTAAAGAACTTCAAAATGTTCAAACAAAACAGAAAGCTTTCCGAGTATTAATAAATGAATACAAAGAACGTTTGTATTGGCATATTCGTAAGATTGTTATTTCTCATGATGATTCAGACGATGTGCTTCAAAACACATTCATTAAAATTTTCAAAGGAATTGACAATTTTAAACATGATAGTAAATTATATTCCTGGATGTATCGAATAGCCACCAATGAGTCTATAACTTTCATTAATAAAAGAGCCAGAGCGAGGAATATTGATATTTCTGAAATAAAACAGGAGCTAGTTACAAATTTACAATCAGATGCATGGTTTTCAGGGAATGATATTCAAATCATACTTCAAGAAGCAGTCGCGAGATTACCAAATAAACAACAATTAGTCTTTAATATGAAATATTTTGATCATTTAAAATATCAAGAAATTTCTGAAATACTTGGCACATCTGTTGGAGGATTAAAAGCCTCATACTTTCAAGCTGTGAAAAAAATAGAAAATTATATAAAAAAGAAACATAATTAAACCTTAAGATATAAATAGAGTCTTACTAACAATGAAAGAAGCTTCAAAACATATAAAAGATTGGAAGTTAGCCGATAATATTAAAACGGGATTTACAATTCCTGAAAATTATTTTACGGATATTGAGGACGATTTTTCATCAAAGTTAATTGAAGACAAACTCCCTAGACATAATGGTTTTGAAATAACAAAAGCTTATTTTGAAAGCGTAGAGAATAATATCATTGAAAAAACAATACATAAAAAAGGAAAATTAATAAACTTTAAAACAAGAAAAATAAAGCTAATTTACGCAGCTGCATCTATTGTATTACTCCTATTTATTGGATCAAATTTTATATACAATACTAATACAGAGCTTTCTTCAGATGAAATCATAAGTTGGTTAGACATGAATATTAATACAATTTCGAATGATGATATTCCAATTGCTTTAACAGAACTTAATTTTAATGATACAAATCCATATGATATAATTAATAGTGAAGTTATTCTTGAGTCTCTATTAAATTATAATGATGAGGATTTTATAGTAGAAAATATTGAAACCTATTAAATAAATTAAAAAGATGAAAACAATACAATATTTGATGTTAATTGTTGCCATTTTAATGAGCACAAATAACTATTCACAAGACCGAAAAAAAATTATAAAAGACCGAGTTAAAACTCATAAAATAGCCTTTATCTCAAATCAATTAAATCTAACTACAAAAGAAGCAGAATTATTTTGGCCTATATACAATGCACATGAAAAATTAATTTCACAATATCGAGAAGATGAAATAAATGCGATGAAAATAGTGATGAAAAATCCAGAGAGACCATTTTTATCTGAAAAGAATCTTGATAACTTAAATGAAACAGAAGCTAAAAAAATTTATAATTTGGTAACAGATATCAGAAATAAGACTCATCAAGAAAAACAGAGCTTTTTGTCCAAATTATCTTCTATTTTATCTTACAAGAAGATTTTAAAATTACAAGTAGCTGAGCGAGAATTTAAAAAAGAATTATTCAAAAAGTTGAGACAAAATAGAAGAAAATCGTAAAAAAATAATTAGAAATAGTTCTGTAATGTATAATTATTATTTTTAATTTATTAAACTTAAATAAGAGTGTAATTCGGGTTTATTACTAGTAAACTGCCTTAACCAAATGGTAAGTTCATTAATTTCATGAGGTAATAACCTTTTTAATGCTTTTTCTAATTCTTTACAAAACAAATCAGAACTAAAACTAACCTTTTTTAGTATAGTTTTAGAATACTCAAACATTGCTCTTGCCATAACGAACTTTAATTTATATACTTAACGAAAATTCTTAAACTTTCGTATTTAAAATAAAACAAATTAATAATTATAGCTTATTAACTTTTGTTAATAATTTAGTGGCTTTTTTTTCTAATTCTTCTTCTACAGCCTTAAAATGAACTTTTTTGTTTTCTATATTTTTTGCATTTACTTTAGCAATCAATTCATCAAAAACAACAATAGCTTCATCTACAATAGCTTCGATTTTTTTTATGTCTCCAGTAGTTGAAACTAAACACTCATCAATTACATCACCTAAAACATAGTTGATGTCTTTTTTCAAATTCTTTATGCTTGCCATACTTAATTATTTTAGAGTACAAATCTAGCCTATTTTATCCAATCTTTTTTCAAACTTTTAAAATTAATTACATTAGGTTAATGGCTAAATAATTTCATAATATCTTTTAGTTGGCTTAAAGTGTGAAAATTTGAATTTTTGGTTTCTTCTAACGAAACCTCTTCATGCGACCAGGTAATATGAAATGGAATGTGAATAGCTGATGCACCAATTTTTATAAGAGGTAACACATCCGACTTTAATGAGTTACCAACCATTAAAAACTCATTTGTATTAATATCTAAATGTTTTATTAATTTCCTGTAATCCCCCTCTTTTTTTTCACTCATTACCTCTATATGGTGAAAATATTTTAATAATCCTGATTTTTCTAATTTACGCTCTTGATCTAATAAATCTCCTTTTGTAGCGACTATTAACTTATACTTATCATAAAGCTTCCCTAGCACTTCTTCTACACCATCTAACAATTCAATTGGCTTATTTAACATCTCTTTTCCTATAATCAGAATTTTATCTAATTCATGCTGAGATATGGAGTAATTAGATAATTTTAAAGCACATTCAATCATAGAAAGCATAAATCCCTTAATACCATATCCATACAATTCTAAATTCTTCATTTCTATTTTAAAAAGCTCCTGATCTATCCTATTTTCAGTCTCATACTTTGATAAAATTTTTGCAAACTTTTTCTCTGCGTCTCTAAAATAGGTTTCATTTACCCAAAGCGTATCATCGGCATCAAATGCGATTACTTTACAGTTTTCATACATATCAATTTTATTCATATTTAATTCCAAATATACATATTTAGCAAGTTTATACTATAATTCTAAAAGACTAACAGAAACTGTAAACTTTCTGATCTAAAACTGATTTTTTTCGGATATAAATATTACATACATTTGAAAGTAAATTTTATAAAAAAAACTAAAAGCAATAATGACAAAATTTAAACTAGACATAAAAAAAAGTATTCTTGAATTATTTATGATTTTTTTAGCCATTACAATTTCATTCTTTATCGAAGAATGGAGACAAGATAATCAACTAAAAAAGAGATTAATTGAAGATTATAATGCGATGTCAAAAGATCTTGATGAAGATATCATACAGTTAGAGGCCGTTATTAGTGAACATAGTTTAAAGAATTTAGTTGGACACAACTTAATGGATATGTTGAATAACAAGATGCCCTTTGACTACGATAGCTTTCTTGAAAAATCTAAAAAAATTGGCACTGGAAACACTTTTTTTGGAACAACTAGTGCTTATGATGTTTCTGTTTCTAGTGGAAGACTCACTTATTTTGGTGTAAGTAAACTATCACACGAAATTGGATTGGTTTATGGCCATCATTATGACCGACTTGATGTTAATGGTAAGCTAATGGATGAATTGTATCTTTTTCATTCTAACATTATTTTTAGTGCATACTTAAGCGATAAAAAAACAAAAAAAGATATTGAAATTAATAAGAAAATTATCTTTTCTAAAGAGTATAAGAGTAAACTTGCTAAGTTTATTGGTATTGAGTCAAGCTATTTAAAGAAGTCAAATAAAGCTTTGAAACAAATGCTAAAGGTAAAAAAGATGCTTGCTAAATTCTTATCATAAAATACCTGCAAATTACTCTCCTGAATACTTTACAAAATTCCTAGGTGTTTCGTATAATGTGATTTCTAAATCTAGTGAAGTTGGTAAGTGTTTTCTGAGTTTGTTGTAAGAAACTACACATATGTTTTCAGCTGTTGGATTTAAAGTCTTAAATTCCTCTACTTCGAGATTTAAATTTTTGTGATCAAAAGCATCTTCAATTTCGGTCTGAATTAAATTTTTTAAAATTCCCAAATCAAACACATAACCCGTATCTGGATCTATTTCTCCAGTTACTGCTACAATAATTTCATAGTTATGACCATGAAAATATGGGTTATTGCATTTTCCAAAGACCTCTGAATTTTTTTCATCAGACCAATCTGGTTTATATAATCTGTGTGCTGCATTAAAATGCGCTTTTCTGTATCCTGTGATTCTAGGCATGTGTTAGTTTTGAGTATGATTCTTTAAAAATAATTTTAAACCAGGCTGTGTAAAGATTTGGATGCAACTCAATATCTTCTTTAATTGCATCTAACCTCATCCATTTGTATGAGGCAACTTCTTCTGGGTTAATTTTAGGTAGACCATCAAAATTACCAACCATAACGTGGTCTAATTCATGCTCAGTCAAACCATTATCAAAGGGAGCTTTGTAAACGAACGAAAAAACATCTTTTAAATTGGTTTCAAAACCCATTTCTTCAACTAAGCGTCTTTTTCCTGCTTCAATATTAGACTCACCATCTCTTTGGTGAGAACAGCAAGTATTGGTCCATAATAATGGAGAATGGTATTTGTGAGCAGCTCTTTGTTGTAACATTAATTCTCCTAAACTATTAAATATAAAAACTGAAAATGCTCTGTGTAAAACCGCTTTTTCATGTGCTTCCATTTTTGGCATCAACCCTAATTGATTGTCTTGTTCATCTACCAAAATAACATTCTCTTCCATCGGTTATAATTATGCTTGCAAAAATACAAAAATCGACAAATTAAAATTTTTTGTTTTATTGTATAAATTCATTAACAAAATTCTAATATTTATATTTGTAATATGTTAAATATATCTAAATATAATTCAGTTTTTCTATGTTTTTTTATTACAGTTTGTTTAGCATGTGATTTGAAAGAAAACTCTCAATTAAAAAAAACAATAATAAAGGAAGAAAAAGTTGTTAAAAAAATTGCCAAAAAAATTATTGCAAAAGGAACAGATACCATAAACAAAAGTAATGCAATTTCATTTTTAAAAGCATATGGAGATCTAAACAAAGAAACTATTGTTCTATTTAAAACTAGATTAGGAGACATAAAAATTAAATTATATGATGATACTCCTTTACACAGAGCAAGTTTTGTTTTTTTAACTAAAACTGGATACTTCAATACTACTTCTTTTCATAGAATTGTTCCCAACTTTATTGTTCAGGGTGGAAATTCTGATCATCCTAAAACCCGGAAACTCAGAATAAAATATAACTACAGAATTCCAGCAGAAATAAAATCACATAGAAGACACAAGTATGGTGCTCTTGCCGCTGCTAGACAATGGGAAAATAACCCAAATAAAACATCATCTCCTTTTGAGTTTTATATGATACAAGACAAAAGAGGAAGTCATCATTTAGACGGAGAACACACAATTTTTGGAGAAATTATTGGTGGATTTAAAACTATGGAAAAAATAGCAAAACTTGATACTGATAAGAAAGAATGGCCGCTAGAAGAAGTATTTATCAAAGCAGAAGTAATTGAGTAACAAGTATCTCAATAAAAGCTTTCAGAATTAAATTTCACAGATTTTAATTGATTTTTTCCATCAACAGTGTACGTCCAAGCTAAAAAAACATTTCCTTTCATTATTTCTAATTGAGGAACACCTGAATTTCTTCCTTCATCGATAACAGCTATTGTTTTAGCCTCAGATACTTTTCCATCAATGGAGACTTTCTTTATTTTTAAATAAGTACCATGATCGTCAAGTTCCATATAACTAACCAATACTTCCCTAGAGTTTAAAAAAGCAACATCAACTCTACCTAGAGCATTTAAATCATTTAACTGAACAGGAGGTTTAAAATCACCACCATCAGAGTTAGAAAAAGCAACATTTACTTTTGGTTTACCTTCTGCAGCAGTAAACCAAGCTACTGCTGTATTCGAAGAATTCACAACAACTTTTGGACCATTCACAGGGCAACCATTTATTACCCATCCATCATTATGAACAGGTATTGGGTTGTCCCAAATACCATCTTTATATCTACTAATAAAAATATCGCGTATCTCACCTTCACTTCTATTTCTATAAACCACTATAGGCCCCTCGGTTGATACAGCAATAGAAGTTTGACAACAATCACAAGTGGTGCCATCTAATTCAGTTTCATTAATTATTTCTCCAGTAGTTGTAATTTCTGCAAATCTTATGGTCATTGCGTTGTGAAGAGCTTCTTTGGTATTAGTAACTGTATTTCTCCCATCCAACCATGTAACATAAAATCCTTTTTTATTAGAAGGAGTCATGCTCACAAAACCGTGTTCAGCTTTTATACCGTCTGTATGTAATAAAAAATTTTTTTTGATTTTTCCAGATAAGGTTTCTAAATTTAATAATACATCATAATTATAAGTTCCTGAATCAGATTTTTTTAAGTAACTAGTTAATATTAAATCTTCGTTTATTGCATGTGCAGGAAAATCAGCCCAATTCACAAACCAATCAGAACCTGAAGCTATAGAAATAGGTGCTGACCACTTATTATCTTTATACTGGCTAAAAAATAATATTGCCTCTTTATCTTCTTCTGATGAAATCCATGAAAGGGTTAAATCATCACCATTAGAAACAAGATTTGGTTGAGCATTATTTTTACCGAAAGAAAATTGTATTTCTTCAACTTTAAAATCTTTTTTTAAACAAGAAGACAAAAGGGTAAAAAATAGTAATAATAAAATAACTCTATTCATTTTATATGGCTTTAAGTTTTTTAATCATTCTATTAGAATCCCAATCTACGTAACCTTCAATAGTTTTTATTTTTTTACCCTCTTTATCATAAATATGAGTTATAGGTAAAGAATACACCCCTAAAGAAGCTAATGAAACTCTTGATCTTAAGTAGTTAAAGTTAAAGTTTTTACGGTTTTTAAACCTAGAAATTCTCTGAAAAGATTCCTCTGAAACTAATAAAAAAACATACTCTGATTTCAATAGTTCTTGTGCTCTCAAAAGAGAGGGCATTTCTTGTATACAAGGGCCACACCAAGTTGCCCAATAGTTAATTAAAATTTTTTTTCCTTTAAATGAGGATAAATTAACTTCATTATTATCCAAATCTAGATATATTGATTTCGTTTTATTTATGTTGAGATCATTAGTTTTTGAATTTTGTGAAGCACTAGAATTACAACCTATTAATAAACTAATACAAAATATGGTTATAATTTTTTTCATTTTAATCCAAGTTCATTTTAAGTATAAAAATATGATTTTAAATCTAAAAAAATGAAAAACTAATTATAAATCTTATATTCTCTAATTTTAGAATAAAACGTAACTTTGCACCTCAATTTTTGAAGATGAGCTTTTTAAAACAAATAGATCGCAGAAGAACTTTTGGAATAATATCCCATCCAGATGCTGGAAAAACTACTCTAACAGAAAAACTTTTATTGTTTGGTGGTGCGATTCAAGAAGCAGGAGCTGTGAAAAATAATAAAATCAAAAAGGGAGCTACGTCAGATTTTATGGAAATTGAACGTCAACGTGGTATTTCGGTAGCAACCTCAGTTCTGGCCTTTATTTACAAAGACAAAAAAATAAATATTTTAGATACACCTGGGCATAAAGATTTTGCTGAGGACACATTTAGAACCTTAACAGCTGTAGATAGTGTTATTGTTGTCATAGATGTTGCTAAGGGAGTTGAAGAACAGACAGAGAAGTTGGTTGAAGTATGTAGAATGCGAAATATTCCGATGCTTGTTTTCATAAACAAATTAGATCGTGAAGGTAAAGATGCATTTGATTTGTTAGATGAAGTTGAACAAAAACTAGGATTACGTGTGACTCCAATGAGTTTTCCTATTGGGATGGGTTATGATTTTAAAGGAATTTATAACATTTATGAAAAGAAATTAAATATTTTTTCTGGTGATAATAAACAAGGTATTTCTGCAGGTATTGAATTTGATAATTTAAAAAATCCTGAATTAGATGAAGTTGTGGGTGAAAGTGCTGCTGAGACACTTCGTGAGGAATTAGAACTAATATATGAGGTTTACCCTAAGTTTAACAATTTAGAATATCTAGAAGGTAAATTACAACCCGTGTTTTTTGGATCTGCTTTAAATAATTTTGGAGTTAAAGAATTGTTAGATGCTTTTATAGAAATTGCACCCAAACCACAACCTAAAAAAGCAGAGGAAAGGTTAGTTGATTCTAAAGAAGAAAAATTAACAGGTTTTGTTTTTAAGATTCATGCCAATATGGATCCAAAACACAGAGACCGTCTAGCGTTTATAAAAATAGTATCCGGAACCTTTAAAAGAAATGCCCCATATTTACATGTAAGAAATGGTAAAAAAGTAAAATTCTCAAGTCCAAATACATTCTTTGCAGAAAAAAAAGAAATTGTTGATGAGTCATTTCCTGGAGATATTGTAGGGTTACATGACACAGGAAACTTTAAAATTGGGGATACGCTTACCGAAGGAGAACAATTAAATTTTAAAGGAATTCCTAGTTTTTCTCCTGAACACTTCAGGTATGTAAATAATGCAGATCCAATGAAGTCTAAACAACTTTTTAAAGGCTTAGACCAATTGATGGACGAGGGTGTTGCTCAACTATTCACATTAGATATGAACGGTAGAAAAATTATTGGAACTGTGGGAGCTCTTCAATATGAAGTGATACAGTATCGTTTAGAACACGAATACGGAGCAAAATGTTCTTATGAAAATATTAATGTTCATAAAGCGTGCTGGGTACAAGCTGAAGACCAAAAAAATGACGAGTTTAAAGAGTTCAAGAGAGTAAAACAACGCTATTTAGCAAAGGATAAACAAGGGCAATTGGTTTTTTTAGCTGATTCAGCATTTACCATCCAAATGACACAGAGTAAATATCCTACAGTAAAGCTTCATTTTACAAGTGAATACGAATAAAAATTAGGAGATAGAATAGTTTAAAACAAATTAAATAAATTAAAAAATGGATAACGGAATCTACGCAAAATTCAAAACTTCAAAAGGAGATATTCTAGTAAGTTTAGCATATGAAAAAACACCTGGTACTGTTGGTAACTTTGTTGCCTTAGCAGAAGGGAATTTAGAAAACAGTGTTAAGAAACAAGGAACACCATATTACGATGGTTTAAAATTTCATCGTGTAATTCCAGATTTCATGATTCAAGGAGGGTGTCCATTAGGGACAGGAACAGGAGACCCAGGTTATAAATTTGATGATGAAATTCATCCAGATCTAAAACATGATGGTCCAGGAAAATTATCGATGGCCAATTCAGGACCAGCTACTAATGGGTCTCAATTTTTCATAACTCACATTGAAACTCCATGGTTAGATGGAAAACACACAGTTTTTGGAAATGTCGTTGAAGGACAAAATGTTGTAGATACTATTTCACAGGGAGATGAAATGTCTATAGAAATTATCAGAGTTGGAACAGATGCTGAAGCCTATAATGCAGTTGAGGCCTTTAGGAGCTTTGAAGGTTTAAGAGCAAAACGAGAGGAAGAAGAAAGAAAAAAACAACAAGAGATCTTAGATACCGTAGCAAAAGGTTATGAAGAAACACAAAGCGGTTTACGATATAAAATTTTACAAAATGGTGATGGAAATAAAGCTACTAAAGGAGCTAATGTTTCTGTACATTATAAAGGACAATTATTAGACGGTACAGTATTTGACTCTTCATATAAACGCAAGCAACCAATTGAATTTTCTGTTGGGGTTGGTCAAGTAATTGCCGGATGGGACGAAGGAATACTTTTATTAAAAGTAGGAGATAAAGCACGTTTTGTAATTCCTGCTAACTTAGCTTATGGAGAAAGTGGAGCTGGCGGAGTTATTCCTCCAAATGCTACACTAATCTTTGATGTTGAATTAATGGGTGTTAATTAATAGAAAAACATAAAAGTTCTAAAAAAAACCTACAGCTATTCACTGTAGGTTTTTTTATTTTATAAGGGTTATGTGAACTAATTATTAGTGTATGCTAAACATTAAATCTAAAGTGCATCACATCTCCGTCTTGCACAACATATTCTTTTCCCTCTACTCTCATTTTTCCAGCTTCTTTTACCTTAGCTTCTGTTCCAAAAGTTACATAATCTTCATAACTAATCGTTTCTGCTCGAATGAAACCTTTTTCAAAATCAGTATGAATAACTCCAGCTGCTTGTGGTCCGGTAGCTCCAATTTGAATTGTCCAAGCCCTTACCTCCTTTACACCAGCAGTAAAATAGGTTTGGAGGTTTAATAATTTATAAGCAGAACGAATTAAACGAGAAACACCTGCCTCTTCTAGCCCTATATCTTCTAAGAATAACTGTCGTTCATCGTAGTCTTCTAATTCTGTAATATCTGCTTCTGTTCCAACTGCTAAAACAATAACTTCCGCATCTTCATTTTTTACCGCCTCTCTTACTTGATCTACATACCCATTTCCAGTCACTGCAGAATTTTCATCAACATTACAAACGTATAAAACTGGTTTTGAAGTAATAAACTGTAATGGAGTTATAAATTCCTGTTCTTTTTCAGAAAAATTTAGGGCTCTTACAGAAACTCCTTGCAATAAAGTTTCTTCAATTTTTAATAAAACGACTAATTCTGCTTGCGCTTCTTTATTCCCTGTTTTTGCAGTTCTTTTGACTCGTTC
>CBFHOD010000031.1:0-6634 GCA_965657365.1 Flavobacteriaceae bacterium
GGTTTATTTGCAAATGCAAATGATGTTGCAAAAGTGATGCAATTATATCTGCAAAAAGGGTATTATGGAGGGAAACGATATTTTAAGGAAGAAACGTTTGATAAGTTTAATATGCGATATTATTCTGATAAAAAAGTGAGAAGAGGTTTGGGATTTGATAAACCTCAGTTAGATCCAGAAATTAAAGCAACATGTGGATGTGTCTCAGATGAAAGTTTTGGACATAGTGGATTTACTGGTGCTTACACTTGGGCAGATCCTGAGAGTGAAATTTTATATGTTTTTCTATCCAATCGAGTATTTCCAACCATGGAAAATACTGGTTTGGTAGATGAAGATATTAGAACAAAAATACAACAGATTATACAAGATGCTATCTTGCTGGAGTAGAATGAAATTTACTGTAGATTAATAATATTAATATAGAACAGCCAAAATATACAATACTACTTTTTAAGGTAAACATATTATAAATTATATAGGTGTTCACTAGAAGAAAAGGAATTACTGTTAAAGAACTTACACCGAACTTAAAAGTACTTATGAATTCAACTTCTGTTATCTTATTTTTCACATATTTCCACAATAACCAAGGTATTAAACTATTTAATAATACAATAGGTCTTAAAAATCTAACTAAATTAACCTTTCTCTCTTTTTTAATAATTATGTTAGATTGAATCATTGAATTAACTTCATTAACTTTTGTAAAATCAACATTTGCAGAATTTAATTTTTCTAGAGTTTTTTCATAATTTTTAGACAAAGGAATATGTACCGAAAGTACTTTTAATTGATCAGAAATAACATCCTTTATTTTTTTTATATCAGAATGATGAAAGTTTGATTTGTAAAAGTCATTTGCTAAAATTGGTGTTCCATAATTTAATGAAACTTTAAAAGGGTAGCTAGATAAATCTTGATAAGTAATCCCGACAGGTATGATTTGAATTTCTAGTTTTGGATTTCTTTCGATAGCTCCAAAAACTATTCTTGAAAACCCTTTACTTAAGCTTCTTACAGTTCTTCTTTTATCGTGGCTTCCTTCAGGAAAAATCATCAATGCTTTGTGGTTGTCTAATAAATTAAAACATTTTTCAAAAACTCCTTTATTCTTATTTAATTGATGAACACCATCTCTCATTCTGTAAATAGGTATTAAATTTAAAGAATTTAGGAACCATCTCACTAATGGTTTTTTAAAACTAGCTGCACGAGTTAGAAAGTAATTTGTTCTTGGATTGTTTGTTGTGACAATTAAAGGGTCTATAAGCCCATTGGGATGATTTACCATAAATAGAACGGCACCTTTTTTTGGTATATTTTCTTTTCCGTTAACTATTATTTTTTTTGTCATAAAAAATAAAGAAGTCTTTAAAAGAATTTTAAAAAGATAATACCAAAGTGTTTTCAAAGCTCAAATAGGTTGCCAAACATAATTAATAATTTTTTCTTCCCCAATAGATCCCAAGTAACATACCAGAAAAAATATCCCATATACCCCAAAATGCGGCTAATAAAGCCATTCCTCCTAAACCATCAAAAAACTGAAAAATCAATAATAGTCCTAGGCCACCATTTTGAATTCCAGTCTCCATAGAAATCGTTTTTTGCTCTCTTTTTTTCAATCCAAAACTTTTTGCAGTATAAAACCCTATGGCATAAGCTCCAATATTATGAAAAATGACTAAGGCAGCAACTAAATGTATATATTCTAAAAAGATCTCGATATTTTGATAAAAAGCAATACATATTAAAACTAAAAAAACAATCATTGAAAAAGGTTTGAGTACAGTTTCAATTTTTTTAGCAAAGTTCTGATAAAAATGATTTAATGTCATACCTATTAGGATAGGAATCCCTAAAATTAATAATATCAGTTTAAATAGTTCAAAAGGATTTAATTCAACTGTTTTTAAAATAGCATGAGTTGGTTCATAGAGTCCACCATAAAATTGTAGGTTAAAAGGTGTCATTAGTAAACATATAACAGTTGCGAATGCAGTTAAGCTTACAGATAATGCCACATTCCCTTTTGCCATTTTACTAAAAAAGTTAGAAACATTTCCACCAGGACAAGCAGCAATCATCATCATGCCTAGGGCAAAACTTGGGTGAGGTCTTATGATCAAAATAGCTATAAAAGTAAGTGCTGGTAATAAAAAGAATTGAGAAAAAACACCTATTAATAGTAGTTTTGGATTTTGAAGTAATCGCTTAAAGTCTGCGACCTTAATAGATAATGCTACTCCAAACATAATTACTGCTAAGGCTATGTTTAATACCCAAAGTCCTTCTGTATCAAAGTTAATTTTTATGGTATCTATTGGAATATTTACATTAATTTCTAAAAGCATATTCAATAATATTTGATCCCATTTGTAAAGCTTTTAAACGAGTTTCCTTAGGGTTATTATGTATAGAGGCGTCCTCCCATCCATCACTAAGGTCAGACTCGTAGTCATAAAAACATACTAGCCTCCCTTTAAAAAATAGTCCAAAACCCTGAGGTGCTTTTTTATCATGCTCATGAATTTTTGGCAATCCTTTTTTAAAAGTAAATGTTTGATTATAAATTGCATGTGTGAATGGAATTTCTTTTAATTCTATTTTTGGAAAAACTTTTTTTAGCTCTGCTCTAATATACTTGTTTAGACCATAATTGTCTGATATGTGAAGAAACCCCCCAGAAATTAAATACTGACGTAAATTTTTAGCTTCCTTATTTGTAAAGTAAACATTTCCATGACCTGTCATAAATACTATCGGAAAATTAAAAATATTACTACTTCCAACATGAACTGGAACTGGGTTTTTTGTAATTAGTGTTTTTATTTTTTTGTTTGAAAACTCAATTAGATTAGGAATTGCTGTAGGATTAGCATACCAATCTCCTCCTCCATTATATTTTAACACAGCTACTTCTTGAGCAAAAACTTGATAACTAATGCTAAAAAAAAGAATTATTATGAATCTCTTTAGGTACAAAATTATAATGAATTTATGAGCAAGATAAGCTTTCTTATTGATTGATAAATGAAATGTTCTGAACTGCTACTAATGCAGCCGTTTCTGCTCTTAGTCTAGCTTCACCAAGAGTAATTGGGATAAAACCAGATTTTATACTTTTAACTATTTCTTTGGAAGAAAAATCGCCCTCCGGGCCAATTAAAATTGTAGCTGACTCTTTTGGTTTTACATGGTTTTTTAGGAGTTTTTTATCGCTTTTTTCACAATGTGCTATGTATACAGAATTTTTATGTTCTATTTTTAAAAATTCACTAAATGAAATTATTTTATTAAGTTTTGGTAAATGAAACTTCAAGGATTGTTTCATTGCAGCAATAATAATTTTTTCTAGTCGTTCTGATTTAATAAATTTTCTTTCAGAATTATCACATGTAATCAATGTAATTTCATCAATTCCAATTTCAGTTGCTTTTTCTAAAAACCATTCTAACCTGTCATTACTTTTTAAAGGAGAAATAACAATATGTAAGTAATAATCTTTAGGTTGCTTTTTTTCTTCTTGACTACTAACTGAAACTAAACACCTTTTATCGTTTGCAATAGTAATTATACAATTAAATAACTCCCCTTTTCCGTTAGTAATGAAAATGCGGTCTCCCTCTTTTTTTCGAAGAACTTTAATAATGTGCTTGCTCTCAATCTTATCAAAAGTAATTTCCTTTGTTTCTTTATCTATTATTGAATTGTAAAATAATTGCATTTAATTTAAAAGTTGTGTAGTTTTTTATTTCTTGGGTTAGATATTTTTCCTGTATGTTCTTCTTTTTTTATGAGTTTTAGGATCGAAGTTCTTCCATAATTGATGAATAGCGGTATTATCCGCTAATTCTGGTGTTCTAATAATTCTCTGTATTCCTATAGCATTAAAACTTGTTGTAAAATCACTAAAAATAATTGCAGTTATTCCTTTGTTTTGATATGATGGATCTACACCTATTAAATAAGATGTTACAGTTTTTGCATTGTTTTTTGCATTTAAAAGATGAAAAAAGCCAAAAGGAAATAATTTTCCATTTGCTTTTTGAAGAGCTTCAGAGAATGAGGGCATCATAATTCCAAAAGCAACAAGTTTATTATTTTCATCCATTACAAATTTGATAAACCCTGGATTAATAAAACTAATATATTTCTTCTTAAAGTATTCAATTTGATTCTCAGAAATTGGAACATATGAGGATAGCTTGGCGTATGATTTATTAAATAAATCAAACATTTCGCTAACGTATGGTAAAATTTCTTTTGTTTTCGTGAAATTTAAAGAGCGAAGTTTAAACCTGTGTTTAATTAATTTTGATATTCGTTCATAGTATGGGGCATTTACCTTCTCTAATTGAAAACTATTTTCTAAGTATTCTTTTTCTTTTATAAAACTTAAGTTTTCTAAATGTACTTTATAGTAGGGTAAAGAATACCAAGTTACCATGGTTCCAATATGGTCAAACCCTTCAGTTAAGACACCAACCTTGTCAAGATTTGAAAATCCAACAGGACCCTCCATATAAATTAGATTATTTTTTTTTCCAATTTCTTGAACTTTATTAATGAGCGCTTTTGAAACTTCAAGATCATCAATAACATCATACCATCCAAAACGCATTTTTTTTATTTGCTGTTCTTTTACTTCATACCAATTAATAATGGCCGCAATTCGCCCTACAATCTTATCATTTTTTATAGCTACAAAAAAACGTGCTTCAGCATTTTCGAAAGCAGGGTTTTTATCTTTATTAAGAGTTTCTAGTTCTTCAGTAATGATTGGTGGAACCCAGAAAGCATTGTTTTTGTAAATCGAAAAAGGAAACATTACAAATTGTTTCATTTCCTTTTTTGTAATCATTTCTTTTAGTGTAATCATAGCACTAAATTAGTTTGTTGTCTTAGTTTAATTCTTTATTATCTTCATCTTCATCTTCATCCTCATTTTTTTGTTTTCTTTTGTTTTTACTTCTTTCTTCTTTCTTTTTTCTTGCTTCTGCTTTTTTTCTTTCTTTTTCTAGCTTTTTGTTGTCTTTTTTTACTTCTTTTTCCAGCTCTTTTATTTCTTTTTCAAGTTCTTCAGCATCTTTTTCTGAATCTTTTTTTTCTTCCTTCTTTCTTTTTAGAATATTAAAAAATCCTTTTTTGGGTTTATCTTTTTCTGCTTTAATTTTTGAAGGACTAATTCTTTTTCTTACTGGTTTTACTCTTAAATTTTTTCCTTCTAAATTATTGTTGTTATATTCATTTGTAGAACTATTTTTACTGATAGATTTAATGGTTTCCTTTTTTAGATTAGATTTTTTTATTGGTATTCTTTTACTTTTTTTTCTAAACAGATTTTTAAATTTATTTGTTAAATTATTTAAAACCCCTTTTTTTCCAAAAAATCTTTTAGTTCTTATTGATTTACTGTCTTTGTCTGAATTAAGAACTTTATCAACATGTCTATCTAACCTATATGAGGCTCCAAATGATGAGTAAAATCCTGAAGATTTTCCATCGGCTAATAATCGAAAAGAGCTATTTATTTGGAGATGTCTATTAAATAGAAAAGCGATACCAGTACCTATATTTGATTGATATTGGTATTTGTCAAACATTGATTGATTTTCAATAAAAATAGACCATCTTGGTCTATAGCTGTATGTGGCTGTAACAATGTAAGATAATTCAGGCAACTCTGTACCAATTCTATCATAAAACATGTTTGTAATAATATTAAAATTATCACTTAAATCGTTTTGAAGAAGTATTCCAACCTTAGGAGAAAAACTGTTTGCCTTATAAATATTTTCTGGAACACCAGTATTTGCTCCGGCATAAATTGCAACTGAGGGGATGAGTCTTTTCCAATCAAAACTATTTCTTGCAACCCAGCTTCTTATTTCTTTTGATTTATCCTCATATTTTTTTTCAAAGACTAAATATTTTGCTGCAACAATTAACTTACTAATTCCTGCTTTTTGGTAACTTGAATTAAAAATATTTTGAAAACCAACTTCCTCATTTTGATAGGCTAAATTTATATTAAACTCTAGTTTTTCATTTAAAAAGCTAGACCTTAATAAGAAATCTACGCCATAGGATTGTGGTCTGTAAAAAGTTGGATATTTGTTGGTTTCTCTATAAAATAAACTCGTTTCTAACTGGTATACTCTACTGCCAACTGAATAGGGAGATTCAGAGAATCCAGGTCTGTTTGAATTGATAACATTAGTAAACTGAGCTATGGTGGTATGTGTTAAAAGCAACATACAAAGCATCAAAAACACTCTTAGTTTATGTATAAAATAATTTAAAGTCAAAAAAAATAATTTTTGGTTTCTCACAAACATACTCTAAAAATTGGACTCATCAAATGCAATAAATACTTTTTTAATGGAGTTAAATTTTTGTATTCTATTAACGTAACATTTATGTTCAAATTGTTATTTTTGAATTTAATTTTAATTTTAACATGCAACAAGCAGATTTGATGGGTTTATTTAGAACAATCCTTATTTTTTTAATCGTATATTATAGCTTTCGTTTCTTGGCTAGAATATTTGCCCCAATTTTATTGAAAAAAGTAGTTGGGAATATGCAAGAAAAAGCGCAGCAAAAACATAAACAAACTCATAATTCA
>CBFHOD010000031.1:6732-25282 GCA_965657365.1 Flavobacteriaceae bacterium
ATCAACTAAAGAAGGTGAAACTATTATAGATAAAAAACCAAACTCTAATACTCAAGGGAATAATTCTGTTGGAGAATATGTAGATTTTGAAGAAATAGATTAATATGAACTTAAAATTTTTTTCTACTCATTTAGTCTCTTTATTAGTTTTTATAATTGCCGCATTATTATACTTCCATCCAGTATTAAAAGGAGAAAAATTATCTCAATCCGATATTACTCAGCACATCGGAATGGCAAAGGAAGTAAATGATTATAGAACAACAACGGGTTCAGAACCCTATTGGGCAGAAAGTGCTTTTAGTGGTATGCCTACCTATCAAATTGGAACTTATTTTCCACATGATTACCTATCTTATTTAGATCGTTTAATTCGGTTTCTTCCTAGACCTGCCGATTATTTATTTTTATATTTTTTAGGCTTTTACATTATGTTACTTGCCTTTAAAGTAGATTGGAAATTAGCCATTATGGGATCTCTAGCCTTCGGTTTCTCTACATATCTCATGATTATATTTGGTGCAGGGCACAATGCAAAAGCCCATGCAATTGCTTATATGCCCCTAGTTCTTGCTGGTGTAATATATGTTTTTAAAAAACAATATTTATTAGGTTTTACTTTAACCGGATTGGCGACTGCTTTAGAAATTAAAGCAAACCATCCTCAAATGACTTACTATTTACTCTTCGCTATTTTTATCTTAGGGATTATAGAGCTGGTTGAAGCCATTAAAAAAAAGAAAATTACTCAGTTTACATATCAATCTTTACTAATAATTACAGCTATGTTGCTAGCTGTTGGAGTTAATTCAACAAGATTAATGGCAACTAAAGAGTATTCAGATTTTAGTACTCGAGGAAATACTGCATTAACAATTAACTCAGATGGAACCCCAAAAGAAGTAACCTCGGGGTTGTCAAAAGATTATATCACTCAATTTAGTTATGGGATTTCTGAAACATTTAACTTGTTAGTACCAAGATATATGGGGGGTGGTACCGTGGAGCGTTTGGATAAAAACTCGAGTACCTATAAACATGTTTCTTCAATAGCTGGTCCTAGACAAGCAGAGGGTTTTATCAAACAAGTATATACGTATTGGGGAGATCAATTAATTGTTGAAGCTCCTGCTTATGTTGGTGCTGTTATTGTTTTTCTCTTTTTTCTAGGTGTATTCTTAGTTAAAGGTAAATTTAAATATTGGTTACTGGCCACTACCGTCTTTTCAATAGCAATGAGTTGGGGAAGAAACTTTGAGGTTTTAACAAACTTTTTTATTGATTATGTTCCATTATACAATAAGTTTAGAGCTGTTTCTTCTTTTCAAGTAATTGCGGAATTATGTTTTCCTTTACTAGGAATTTTAGCAATTAAAGAATTTTTCTCATCCAAAATATTAAAAGAACAGAAACAAGAAGCTTTAAAAAAAGCCTTCTATGTAACTGGCGGATTAATCTTTATAGGATTATTTTATGCAGTAGCCTTTTCGCCATTTGAAGGATTAAGAGACGCTAATTATGCTCAATATGAAGGTTTGTTAGATGCTGTAAAAGCTGATAGACAATCAATGTTATATTCAGATAGCTTTAGATCTTTAGCCTTAATTAGTTTAAGTTTTGTAATTCTTTGGTTATTCTCAAAACAACGGCTTAATAAAACCAAAACAATTATTGGATTTGCATTACTAATTTTATTTGATTTAGTTCAGGTGAATTTAAGGTATGTGAATGAAGATGATTTTAAACAGGCTAGAAAAATTGATAAACCTTTTACAGCAAGTAATGCTGACCTTCAAATTTTGAGAGATAAAACCCATTATAGAGTAGCAAATTTTGCAGGAGACCCGTTTCAAGACGGACGAACTTCTTATTTTCACAAATCAATAGGAGGCTATCATGCCGCGAAAATGGGCAGATATCAAGATTTAATTGAGTTTCAAATACAAAAACAAAACATGCAGATTTATAATATGCTAAATGTTAAGTATTTTATTATTCCTTCAGACAATGGTAAAGAAGAAGCGCAGCAAAATCCTGATGCAAATGGAAATGCTTGGTTTGTAAATGAAGTTCAATACGTACAAACTGCAAATGAAGAAATAAAAGCTTTGGATAGTTTAAATACTAAAAAAGTTGCCATACTTAAAGACCATAATTCTTATGGCTTCGAAAATTCAAGAAAATATGATATAGATAGTTTAGCGACCATAAAACTCACAAAATATTCGTTAAATGCACTTAGTTATGAATCTTTTTCAAATCAAAATGAATTTGCAGTATTTTCAGAGATATATTACAAGAATGGTTGGAATGCATACATAGATGGAGAATTGAAACCCCATTTAAATGTTAACTATGTGCTGAGAGGTTTAGAGATTCCAGCGGGTAAGCATTCTATTGAATTTAGATTTGAGCCCAAAGTTATTCAAACAGGAAGCACTATATCTTTACTATCTTATGTAATTTTATTATTAATTCCGTTAGGTTGGTTTTTCTATAATAAAAACAAAGCAACTCAATAGTTCCTTGTTCTAATCCACACCATATATTTATGTTAGCTAAACATCATCAAAGAAGATATAATCTAACCTTAAGTTTTTTACAAAAGGTACTTCCTGCTCCTGCAACTATTTTAGATTTGGGGGTTAGAAATTCATTTTCTGAAATCATGGAACAACATGGTTATACTGTTTATAATACCTATGGGGAGGATCTAGATCTAGTTCCAGAAATCGTGAAAAAATATGATATAGAAGCTGTTACAGCTTTTGAAATTTTCGAACATTTAATTGCTCCATTCAATATTTTAAATGAAATAAAATCGACGAAGCTAATAGCCTCTGTTCCTCTAAATTTATGGTTTGCCAAAGCCTACAGAAGTTCCACAGATAAGTGGGATAGACATTACCATGAGTTTGAAGATTGGCAATTTGACTGGTTATTAGAAAAATCGAATTGGAAAATTGAAAAAAAAGAAAAATGGACTAGTCCAGTAAGAAAAATTGGTTTTCGTCCAATCTTGAGAACCTTTACCCCAAGATATTATATTGTGTATGCTACAAAATCTGTTAAATCATGAAAATTGGGATGATTTTAGACGAAGTGTTTCCGCCAGATCCTAGGGTTGAGAACGAAGCAATTACTCTAGTAAATTCTGGACATGAAGTTTTTTTATTTTGTTTAACCTACGGAAATCAAATATTACAAGAAAATACTAATGGTATTCAAATAAGGCGATATAAATCGAATAAACTATTCTATAAACTATCAGCACTTTCTTGTGATTTCTTTGGTTATACAATCATTATGAAGCCAAAAATTGATGATTTTATAAAAGAAAACTCTATAGAAGTTTTACATATTCACGATATTAGAATAGCAGAAGCTGTATTTTTGTCAAATAAAAAGTTTGGGTTAAAAGTAGTATTAGATCTTCATGATAACATTCCTGAGAACATGAAGTTTTATCCTCATTTGAATCAATTTCCTGGAAAATATATTATTTCTCCAAAAAAATGGAAAAGGAAAGAGAAGGAGTTCATAGAAAAATCCAATAAAATCATTACGGTTTCTCCAAATTTCGCTGAAGACCTTATTAAAAAAAATAATATTGAACCAAAAAAAATGGTGGTGGTACCAAACACTGTCAGGAAGTTTTTTTATAAAGAAGCTATGTATTCTGATATAATTAAAAAAAAGTATTCCAATAAATTCGTCGTCCTTTATCTAGGTGACACCAACATAAGAAGAGGGTTACTAACTGCCATAAAAGCTACCGAATTCCTTTCCAAAAAGATAGCAAATTATAAATTAGTTATTGTTGGTCAAAATACCACAGACTCAATTTTAAAAGACGAAACAAAAAAATTAAACCTAGAAGCTTTTGTAGATTTTGAGGGATGGCAAGATGTTTCTTTATTTCCGTCGTATATTGTTGCAAGTAATGTATGTATATCTCCTCTTTACAGAAGTATTCAGCATGATGTTGCTTACGCAAATAAAATTTTTCAATATATGAGTTTTTCTAAGCCTGTTTTAGTTAGTAATGCTATTGCTCAAAAAGAAATAATTGAAAAAGCTAACAGCGGTTTAGTTCATGAAGAAAAAAATAAAGATGACTTTTCCTCAAAAGTGTTAGAACTCTATCTAAATAAAGAAAAAGCAGAAAAGTTAGGTAAAAATGGTAAAGAATTTATAGAAAATGAATTCTCTTGGGAAATAACTTCTCAAGACTTAGTTAAATTATATAATGAGTTCTAAAAAGAAGGTATTAATTATTACGTATTATTGGCCTCCAGCCGGTGGGCCAGGAGTTCAACGTTGGTTAAAATTCACTAAATATTTAAGAGATTTTGATATAGAGCCAGTTATTTACACAATAGATAATCCATCTTACCCAGTTTTAGATTTTAGTTCAGAGAATGAAATACCAAAAGATATTGAGGTTCTAAAGCAACCAATTTTTGAACCTAATTCGGTATTTACTTTTTTTAGAGTAAATAATAAAAAAGAAAGTGCAGGTTTTTTAAATCCGAATCCAACTTTATTAGGAAAAATGATTCAATACATTAGAGCTAATTATTTTATACCTGATGGGCGAAAGTTTTGGATACAACCTTCTGTAAAATTTTTGAGCAACTATTTGAAGAACCATAAAATAGATGTTATTATTTCAACTGGACCTCCCCATAGTATGCATTTAATTGGATTAAAGTTAAAAAAACAACTTGGAATTAAATGGATTTCAGACTTCAGGGATCCTTGGACAGAAATAGATTATTTTAAACAATTACCACTTACAAAAAAAGCAATTGAAAAACATCATCAATTAGAGCAAGAGGTTTTAATAAATTCTGATATGGTTATTGTTGTTGGTGAAACGATGAAACAAAAGTATCTCAAACATAATAAGAGAATTAAGGTATTAACAAATGGTTTTGATACTTTTCAAACTTCTTTAACTCAAAAATTAGACAGTAGTTTTTCTATTACTCATGTTGGTTCAATGAATTCTGATAGAAATCCTAAAATTTTATGGAAAGTGTTAAAAGAGATGTGTGATACAAATTCCGATTTTAAAAATGACCTTAAAATTAAATTCATTGGTGAAATTGATGATTCAGTTATTCAAGATATAAAAGTATTTGATTCTAAAACTGTTGAAAGAATTCCCTATGTAGATCATAAAGATGTTAATTCATATCAAGTTTATTCACAGATTTTATTATTAAGTATTAATAATGTGCCTAGCGCAAGAGGAATTATTACAGGTAAAATTTTTGAGTATTTACAAGCAAAACGACCTATTTTAGCGATTGGTCCTGAAGATGGTGATGTAGCAGATATATTAAAAAATACAAACGCGGGAATTATAGTAGATTTTAATAATAAAATAAAATTAAGAGCCAGCATTTTAGATTTTTACAATAAATATAAAAAAGGTAATCTTCATGTGAAATTAGGTAGTATTGATCAATATTATAGAAAAAATATAACAAGTCAATTAGCACAAGTAATTAAAAAGATAGTATATTAATTGAAATATAAAATTAGTAGTCCTAAGAAATTATTTAATTTTTACCACAAGGTGTACAAATGAAAAAAGTAGTAACTGTAATAGGAGCCAGGCCACAGTTTGTGAAAGCAGCTGTATTGAGTAGAATTATCAAGGAATACAATACAATAGAGGAGGTAATCATTCACACAGGTCAACATTTTGATGCTAACATGAGCGCTATTTTTTTTCAAGAAATGAGGATACCTGAACCAGCCTATAATTTAGAGGTAAACAGTATGAAGCATGCTGAAATGACTGGTCAGATGATGGAAAAGATTGAAAAAGTATTAGAAATTGAACAACCCGAAGCACTTATTGTGTATGGTGACACTAATTCTACCCTAGCTGGAGCTTTAGCAGCTAAAAAAATGAATATTAAAGTTGTTCATATTGAGGCTGGTCTTCGTTCATTTAATATGAAAATGCCAGAGGAAATTAATAGAATCATAACTGATAGAATTTCTGATTTATTAAGTTGTCCAACAGAAACTGCATTAGATAATCTAGAGAAAGAAGGCTTTGACAATCTGCCAATTATAATTGAGAAGCATGGTGATATTATGAAAGATGCTGTTAATTATTACAGTCAGTTCTCAGAAGAAAAATCATCTATTATTAGTGACCAAAAATTACAAAAAAATCATTTTGTTTTAGCGACTATTCATCGTCAAGAAAATACTGATGATGAAAAAAAGTTAAAATCAATTTTTCTTGGACTAGAAGAGATTCACAAAACTCAGCCAGTTGTTTTACCAATGCATCCTAGAACAAAAGCGATATTAAAAAAATTATCAATAGATCCAAAAATACAAAGGATAGATCCTGTTGGATATTATGATATGTTAGAATTATTAAAAAACTGTTCTATGGTAATTACAGATAGTGGAGGGTTACAAAAAGAAGCTTTTTTTAATAGAAAACAATGTATAGTAGTAAGAGATGAAACAGAATGGGTAGAATTAGAGGTCAATGAGTATGCAAAAGTTGTTGGTAGTAATACCAAAAAGATTATCCAAACGTTTGATACTTTTAAGGAGATGAAAAAAGAGTTTACAGTTGAGTTATATGGGAATAATGTTGGAGATAAGATTTATAAATCAATATATCAATTAATACATTAAAGTTTGGGAATTGTACTGAAGCAATCTTTTATAAACACATTAATAATTTACTTAAGTTTTGCACTTGGTGGTATAAATGTTCTAATACTTTATCCTCAAGTTTTGGAGGGTAAATATCATGGGATTGTAGTTTACTTACTATCAGTATCTAATATTTTAATGCCTTTGGCTGCTTTAGGCGTTCATCATACTATTGTTAAGTATTTTTCTTCTTATGAAACTAAGGTAGAAAAAGATAAATTTTTATCAAGTATTATTTTTTTGCCTCTTCTAATAGCAATACCACTTGGTTTTCTTGTCTCTGAATTTTATAATCAAATAGGAAGTCGTATCTCTCAGCAAAACCCTATTTTAAAAGACTACACTTTTGTTATTTTTATAGTAGCCATATCTACCACATATTTTGAAGTTTTTTATTCGTGGGCTAAAGTTCAAATGCAATCTATTTTTGGTAATATTTTAAAGGAGTTTTGGAATAGAGCAGTTGTTTTAATATTACTAATTTCGGTTTTTTTTGATTTTTTAACTAAGCCTCAATTCATTTATTGTTTAACAGGAGCTTATGTTATTAGAGCTATAATTATGATGTTGTATGCATTTTGGTTATATTTTCCAAAATTCAGTTTTTATCTCCCAAAAAATTTCATAGAAGTTTTAAGGTATTCGTTTTATATGGTCCTTGCAGGTAGTGCAGGTGCCATTCTTTTAGACATTGATAAGGTAATGATTCCTGATAAAGAAACTGTTGAAAAAGCTGCTTATTATGCAGTAGCTGTTTTCATAGGATCTTTAATAGAAGCACCCGGAAGAGCTATGGCTCAGATTCTACAACCTATCACATCTAAAACGATAAATGACAATAATTCAATAGAGGTTGAAAATTTGTACAAAAAAAGTTCTATAAACTTATTATTAGTAAGTGGACTTCTGTTTTTATTGGTTAATTGCGGAGTTCATGAATTATTTAAACTCATACCTGATAGAGGATATGCAGGGGGAGAATTGGTTGTTTTAATGATTTCAGCAGCTAAAATGTTTACTATGTTTTTAGGAAACAATGGTGCAATTATTAATAATTCTGTATTCTATAAAATTACTCTACCCCTGAATCTAGGAATGGCCTTTTCTGTATATTATTTGAATATTTGGCTATTTGATCTTTACGGAACAAATGGTTTAGCATTAGCAACACTTATTGTTATTTTTGTTTTTAATACCATAAAACTTATTATTTTAAAGTTGAACTTGAATATTACACCAATAACTAACAAGACGTTTATATCCCTATTTTTAATAGTTGGATTATTTTTCGCTTTCTATTTTTGGGATTTTAAATACCATCCAATTGTCAATATAGTTTTGAAGACCATAATCATCTCATCAGTCTACCTTTTCGCAGCTGTTAAAATGAAGATTTCTTTAGAAATAAACCAATTACTGTCTAGAATTTTAAAATTTTAGAGGAAGCAATCTAAAGAATCTGTAAACATATGAAATAGTAGTGCAATTCCTAGAATTCTACTTTTTTTTGGGATAATCATAAGAACATAACCGGTAATAGCATAATATGAATGTAAAGGGTGAAAATTAATACTGCATCTATTTGGGTCAAATATTGGAGTTGCTAATAAATGATCTAAATCTATAAACATGGTGCCCAAAAAAATTAAAAATACTTGAGTCCACTTTTCTTTGTAAAAAAATAAGGCAATTACAAATGGAACTAAGAAATGAAAACCGTAGTGAAATAAAAATTTAAAGGACATTCCAATATAAATGTAAATTTTAAAATAATATGTATTTACTAGATGAATACTTGTTAATTTCAAAAATAAGATACTTTTGACTTTGTAGCGTTAAATTTATTCGGTTTTGTATAAATCTGCTCTTATTCTACTTAGTTGAACAGGTGTAATATTTAAATAAGAGGCAATGTGATATAATGGTATCAGATTTTCTATACCTGGATTATATTTCTTAAATTTTAAATAAAGTTCTGTAGCATTAAGTGTTGAAAGTTCATAAAATCGATTCTCTAACTTAATAAAGATTAATTCTAATATATTATTATATAATTGAAGAATTTCTTGATTTGAATTTGCTAAACTTTTAAATTCTTCAAAATCAACTTCAATCAAATCACAATCAGTAAGACAATCTATGATCACATTATTCTCTTTTTTTTTAATTAAAGAACCAAAAGCCGCTACAGGGGAGTAATTGGTATATATGAATTTTATGTGTTCTTTCCCTTTATCATCTGTAATGTAAGATCTTACAATACCCGATTTGACAATATAAAATTTAGTTGAAACTTTATTTTTATGGCTTAAAGCAGACTTTTTCTTGAACTTTTTTACATTGAAAATTTTTTTAAGTTTTTCAAAAGATTGTTCAGAAATGGGATATATTTTTCTAATATTTTTTAAGAGTGAATCCATTTAAAACTAATTAATATTTAATATTATTTTAAAGGGATTAATCTAAATTAAAAATAAAAATTGAATAAATATCAATTTCTTACACTTATTTTAAATCTTTAACATAAAAAATTAAATAATAAAAAACGGATATTCAATAGTTTATATTTATGAGAGTTATTGTTTTAAAAAATTTATCGAATTAGGCCCTTCCATAAATAATAAATCTAGAATGGAAAGGTTTTTTAAAAAAACATTTCTGTCCTGAAACATTTGTATGTAAGGACTGCATTTAGTTTTGTCAGTATTTTTAACATGAGCATGATATCTATAATCATCGTCGACCTTATCATTATATTTTTTTGAAATATCATATTCTTTTGATAAATCAAGCGCTTCATTTATAAAATGAAAAGAATCTATATTGATATCTAATAAATATTTGTATTTTTTTGTAAAAATATATTGTAAGTCATCTTTGTAAAACTCAAAGAAAGGAGAGTGGTTATAAGCAGTTGTTAATGACCTGTAATGTTGTCTCTGCCAATTTGTGTTTTCAATGATAACGTCTTTAATTTTTAATTTACCCAAAGTTGTTTTTGAACGTGAAATTGGAATATTCAGCAGTTGTTTTCCATTTGCACCAAAAATATAACACCTATTTCTATAACTTTGTTTTTGATAGTTCTCTTCAACTTCAAAAGTTACTGAACTTGACTTTACAATTGAAGTATATTGAGCAATTGGTGAAAAATATGTAGGAATGAATAGCGCCATTATGACACTTTTTTTCTATTTTTTCTTAAAAATGAATATCCAAAATATACAGCTACAGCAATTAAGAAATAGAATAAGTATGAAACTGGTTCTCCACTTCCCCCAACAGTAGTAAATAATCTTTCCCAACGAATTTCTCCGTTTTCAATACTAAACCATATAAAAACAGGTTTTCCAACTACATGGTCGAAAGGAACATAGCCCCAACTTCTTGCATCTAGAGAGTTTTGCCTATTATCACCCATCATCCAATAATAATCCTGTTTAAAAGTATATGTTGTAGCTTTTTTACCATTTATAAAAATATGATCCCCTATTATATCTAGTTGATTGTTCTCATATTCTTTTATTAGTCTTTTATAAAAAGGTAATGAATTTGTATTAATTTCTATTGTTGATCCTTTTTTTGGAATGTATATAGGTCCATAGTTGTCGTTATTCCAGGATAAATTATAAATCTCAGGGAACATGTAATTTCCTTTAACTCCTTTGGGTTTTATTACTTTAATTACACTATCTACCTCTGAATCTTTTCTCAGTTTAGCGGCTATTTCATCAGTTATATTTGCTTTTCTTGTATTTGTACTAATCTCTTTGATGTCTAATTTGTAATTACTAATTAGCCATTTTGGAATTCCTCCTTCTGAAGTGGTAATTTTAAATTGATTATCTTTTATTTTTTCAGGATTATCAGTAGCGAAATTCATCACCTTATCAAATTGATTTTGACTGGTAAAGTTGATGATAAACTTTCTATCGAATTCTTTGCTCGTATATCTTAGTAATTTTTGTGTAGAGAATCCTTTACTAGAGTAAATTTTGTTGTAAAATTGGAGTTTTGCTCTGTCTGGAAGTATGTTTTGTTTTCCATTAATAAAAACATATCCATCTCTTACTTCGAGGGTGTCACCTGCAATTCCAACACACCTTTTCACATAATTAGTTTTTTTGTCTAAAGGCTTAAAATCAGCCCCTCTGCTCGGATCCATCCAATGCACCAACGTATCAACAGGCCAGTTAAAAACAACAATATCGTTTCTTTTTATTTTTTGAAAACCTGGAATTCTCAAATAAGGTAATAGAGGTTTGTTTATGTATGATTTGGTGTTTTTTTCAACTATTAAAGAAGTTGGAAGACTGTCATGAAGCATGGGAGTGGCAATGGTGGTTGTGGGTACTCGCGCGCCATAATGAAATTTACTTACAAATAAGTAATCGCCAACCAGTAGTGTTTTCTCAAGTGAAGATGTAGGTATGGTATAAGGTTGCATAACATAGGTATGAACTATGGTAGCAGCTATAATAGCAAAGGCAATTGAGTGAACCCATTCTCCAAGACCAGTTCTAGGTTTTAAACTTCTATTTTGTTTGTATTTTGAATTTGTAGCATAACTTATATAAAATAAATAAAAGCCTAAAGTTAGCAGAACTAAAATAGTATCTTTTCTTTTATTAAAACCAAAACTTCTAGCGGTTTCTATCCATAAAATAGGAAACATCAATTGGTTTATTATAGGAATAAATAATAAAAAAACCCACCACTTAGGTCTTTTTATAATACTCATTAAAACAACAGCATTATAGATAGGAATAGCTGCTTCCCAAACTTTTCTATTGGCTCTTTGATATAATTTCCAAGTTCCCGCAAAATGAATTAACTGAACTATCAGAAAAAAGATAAACCATTCATTAATTGTCATATTTTAATTTTATTTAATCATTAGTTACAAATAAAAGAAATAGTTACAGTTTTTAACCTATGTTTAACACATCTTTCATTGTATAAATACCATTTTTTTTAATTAACCATTCTGCGGCAATTATAGCGCCTAAAGCAAATCCTTCTCTGTTGTTTGCAATGTGCTTAATTTCAATTGAATCTACTTTGGAACTATATGAAACTCTGTGAGTTCCTGGGGTGTCTAAAATTCTTTTTGCTGAAATAGGAACAGAATTCGTATCTTTTTTTATTGAATTCTCTATTACTTCCCAAGTACTTTTGGAGGAGTTTTTTATGATTCCTTCAGCTATAGATATAGCAGTTCCACTTGGAGTGTCTAATTTATTTGTATGATGAATTTCTTCGACATTTAAAGAATAATCTTTGTGTGAGTTCATTATTTTTGCGAGGGTGTTATTCAGTTCAAAAAATAGATTAACTCCAATACTAAAATTAGAAGCATAAATAAAACTTCCTTTTTTTTCTTTACAAAAAGTAAGTGCTTTGTCAAAGTCGTTTAACCATCCAGTAGTTCCTGAGATTACAGGAATATTATTTTTAAAGCAACTAACAATATTATTTAGCGCTGCATCTGGAACACTAAAATCAATTCCTATATCTGCCTTAGAAATATCATATTTTTCATTTCCTATGACTTTTAAAACTATTTCATGCCCCCTTTCTAAAGCAATTCTCTCAATTTCTTTTCCCATTTTTCCATATCCAAAGAGTGCTATTTTCATGTGTTATAATTTATGACTTCCAACAAAAAATATAAATTTCTATTTAAAAAGAATATTTAAAGCTAAATCCAACTGATGGTGGTGCTATATTAATGGGATTATTTATTATTGTTGGATTTATACTAATATCATCACTTGCATCAAATTGTAATAGATGAGCATTTACACTTGCTTCTACTATTTGAAGTACATAGCCAACTATAACAACTAGTAGTGATAAATCTCTGTTGCCTCTTAAGGTTTTTTGTGCTCTTTCCAGTCCTGTTAATGAGATAAGCTTGGTACCATCTTCTAGTGTAAATTCATCTACCAAGCCTCTCTTTCTGAGCTTATATGCTTCTCTATATCTTTTGTATTCACTATTGTTATTTAGATAAAAATAGGTAGGAATACCAACCGCTGCCCATGCTAAAGGAACTTTCCAATACTTTTTATTATAAGCCTGTCCTCCTCCGGGAAAAACAGCTGAATAAAATGCGGCTTTTGATGGAGATAGAGGATTGTATAGGTTATTAGAGGTGATTTTTTTCTCTTTTACTTCAATGTTTGTAGAATCTTTTTGACTGAAACAATAAATCGGTAACAGAAGAAAAATTAGTAATATGAAATTATTTTTAAACACTTATTTTAACAAGTTTTTAATTCTTTCAAACTCTTCTTTAGAATGAAAAGGAATAGAGATTTTCCCTTTCCCTTTCCCATTTAAAGTGACATTAACTTTTTGACCTAGATAGGAATTAATTTCTGATAAACTATTTTTAATATATTTAGGTAATTGTTTTTTTATTTCATTTGGAGTACCCTTATCTGTTTTTAATCTTTTGACTAATTCTTCAGTTTGTCTTACGGATAATCTATCTAAAAGTATTTTTTCATAAATACCCAGCTGATTTTCAGAACTTTTGATATTAATTAAAGCTCTTCCATGACCCATAGAAATAAACCCATCTCTAATTCCGGTTTGTAAAATGGGATCTAATTTTAACAAACGAAGATAGTTGGTAACTGTAGATCTTTTTTTTCCGACTCTTACACTGAGTTCTTCTTGGGTTAATTGAATTTCATCAATAAGTCTTTGATAGGATAGTGCAACCTCTATTGGGTCTAGATTTTTACGCTGTATATTTTCTACTAATGCCATTTCAAGCATTTCTTGATCATTAGCAGTTCTTATGTAAGCAGGTATACTTTTATTTTTTATTAATTTGGATGCTCTAAAACGACGCTCTCCAGAAACTAGTTGAAACTTTTCACCAATTTTTCTGACTGTAATTGGTTGAATAACCCCTAATTCTTTAATTGAACTAGCTAATTCATGAAGAGATTCTTCATCAAAATATGTTCTTGGCTGATAAGGATTCACCTCAATGTCTTCAAGTTCAATTTCAATAATACTACCAACAACCAAATCATTACTAGTTTCATCAACTGAGGTGTCTTTTAATAGCGCAGATAAGCCTCTGCCTAGTACCTGTTTTTTAGTGGCTTTTGCCATAGTATTGGTTCTTTTTTAAGAGTTCATTGGCTAAATTTAGGTAATTTATAGCACCTTTACTTGTAGCATCATATGCTATAATACTTTCTCCATAACTTGGTGCTTCCCCCAAACGTATATTTCTCCTTATTATGGTATCGAAAACCATAGTACTAAAGTGTTTTTGTACTTCATCTACCACTTGATTAGATAACCTCAAACGAGAATCGAACATAGTTAACAATAACCCTTCAATATCTAGATTTTTATTGTGAATTTTTTGAACACTCTTCACAGTATTAAGTAACTTACCCAAACCTTCAAGGGCAAAATATTCACATTGTATAGGAATAATTACAGAATCTGCAGCTACCAAAGAGTTTAAAGTTATCAATCCTAAAGAGGGAGCACAATCTATAATGATATAGTCATAATTATTCTTAATTTTTTCAAGAGATTCTTTTAACATGTACTCTCTTCTTTCTTTATCAACTAACTCAATCTCTATAGCTACTAAATCTATATGTGAAGCTATAATATCTAAATTTGGAGAGGAGGTTTTTAATATGGCATCTTTCGCTGAACAGGTGTGTTCTAATACTTGATAACTACCAATTTTAATGGATTCTATATCGATACCTAGACCAGATGAAGCATTAGCTTGAGGATCAGCATCTATCAACAAAACTCTTTTTTCCAATACTCCAAGTGCTGCAGCCAAATTTATTGATGTAGTTGTTTTACCAACACCACCTTTCTGATTTGCTATTGCAATAATTTTACCCATTAAAAGATTCTATTTTCAACAGTAAATTTACAATTAAATAGTTTTTTTAGAAAGAATAGATGTTAACAATGTTTAATTTAGTTAAACCTCTGTTTTAAAGAGTGTTAAGATATTTTTATTGAAGTTTTTAAACAATTTTTTATGTAAGTTTTCAACTACAATTTACAGAATAAAGCGAACTAAATTATGAGTTTCTTTCAGGAATGTTTTTTAATATTTGAACTAGAAATTTCCAAAATTTTTGGACAGATGTAATACTAACTCTTTCATCTGGTGAATGAGCTCCTTTAATGGTTGGACCAAATGAAATCATATCCATTAACGGGTAGTTTTGACCAAGAATACCACATTCTAACCCTGCATGACATGCTTCTACCTTAGCTTTCTTACCAAATAAATTTTCGTATAAATGAGTTAAAACTTTTAATATTTCTGAATTTACATTTGGCTGCCAACCCGGATAAGATCCAGATAATTCAACTTTAAAACCAGCTAACTCAAAACAAGATGTTAATGCATTAGTTAAGTCATTTTTTGAAGACTCAGAGGAAGATCTTGTTAAGCAGGCTACATGAATTTTACCTTTATCAACACTTATCTTTGCAATATTATTTGATGTTTCTACTAAATTAGGAATGTCTGGACTCATTCTGTAAACCCCATTTAATGCCGCATATATAGATTTTAAAAATATTTTTTGAGTTTCTAAATTCATTACTTTTTTTGGAATCTCTGAATTATTAACATTAATAACTAAGTTTGGTTCTAGAGTATTGAATTCTTCTTTAATCAAACTGATAAGGTCATTAATTTCTGATAAAAAACTTTCTTTTTTATCTTCTTCTATAACAATAGTCGAAAAGCTTTCTCTTGGTATGGCATTTCTTAAGTTTCCTCCTTTCATCTTGGAAATTCTTAATTCTAAAAGCTTATTAACATGATAGAGTAATCTATTCATTAATTTATTTGCATTTCCAAATCCTTTGTGGATATCCATCCCAGAATGTCCTCCCTGTAGCCCCCTAATTGCTATTTCAAAAGCTATAGTTTTTTTAGGTGTCGTTTCTTCTTTATAATTTCTTTCAGCTGTAAAGTCTATACCTCCAGCACAACCCATATCTATTTCATCGTCTTCTTCAGTGTCTAGGTTTAAAAGTATATCTCCTGATAAAATTCCTCCTTTTAATCCCATAGCCCCAGTCATTCCAGTTTCCTCATCTACAGTAAAAAGAGCTTCTATAGTTGGATGCTCTATGGTGTTAGATGATAGCACTGCCATGATAGCTGCAACCCCTAATCCATTATCTGCTCCTAGTGTAGTTCCGTCTGCAGTAACCCAATCTCCATCGATATACATAGTTATTCCCTGGGTTTCAAAATCAAAAACTGTTTCAGAATTTTTTTGATGAACCATGTCAAGATGGCTTTGCATCACTATGGTTTTTTTATTTTCAAAACCTTTGGTTGCAGGCTTTTTTATGATAACATTTCCAACTTTATCAACAAGTGTCTCTAACATGAGTTTTTTTCCAAAATTGACCATAAACTCAATAACTCGTTCTTCTTTTTTTGATGGGCGAGGCACAGCATTTAAGTCGGAAAAATGATTCCAAATACTAACAGGTTGTAATTTTCTTATCGAAGCTTCCATAGGTATTATAAAGTATAATTTTTTGTGTAAAAGTAACTAAAAACAAAGGCTGTTTTAAGAAATATCTATTACTATTTCTTCTACTTTTTTTCTCACCTTCTTTTGATGAATCATTATATCGTCTTCTGCTCTGAAACCAATTGGAAGTACTAATACTGAGGTTAGGTTTTTTTCTTTTAGGTTTAATATTTTGTCATATTTTTCTGGAATAAACCCCTCCATTGGACAAGAATCTATTTTTTCATTAGCACAGACAGTTAATAAATTACCTAATGCTAAATAGGCTTGATTTTTTCCCCACGAAAAGAGATCTTGAGCTGATTTTCCTGTAATAACAGTTTTTAAATATGCTCTGAATGAACTGACAATTTTATCAGGTGTTTTTCTTAATTCTTTTACTCTGTCAAAATATTTATCTACATCTGATTCGTCTAATTTTGTATCTGTACAAATGACAAGTAGGTGAGAGGCTTGATGAATTTGCTGTTGGTTATAGCTATGTTCTACTAATTGCCGTTGAATGTCCTTATTCTTAATAATGAGTAATTTTATGGGCTGTAAACCATATGAAGTTGCTGTTAGATTAAAAGCTTGTTTTAAAATATTAATTTGATTGTCACTTAAAATTTTGTGATGATCAAATTTTTTCACAGCATATCGCCATTTAAGATTATCAATACTGTTCATATTGGATTTTTATTTAAACAAAAATACAACCTTGTAATAATTACATCAATTTCTTGTTATTGTAAAAATCAATTATAAAATAGATAAATACTTTTTGATATTAAATTAATAGAGTTATTTGTTGGGATTTAGCATATTTTTAATTCTTGCCAAACAATCATCGTAATGGTATTTTGTCATCAAATTAATATTCTTTTTATTTATGTTAGTTAGTTGATTTTTTAAAACAATTAATTCTCCTCTAATAATAGAAAATAAATCAAAACTTTTAATGTCTTTAATATTCATTAACGTGAATACTTTTTCAATGAATGACTTTTGAATATTTCTTCTGTAAATTGTTACATTTTCACTTGTTTTTAGTTCTAAAAATAGTCCATTCCTTAAATCTCGGAACATGTCTAATGTACTATACAGATTTTCTTTTGTTACTTCTGCATCCATCATTCTTTGTAATCTTTGAGTACTTAAAAGACTAAAAAGCTGTCTGTTTTGTAACTTTAAGATACTTTCTGTATGACCATATGGATTTATATTTTTAATGATTTCATTTGGAATCAACCATTCTACATTATTAAAAACATTGTTTTGAAGCCATTTCATAGCTTCTTTCTGTGATGTTTTAGATGAATTTGTGTAGACATAACCATCTTGTTCTGGTTTTTTATTATTTTCTGTAACACCACCAATGACTCCAGTTACATGACCAGAATATCTACTGAATACCCCTAACAATTCTCCATGTAATTCTGATAAATCGTCATAATTATTAGTTTGGTTAGAAGTCCAATTTTGAAGATTTTTTGCAACAATTTTTAAGTTTTTAACCCCATAAGTACTTGCTTTTACTTGATTGTTTCCTATGCCTTCCGTTTGAGATTCTGGATCAAAACCTCCTCTTCTTTGAATTCCAAATTTATAAACTGGATCATTTCCTTTATCAGAAATCCATTTGTCTAAAGTTTTAGTTTCATCTGTGGGTTTTTTAATATTTGGAAGTACTCGATATCCCCAATTGATCGAATAGTGGTCATAGGGGCCCAATTGACGAATAAATCTAATGTTTTCATCACCAGGTTGTGCTACATAATTATATCGAGCATAATCCATGATGGTAGCAGCTATTCCGTTTTTTTGAGTAAACTCACCAGATCTTAAGGAATCTACAGGATATGCATAACTAGCCGCCATATTATGTGGCAGACCCAAAGCGTGCCCAATCTCATGTGAAATTACCATACGCATCATTTCTCCAATTTCTTCTTGGGGTGTATTTAAGGTTCTTGCTAAAGGATTTGCTGCTCCTGTTTCAAGTAAATACCTGTTTCTGTAGGAACGAAGATGATTGTGGTACCATACTATATCACTTTCTATTATTTCTCCAGATCTTGGATCAGATACACTAGGACCAACAGCATTCCTAGTTGTACTTGCCACATATCTAATTGATGAATACCGGACATCTTCCATGCTAAATTCAGGATCTTCTTTTTTAGTTGGTGGATATTTAGCCATGATAGCATTTTTAAACCCTGCAGTTTCAAAAACTTTTTGCCAATCATCTACTCCTTGTTTAATATACTTCCTTAATTTTTTTGGTGTAGCAGGATCTA
>CBFHOD010000032.1:0-24308 GCA_965657365.1 Flavobacteriaceae bacterium
TTTTAAATACGTTTGATGTATCCTTTTCTATGGTTTCTAAATGAAAGTTAATGATTTGAATATTGGCAAAGGCAATTGCTTTTTTATCTTTATTTTTAAGTACAATGTAGAAAAAGGACAAATGAGAATTGTGTTTTTCTATGGCCTCTAAGTATTTTGATGAAAAATATATGTTGTGAGAACAATCCAACTCTTCCCATATAATTTTAGGAATTTCAGCTACTTTATTAAATACAGATAACTGAGAGTACTTATAATTTAAATTCAAAAAAATTTGTTTAGTTGTTAAAGATACTCAATGTATATTTCTAATAAATAATTGATAAATTAATTTTTATTTATTCTAAATAAGATTTATATTTACGTAATATTTATTTAGAATGATTGTATTTTACAGTTTAGAAAGTCCAATAATAAAAATTTCAAATACCTCATCTATTTGCAATAATAGTTGCACATCTAATTGTTTAAAACCTAAAAATAAATGTTGCTTTAAGTATAAAAAAAAGGGAATCAATTGCAGGCGATGCCCAAACATTCTTTTTCAAGAAGCTTCTTAGTTTCACAAAATTTTATTCTTAAAGCAGATTAGACTTCTATTTAAAAGCATTTAAGCCGGTAATATCTAATCCTGTAATTAACAAATGAATATCGTGAGTACCTTCATAAGTAATTACACTTTCTAAATTCATAGAGTGTCGCATAATTGAATATTCTCCACTAATACCCATGCCTCCTAATATCTGCCTTGCTTCCCTAGCAATTTTGATAGCCATGTCTACATTATTTCTTTTTGCCATAGAAATTTGTGCAGTCGTAGCTTTATCCTCATTACGAAGAACACCTAAACGCCAAGTTAATAATTGTGCTTTGGTAATTTCGGTAATCATTTCAGCTAATTTTTTTTGTTGTAATTGAAATTGACCAATAGGTTTTCCAAATTGCATACGTTCTTTACTATAACGAAGTGCAGTATCGTAACAATCCATTGCTGCTCCAATTGCACCCCATGCTATTCCATAACGAGCAGAATCTAAACATCCTAAAGGAGCGCCTAACCCAGACTTATTTGGCAATAAATTTTCTTTGGGAACTTTCACATTATCAAATATTAACTCTCCGGTAGAAGAAGCTCTTAAAGACCATTTGTTGTGTGTTTCTGGTGTAGAAAAACCTTCCATTCCTCGCTCCACAATAAGACCGTGAATTCTTCCTTTTTCATTTTTTGCCCAAACAACCGCGACTTGCGCAAGAGGGGCATTAGAAATCCACATTTTCGCACCATTTAAAAGATAATGATCTCCCATATCTTTAAAATTAGTAGTCATTCCCCCCGGGTTAGATCCATGATCGGGTTCGGTTAATCCAAAACAGCCCATCCATTCACCAGATGCTAATTTTGGTAAATATTTGTTTCGCTGTGCTTCATTTCCATATTTCCATATGGGATACATCACAAGAGAAGACTGAACGGATGCTGTAGATCTAACACCTGAATCTCCTCGCTCAATTTCTTGCATAATTAATCCATACGAAATTTGATCTAAACCTGCACCTCCATATTCTTCAGGAATATAGGGTCCAAAAGCACCAATATCTGCGAGTCCTTTTATGATTTGGGTTGGAAATTCAGCCTTTTGAGCATAGGATTCAATTATTGGAGAAACATCTCTTTTAACCCATTCTCTAGCAGCTTCTCTTACTAATTTATGTTCATCTGTTAATAAATCATCGAGTTGATAATAGTCAGGAGCTTGAAATAAATCTGGTTTCATGATATTGATTTGTTTACAAAAATCAAATTTAAAGAATAGATGTCAATTTAGAGTAGATTTAGGGGATATTTTTACCTATTTATGAATTCTGAAAGTAGCAGATGAAAATGATGAACTCCTTTTTCTTTTGTGGGTGAAAATCGCCCAGCTTTGTAGAATGATGAACGAACCCCTTTTTGTACATTTTCAACGACAACTTCATCTTCTTCTTCTACCTTCTCAAGATTACTTCCAGCTCCTTTATTCAGCTTTGACTCATCATACACATAGCTTATAAAAGAAACTTTTGTCTTATGAATACTTTTTGGTTTTACAATATTTATAGATAATCCCCAGGGATAAAAGTTAAACATCATGTTTGGGAATATCCAAAAATAGTAGGCTGCAACTTTTTTACCATAGTCTATGTGATTTTTTGGGAAATTAAAAATTTCCTCGCCTTTTTCAGAATATCCAATTTGTAAATTACAATGATCATAAATAACTGTTTCATAACTTCCATAATCTAACACATCATTGAGGCTTTCATGAACAAATGGAACATGAAAACCCTCTAAGTAATTGTCACAGTAAAGTGCCCAATTAGCTTCAATCAAAAAGTTTTTATTTAATGATTTATCATGTTTAAATTCATTAATAGGTAAAAATCCTATTCTTTCATTCATGACATCTATAACTTTTTGAAAATCAAAACTAGGATTTAGACCTGCAAATAAAAATTGACCCCATCTTTTGGTTGGAAATACGTGGAGATTATCACAGGGCTTTGGAAAGTCTTTGGCATCCTTGAATTCGGGCATATATTCAAATTTACCCTTTAAATTGAACCTTCTTCCATGATAGGAGCATGTGAGTTTTTTTGCTGTTCCCGATTCTAGTGCAACAATGTTTCCTCTGTGTGTACAAACATTGGTTAGACAACTTATCGTATTTTCTTTATCTTTTGTTAACAACATGGGTTCTGTTAAAAAGTCATCTAATAATATGAATGGATAAACAGATTGTGTTTCTTTAACTAAATTTTCATCACCAATCCACTGCCATGTATTCAAAAAAACCTTTTCTTTTACTGTTTCAAAAACAAAAGGATCTTTATAAAAAGTAGCAGGAAGTGTCTCTGCTTTTGTAATATCTGGGTTTATATTAAAGACCATTTTAGGTATAGAATTATAGTTGTATATTTAAAAAAATTGAATCTAAAATTACATAATTAATATGAGTTCTAGTAACAAAAAAATAGGTTTGATTACTTCAACAGCATTGGTTGTTGGAAATATGATAGGTGCAGGGATATTTATACTACCTGCTTCATTATCTAAATATGGTAGTATTAGTTTACTAGGCTGGTTCTTTACAGCCTCTGGAGCTTTAATATTAGCAAAGATTTTTAGCAATTTCAGTAAAATTATTGTCAATAAAAGTGGTGGCCCTTACATTTATTCAAAACAAGGTTTTGGAGATTTTATTGGTTTTTTAGTGGCATGGGGATATTGGATATCTACCTGGATAAGTAATGCTGCAATTGCAATTGCAATTATTGGGGCTCTAAGTTTCTTCTTCCCAATCTTACAAACTAATTCTGTGTTGGCAGTTTCAATAGGGTTATCTATGATTTGGTTTTTTACTTGGATTAATTCAAAAGGGATAAGAGCTACTGGTAAAATTCAAGTAATAACAACGGTTTTAAAATTACTTCCACTAGTTTTTGTTATCATTTTTGGCATCTTTTTTTTTAGTCTTGATAATTTTCCAGAATTTAATATGACAGATGAAAGTAATTTCACATCATTCTCTTTAGTAGCGGCATTAACTTTGTATGCTTTTCTAGGATTGGAATCAGCCAGTATCCCTGCAGAAAATATTCACAACCCAGAGAAAACCGTACCAAAAGCAACCATGTATGGAACCATTATTTCAACATGTATTTATATTTTTAGCACCATAGTTTTATTTGGGATCTTACCAACTGAAACGTTACAAAATTCTCCTGCACCTTTTGCTGAAGCAGGAGAAATAATAGGAGGGAAATATACTGGATATTTTATTGCAACAGGTGCAATTATTTCTGGAATGGGTGCTTTAAATGGATGGATTTTAATTCTAGCCCAAATACCAATGGCCGCTGCAAAAGATGAGATGTTTCCTAGAATTTTTAAAATGAAAAATAAAAATAGAGTTCCTATTCTGGGTCTTGTAGTTGGAAGCATATTGAGTTCTGTTGTTATGTTGATGAATTTTTCAGAAAATCTAGTAACTCAATTTACCTTTATTGTAAACTTAACTGTATTGGCATGTCTAGTTCCCTATTTATTTGTGTCTGCTTCATATGCAATTGTTATTATTCAAAACAAAATGCACACGAACACCATTGTTAAAACAATTTTACTTGGTCTTTTTGGGTTTCTTTATTCATTATGGGCTATTTATGGTTCAAGTGCTGAGGTTGTTTTTTATGGATTATTGCTATTATTGCTAGGAATTCCATTTTATGTTTTAATGCAATGGAATAAAATGAAAAAAAAATGAAAGTTACTAGCCATTCAGAATATTTAAAATTAGCCTCTGTCTATTTAAAACCTGTAGAAAACTCATTTCTATCAGAAGTAGAACTATCAGAAGATTGGGAAACTCTTCAATACCTTTCTAAACCTAATTTCAAAAAATCATTAGAGGAGTGTGCGGCATTCCAGACATTCTTTAGAGAAAAAAATATAAGTACATGCCTTTTCCCAATCAATAAAAAAACCAAAATAGATTCCATTTATTGTAGAGATGCTTCACTAGCAACAGATTTTGGAATTATTATTTGCAATATGGGTAAGCAAGGTCGAATACATGAGCCATATGCTCAATTGGAAGCTTATAAAATGAACAATGTTAACATTCTTGGAGAAATAAAGTTTCCTGGAACTCTGGAAGGGGGTGATGTTGCTTGGTTAGATCAAAACACACTGGCAGTAGGTCATACTTACAGAACAAATGAAGAAGGAATTAGTCAATTAAAAGGCTTATTACAACCCAAAGGGATAGAGATTATAGTTGTTGAGTTGCCCCATTATAAGGGTGAAAACGATGTTTTTCATTTAATGTCCATACTAAGCCCAGTAGATAAAAATTTAGCGGTTGTTTATTCTCCATTAATGCCAATAAAGTTTAGAAATGAGTTGTTGCAAAGAAGGTTTCAATTAATAGAAGTGCCAGACCAGGAATTTGACTCCATGGGTTGTAATGTTTTAGCAGTAGCCCCTCGTGATTGCTTGATGGTTGATGGAAATCCAATTACAAAAAAATTACTTGAGAAGGCAGGATGTCAAGTTGCTAGTTACAAAGGTCAAGAAATAAGTGTAAAAGGAGGTGGAGGACCTACTTGTTTAACTCGCCCAATGAAAAGAACTCTTGAGTAAATCAGTTTTTTTTGATTTGGAAATAGTGTCTTATATATTCCTTAAAAAAAACCCTTTTATGTAAGTTTGTAAAGATGAATAACACATTAGGCAAAAAAGAAAGATTAAAAAGCAGAAAACTCATAGGGAGACTTTTTGAAGAAGGAACCTCTATAAAAAACTTCCCATATAGGTTGGTGTATATTGTTACAGAAAAATCCTCAATTCAGTCCTCATTTTCAGTTCCAAAAAGAAATTTTAAAAAAGCAGTTGACCGAAATAGGATTAAAAGATTAATTAAAGAAGCTTATCGATTAGAGAAAGAGAATGTTTTTAAAGAATTAAATTTTCACTATGCTTTTATGATTACTTATCTTGGTAAGAAAGAACCAATATTTTTTGATGCTCAAAAAAAAATTCGAGAACTTTTAAAATTATTTGTTGAAACACAAACACAAACACAAAATGAATAACTATTTAATGAAAAAACAGTTGCTATTAGCGCTAATTATTGGGGCTATTTTCCTTTCTTTTTCATTCAAATCAAATTTTTTTGAAGTAGCTAAACAACTGGAGATCTACACAACATTATTTAAAGAATTGAATTTATACTATGTAGATGAAATAAACCCTGCTGAATTTTCAAATAAAGCAATTAAAAATACGCTCAAAGAGTTAGACCCTTACACAAATTATTTTGATGAACAAGAAGTTGAAGAAGCAAGAATTAGAAGAGAGGGAGAGTATTCAGGAATTGGAGTGTCAGTTTTTTTTGATAAAAAAGGAATCACATTAAATGAAGTTTATAAAGGCTACGAAGCTGATAAAAAAGGCTTAAAAGCAGGTGATATTATTATAAAATCAGGAAGTCAATCTCTTAAAAATATGGACTCTGATCAACTTTCACAACTATTAAAAGGGGCTCCAAACACCTCTTTAGACCTCTCCATTTACAGACAAGGAAAAGTTTTTAAAAAAACAGTAGTTACAGAAAAAGTTGAGATAAATCCGGTACCCTTTTATGATCTTATTGATTTAGAAACAGGGTATATCGTCTTAACTAGATTTAATCAAAAAGCCTCTTCTGAGGTTAAAAAAGCTTTTTTAGAACTAAAGAAAAGAGGGATGAAAAACCTCATTTTTGATTTAAGAAGTAATCCGGGAGGCTCTTTAGGAGAAGCGATTAATATTTCAAATTTTTTTTTACCAAAAGGAAGTAAAATTACATCAACAAAAGCCAAAGTTAGAAAATGGAGTAATACTTACAACGCTTCCAATACTCCTCTAGATCTGGAGATTCCATTAACTGTTCTTATTAACGAAAGCTCAGCTTCTGCCTCTGAAATTGTTGCGGGTGCACTTCAAGATTATGACAGAGCAATTATTATAGGAAATCGCTCCTTTGGGAAAGGATTGGTTCAACGTTACAGAAATCTTTCCTACGGCACACAACTCAAACTCACCATTTCTAAATATTATACTCCAAGCGGGAGGTGTATTCAAGAATTAGATTACGCTAATAGAGACAAGGCAGGAGAAGTTCCGAAATTTTCAGATGGAGCAGTTACTGCTTTTCAAACCAAAAACGGAAGAGTTGTTTACGATGGTGGCGGAATTACACCAGACCTAAAAGTAAGTTTTTCAAAACGAAATGAATCTACAATAGAATTACTAAAATCAAGAGCAATTTTTAACTTTACTACAGATTTCTATTATAAAAACCCAACAATAAGTTCAGTTAATAATTTTTCTTTTTCTTCATCAAGTTTTAAAAGTTTTTTAAATTATATCAAAATTTCTGATACTACTTTTAAAACAACACAAGAGCATCTATTTTTAGATGCATTTAAATCATCTTCAGAGACTGAGTTTATTTCTGATGAATATCGAGAAATAAAAAAGAAATTACTTAAAATAAAAATTGATAATATTTCAAAAAACCAAGATTTTATTTCAGACATTATTAAAGATAATATTTTAATTAGATATTATTACAAAGAAGGGGCTTACCAGAACAAATTAAAAAAAGATAAAGTAATTCTTGAAGCACTAAAAATTCTTAAAAATAAAAACCAATACGCTAAGATCCTTAATGAGGCTTAATTCTAGTCGAATTACTTATCTTTACAGCCTAAAAACACGATGTTGCAAACCAATCACAAAGAGAGAACTAGAGCACAAGAATCAACAAATGCCATAGAGCGTTTGTACATATCTATGCGGCATTTGTTTAGTAGAGGTTTTTACAAACCTATGGGTGTTTCGGGTGAAACCTTACGAAAATCACTATTACTTCTTCGACCAGAAATCTATGGGTCTATTGCAGAGGAACGTGTGGAGTTAAATGGGTTAATTTATGTAATAGAGCGCTTGCCAGAAAGGATAGAAGAGTGTCAGTTTATAAACCTTACTGCTGATGAAAGGTATAACAAATCACATTTTAAGGTAATTATCCCTCCCAAAAGGAGAAGAAATTGTTATCGAATTGACAAAGATCAAATGAATATTGAGATTACTAGAGGTCGATCTGAAATTTATGATATTTTAACGCACCTTACTTTTTTATTTATAGAATCTCATAAAATAAAAGATCGTGTTTTATTAAATACAAAAGGAGATGTTTCACGTGAATGGAAAAACTTAGAAGAGGTTGTTCTTCATCATAAAAAAATTTCTGAAGAAGAAAGAGAAGTTGCAAAAGTTCATTTAGCAAGTATCCTTGGTAGAACTTATGATGAAGTTGCCGATTCATACAAGGCCTTTAATTCTTTTAAAAACCCAGATCGTTTTTTTCAGATCATATATTGGTTAGGAAAACTTGCCATTATTGAAAGTTGTCATCAACAAAAAAGAACTATTAATTTTAGTTCTGTATTACGTGAAGGGATTGGACACCATGTCTATGGTGAGATATGGGCTAATAACATAAAGAAAGTTTTAAAGAATCATCACCTTTTAGATAGGCCAATACATATTATTAGCGCAAATATGCATAGCGTATTAAATACTATTTATGCAACTAGCGCGTTAAAAACTATATCAAAAGGTAAAGAAGGTTTTGAATTGTACGAATTGCTGAGTAATAGTGATAGCGAACCGCTACAGGTAAAAGTAAAAAAATACGCTTCTGAAAATGGATTGATTTATATAAAAGATACGTCTGGTACCAACATTAATGTACAAGTAATAGACACTAAAAAGATAGGTATTGATAACTCACAATTTAAAAAGGAAAATATTAGGGATGAAAACCCTGTACTTATAGTGATGGATTACGCTTTTGGTGAACAAGCTTATGAAACGATGGATGAACTGTTAAAGCCATATAAAGAAAATAAAAGTTCAACTCATTTAAATGTTGAATCTGTTTCAATTATGGGTAAAGCTGGAATATTAGAAGGAGGGAAAGGAGATATTATGATTCCATCTGCGCATATTTTTGAAGGTACGGCAGATAATTATCCATTTACAAATCAATTAACTAAAGAAGATCTTGAGGGTTTTGGAGTTTCTTCTTTTGATGGAGCGATGGTTACGGTATTAGGGACCTCACTTCAAAACAAAGATTTACTGAAGTTTTTTCACGATTCAACATGGAATGTAATTGGCTTAGAAATGGAAGGAGCGCACTATCAAAAAGCGATTCAGGCAGCCTCTAAGATACGAGGAAATATATCTGAAGATGTAAAAGTACGTTATGCGTATTATGCTTCTGATAATCCTCTAGAGACAGGGGCAACTTTAGCCTCGGGTGGATTAGGAATGTCGGGTGTAATTCCAACATACGCAATCACAAAAAAAATACTAGAACAAATTTTTAACACAAAAACTAATTAAATAAAAAACATGTCAACACAAAAACAAAATAATAACGAGGAAGTAGACTTAGGGTCTTTATTCACTGTTATCGGTAATGGATTTAAAAATGTTTTTAATTTTTTTAAAGGACTCATAAATGGAGTTTTTCATAATCTAATAATGGTTTTAATTTTCTTTAAAACACATTTTTTAAAATTTTTTATTGCAATTGTTGTGGGGGGGGCTATAGGTGCATTTTTAGAATATGAAAGTGAAGATAAATTTGGATCAAATTTACTAGTTCAGCCAAATTTTAATACCACCAGGCAATTATATAAAAACATAAATTATTTTAATGATCTTGTAAAACAAGAAAAATTAGAACAAATTGCTTCTGTTTTTAATATTGACACAATTAAAGCCAAGAAATTTAGAAAATTTGAAATAAGTCCAGTCATTAACAATAATGACATTATCAATGCATATGATAAATTTATATTAGCGTCTGACACCTTAACAGTTCAGAATTATGAATTTGATAAATTTCAGAGCAATTTTACAGAGTATGATTATGAAATTCATGATATAGAGGTAGAGGCAACAGTAAATGATATTTTTGATGGATTGGAAATAGTAATTCTTAAGTCTGTTGAGAGTAATCCTTTTTTCAATAAAATAAAAAAATTAACAGCTGAAAATCTCAAAAGATCAGACTCTTTATATAGAGAAAATTTAAAAAGTGTAGATTCAATTCGTCAAGTTTATATGAAAGTTATGTTAGATGAGGCAAATAAACAATCTACAGGAACAAGTATAGATTTGGTAGGGAATAAACAATCTACCAAAGAAATTGAGTTATTTGATGCAAGCAAAAAAATCATGTTTGATTTAAAGCTAACTTATGAACAGATAGCAGAAGAATCAGAAGTAATTAACATTGTGTCTAACTTTCAAACTATAGGTTATGAAGTTAAAGGAATAACAAAAAATTTAATTTTTATAATGGCAGGATTATCATTTTTATTAATGCTATTTTTTATTCTGCTTTTCGATTTGAATAAGTATTTAGAGGGTTACAAAAAGTAAAAAAATAAGAACACTTTTATGTTATGTATGTAAAGAAAATGGTTGAATAAAAACGTGATTGAATACATAGTACTTATTAATTCCCATTAAAAGTTTGAAACTAATAGATGTTATTAAGTAATTGGAAAGCGAAAATTAAAGGGACAGTATTTAAAAACTATCTTTATTTATTAATGATACAGGGGGCAAATTTTATTTTGCCACTCATAACAATTCCTTACTTGGTTCGAACATTGGGGATTAATAAATTTGGAATTGTAATGGTCGCTCAATCGTTTGCTATACTTTTGACAATTATTACAGAATTTGGACTTAGCATAAGTGCTACAAGGCAGGTAGCTTTGATAAAAAATAATAAAAAAAAGGTTTCTCAGTACTTCTTTAATGTTTTTTTTTTAAAAATGTTTTTAGTAGTAATTGCCTTTACAATTTTAGTGTTTTCACTCTTTTTTATAGAAAAATTCTCTCAAGAATACATCGTTTATCTTTTTAGTTTTGGGATGGTTTTTGGTCAGGCAATATTTCCTGCTTTTTTTTTCCAAGGGATAGAAGAAATGAAAATTATCACAGTTATTAATGTTTTAGCAAAAACAATTTTCACCATTTCAGTTTTTTTAATAATAAACACTCCAGATGATTATTATTATGTGCCAATTTTAAATGGTTTAGGATTTATTTTGTCAGGGTGTTTAGGATTCATTTTTAGTTTAAAATATGTTAAATTTATGAAGCCTATTTTTAGTGAAACTTTATCTATTGCAAAAGAAAGTTTTAGTTTGTTTTTATCAAATTTAGCGGTGAGTCTTTATACTAATATAAATACTTTAATACTAGGTTTTTTTATTTCAGATACTATTGCAGGTGTGTATTCAAGTATGGAAAAATTAGTTGTAGCAACTAAAAGTATTTACGTCCCGCTATATCAGGCATTATTTCCAAATATTGTTGTAAAAGATAAAACAACCATTGCTACTATTATTAAAAAAATGAAGTATTATATGGGCGGATTTGGAGCGATAATTTCTTTCATAATTTTTGTGTTCGCGGCAGATATATTAAAATTAATATATAACGATGAACTAATAACGGGTTATTATATGATCTTTCAAATTTTAGGTTTAATTGGTTTTTTATCCTCATTAAACATGTTATATGTAAGTTTGTTTTTCCCTGCAATTAAAGCATTTAACCTAAGACTCAAGATTTTATCTATGGGTGGTATCTTTAATATTATTTTGGTGTTAACTCTTGTTCAGTATTATTCAATTTATGGAGTAGCATTATCTGCAACTATCTCAGAACTTTTTATTTTAATTATAGCACTTTATTTCTTTAGAAAAAAAGTTGATGAATTAATAGTGAAACGATAAATTTATACAATGAAAATAATTAGCGATACTGAAAATTTATATTTAATAATAAATTGAAATGATATTATCTCTTTTTATGGGCTTACTCATATTATACATCTGTTGGTGGAGGCCTATAGGTGGATTAGCCGTATTAATGCAGATCAATCTTATTAGAGCTATTGTTTCTCTTGATTTTAGTGATCTTTGTTTTAGATGTGTTAACGAATCTGATATCTTATTAGGTGCTATTATTCCCTTATTGGGTTTTCTGTTGATATTAATTAAACTATACAGTAAAAATAAAAACTTAAAGTTCAGACTGAGTTTTATAGATGTTTTCTTCATTCTTATAATTTTTACTCTTTTTTATAGTTCAATTTTTAGTTCAGACTTAAACGCCTCCATAGCTTATACGGGAAGATTTATCCTTTTAGCTTCATCATACTATTTTATTAGCAAGATAATTATATTAAATGCTGAGGAACCTGATAAATTAATCATAGATTTTTTAAAGGTGACATTAATTTTAGGGGTATGTCTTGGTGTAATTAGTCTAATTCTTTTATCCTTTAGTAACAGTTCAGTCGACAGATTAACAATCCCAGGAGTTCATCCAATTCCATTTAGCCAACTAATTGGTTTTGCTGTTTTAGTAATTATATCATCATTAATCATCGATAAAAAATTATTACCTATTAATATTGGTGGTCTAGTTTCTAGGGGAGTTTTGTTAGTTTTTTTATTAATGGTCTTATTTGCCTCAAACACAAAAGGGATTCTATTAAGTGCAATATTATCTATAGTCATAATGTTATATTTAAAAGGGTTTAAGATTAGTAAAAAACTATTAACATTATTATTTTTAGTCATTATGCCTTTAATTTTTTATGTAGTTTCAACCATTGGCTACGATAGTTTATTTGAAAGGTTATTTAGGTCTTTAGGAGATGATTCTGTTAATCATAGGTTATTATCTTATGGAGAAAGTTTTGAAATATTTATGAGATTCCCATTAACAGGTTCAGGTCCAGGAGCATATAATTTATATGGTTATTTGCCTTACCCGCACAATTTTTTCTTAGAAAACATAGCTCAATATGGCATTTTAGGTGTTATAGTTAATCTCTATTTCCTATTTATGTTATATATAATTTTCGAAATTTCAAATAGAACAAAACATAAGAATTTTATTCTTTCATTATTATTTATCTTCATTGTTTATTTTTTTACAGAAACTATGGTCAGCTTTACTTTGTGGATGCATAAAGGCCTTTATCTCTCATTAGGTTTGTTTTCAGGGTATTACTTTAATAAGAATAAAAATATGTTAAAACAGAAAGGAAAGACTATTAAATGATTAAAGCTCAAAAATTCATACATACTAACCTCATTTTAATAGGCATTTCATTATTTGGAATTTACCCATTAATTCCCCATAAATATGAAAGTATAAGTGTTTTTTTATTAGCGCTATGTGCTCTGATTTATCGGATAATAACACCCAAAAAAATTATATTCAAAAAAACATTTTTTATAGTAAGTTCTATATATTTTATTTTGTTTTTGAGTGTATTATTTTCGGAGGATAAAACACGTGGTTTAAAAAAAATGGAAACTACTTTAAGTTTATTAATCTTTCCGATTATCTTTTATCTTTTACTTGGAAAATCTATAGTAGATTTCATTAAGGTGAAGTCATTTTTTTTAAAAACGTACTACGTAAGTTGTTTAATTTTTACTTCGATCTCTTTCTACTTATTTGAAATTTATGAAAACTCAAAATATCTAACTAAAGATTCAAATTTTTTTAGAATTGCAATTTTAGATAATCAATACATTGGAGAGCACCCTATTTATGTGTCTATTTTTATTGCTATAGCCATAATTTTTGGGTTTTCTTTTTTTGATAAAGAAAGAAAAATATCGTCGACAAATATTTTAATTGCACTTGCCCAATGTTATTTAATTATACTATTACTTATGTTAATGAGTAAAGGTATTATTCTGAGTCTCTTTATGGTATTCATTATAAAATTATTAAAACAAAAAATAGTTACAAAAATTCATGTTTTTTCTATACTATTAATTTTGACTACTTTTTTTGTATTTATACCCTCAAAAAACAATCGTTTTAAAGAAATTATGGATATAAATTCCTACAGGAAGCTAGATGAAAATAATTCTACTAGTATTCGATTTATTAACTACAAATGTGGGCTAAAATCATTAATAAAAAGTCCTATTTTTGGATATGGCATTGGAGATGTTCAAGATCAAATGGACTTATGCTACCAAGAAGAAAATATTAATTTTCCTAAAAAAAGGTATAATACTCATAATCAGTATATATTTATATGGTTGTCAAGTGGGATAATAGGATTTTTAACCTTTATAGGAATATTATTTTATTTTTTTAAAAAATCAATTCAGTACAAGGATGAGATGATGTTCTCTCTCTTGGTTTTATATAGTTTTGCATTTTTGTTTGAAAATGTTTTAAGCAGACAGTCTGGGGTAATTTTCTTTTGCTTTATTCTCAATTATTTTTTGTGGAATAACTTAAATAAAAAAAAGAATTTTTTCTGATATGAAGAAGCTAATTATTTTACAAACAGTATCTCCAAGTTACAGAAATAAACTTTTTGATTATTTAAGTAGTATTTTAAAAGATGACTTTGTTTTGTATAGTGGTGATTACTATTTTGAAAAATCTGTTGTCAGTGATTTATCCTACAAAAAAAGAAAAAAAATAAAAAACTTTTTTTTTCTTAACAGGAAGTTTTTATTCCAATTTGGAATATGGTCAATTATTTTCCGTAAAAATATATTAGTGTTAGAGATGAATCCAAGAATAATATCTAATTGGATTATTTTAGTCATAAGAAAAATTTTAAACAGAAAAACAGTAATGTGGGGTCACGCATGGCCTATAGGTGGTGAAAATAGTTATTCTGATAAGATTAGAAATCTTATGAGGAAATTAGGTAATATTATTATTGTATACACTGAAACTCAGCAAAAAGAATTAAAAGTGAGGATGCCAAATAAAACCATTTATTTTGCGAGTAACTCCTTGTACCGTCTTGATCAAATGAAAACTAATAATTCATCATCATTGATTCATAATATGATTTATGTTGGAAGGCTAACAGAAAAGAAAAAACCACTTTTATTGATTAAAAGTTTTCATGCAATTTATGATAAGTTACCCAAAAACATAAAATTATTTATGGTGGGTAATGGTCCTGAGAAAGAAAAAATGATAGAATATGTTGAACAAAACAATCTTATTTCTAGTGTTGAAATATTTGGACATGTAGATGATTATGAAATCTTAAAGAAATTATATTCATCTTCACTCTTCAGTATTTCACCTGGTTATATTGGGTTATCGGTTACTCAAAGCTTTGGGTTTGGAGTTCCAATGATTGTATCTAAGTATGAAAACCATTCTCCAGAGATTGAAGCGATCAAAGAAGGAGAAAATGCTGTTTATTTTCAGACAGACAACATTGAGGACCTGAGTAAAAAAATTTATAATATGTATGAAACTAAAGACAAATGGATTAGTGAAAGAAAAAATATTGTTGAAGATTGCCAAAGACATTATTCTATTGAAGCTATGAGTTCTCCTTTTATTGAAGTTTATAATCAAAATTAATTTTTACAGGTTTGAAAGAAAAAAAATCAATATTATTGATAGGCCCCTTCCCTGATCCTGTTTCTGGTGTTTCTATTGCAAATCAAGTAGTAAAAGATATTTTAAGTGAAGATCCTCATTTTGAAGTAGATTTAATTAATACTTCATATTCAAAGTTTGAGGAACAATTAGGGAAATTTTCGTTTAAAAAGTTTTTTTTCTATTTATCTCAAAACTTAAAGTTTATAAAAATATTCAACAGCAAAATTATATATATGACTCCGGGGCAAACCTTTTATGGAGTATTAAAATATGCTTTTTTTATTATTTTAGGTTCAATTTTAAAAAAGCAATTAATTATACATGTTCATGGGAATTATTTGGCACAAGAGTATAATTCGTTAAACAGAATTAAAAGAATTGTATTTTATTTTTTGGTTTCAAAATTTACTAAAGGAATAGTTTTATCTGATTCATTAAAAGAAAATCTTACTCCTTTTCTTGATGAAAGTAAGATTTTTTGTTTACCAAATTTTGCTCAAGACTACCTATATAAAGAAGAAAAGAAACTTGTTAATGATGAATTAAGAATTTTTTATCTAAGTAACTTAATGAAGGAAAAAGGAATTATTTGCTTATTAAAAGCATTAAAAAACTTAGAAAAAAATAACATAAAATATAAGGCTAAGGTAGCAGGCAACATAGACGATAAGTTTTCTGAGGAGATTTTTCAGTTTTTGAATGAATTAGAAAACACTGAATATATTGGTATTGTTAGTGGTGATGACAAAAAAAATCTTTTAAAATGGGGGAATATATTTGTACTCCCAACGTTTTATAAAATGGAAGGGCAGCCTATTTCTATACTAGAAGCTATGGCTTCAAAAAATTTAGTAGTAACAACTAATCACGGTGGTATTTTAGACATTTTTAAAGATAAAGTTAATGGATATTTAGTCAAAAAAAACAGCATCAAAAGTATTCAAGATATATTAACTTATATTGCGATTAATAAAGGTGAAATAAAACAAATTGCGACGTATAACAAAGCATATTTTTTAGATAACTTTACAGTAGATATCTTTAAAAGAAATTTGATAAAAATTATTAAATAATGTTGATTCAAGATTTAAAAACATTCAAACTTCCTAAAAACTTTAGAGGAAGAAATGCTTTTATTGTCCAATTGTGGTGGTTGGTTCAATCAATTTTATTTAGAACTTCCCCTCAGTTTTTGTACGGTTGGAGAAATTTTTTATTGCGTTTATTTGGCGCCAAAATTGGTAAAAAAGTAATCATAAGACCCTCTGTTAAAATAACTTATCCTTGGAAATTAAGTATCGGTAATTATAGTTGGATAGGTGATGGTGTAGACTTATACACTTTAGGGGAAATTGACATTGGAAATCATGTTGTCATTTCCCAAAGATCCTATCTTTGTTCAGGTTCCCATGATTATTTAAAAACAGATTTCGCTATTTATCAAAAACCAATAAAAATTCATGATCAAGTATGGATTGCTACAGATGTTTTTATAGCTCCAGGAGTTACAATAAAAGAGGGCTCTGTAGTTGGTGCGAGAAGCTCAGTTTTTGAAAATATTCCTTCAAACAAAATATGTACTGGTACACCAGCAAAAATTATAAGAGAGAGAATTCGTGAATAAACTCAAAAAGATATTAATACTATCTCCTTTTTTTCACCCTGAACCAATATCAACGGGTAAATTCAATACCGACTTTGCAACAAAACTTCAAGAAGAGGGTCATCAAGTTACTGTTTTATGTTCTCATCCTTTTTACCCTGAATGGAAAACAAAGTTTTCATCTGAAACTCTAGAAGGTATAAATATTATTAGAGGGGGTAGAAAAATAAAATATTCAAAAAAAGCATCTTTTAGAAGGCTGATTCTTGAGATATGGTATGCTTATTTTATATTAAAAAATATTAAAAAATATCAACATAAAATAGACATCATTATTCCTGTTTTTCCACCAAGTTTAGCTTTTTACTGTGCTTCTTTTTTTATCAAAAAAGGAATTAAAAAAATTGGAATTATTCATGATTTACAAATTATTTATTCGTTGCAGAAAAAAGGATTTATAAGTAACTTAATAAGTTATTTTATAAAAAGGGTTGAAAAGTTCTGTTTTAAAAACTGCGATACATTAATTTTTCTTTCCGATGAAATGAAAAATGTTGCTTCAAATATTTATAATATTCCTAAAGAAAAGTGTCAAGTTCAATATCCATTTACAACAATTAAAGATCAGCCTAGTTCAGATCATCTTAAAAACATTCTTCCAAAGCATCAATTTAATATTGTTTATTCTGGAGCTTTAGGTGAAAAACAAAACCCATTTAAGTTACTTGATGTTTATGAGTTTATTTCTAATAATATATCCAATACGATATGTTATTTTTTTTCTCAAGGGCCCATATATGAAGAATTAAAAAAGAAAAATACCAACAAAAAAATACGGTTTTATCCCTTGGTAAAAAAAGATGAGATTCAAGAATTATATACTAGAAGTACTATCCAAATTGTACCTCAATTACCAAATACATCTTCTGGATCGTTGCCATCTAAAATACCAAATATATTGGCTTCAGGAGCTAAAATTTTAGTTATTACAGATAAGAATAGTGAATTAGAACAACTTTTTACTGAGTATAAACTTCAAAAAGTTATTACCTCATGGGATAAGCACATCATTGAGTTATCAATCAGAACACTCTTAAATCAAGAAATTGATTTAAACAAACAAAAACGTATTGCCCAAAAGCTTTTTAACATCGATAGTTTAATTGGTAAGATTGTAAGTTAAATACTATATTTGTTTTTCAATTAACTCATGTGAAATACAGATATTCATTCCTAATAACCCCTCTAAAGTTATTTATAGATTGTATATCAATATTTTTAGTAGTTTTTTTCATTTCAGACCCCAATTATTATAACAAAACTTTTGTTGTATATATTCTATTATTTTGGATTTTATCCACGGTAATTACAAAATATTATCAAGTTTATCGATTTACAAAATTACTCAGGTTATTAAGTCTTGCTGCAAAACAATACTTCATATTTATTCTGGGCTTCTTTACTTACTTTGGAATTTATAAAGAAGGTTTTATTATTCATAATCAATTCTTGATATTAACATCAATATTGTTTTCTACATTTTTAGTAAAAATTATCTTTTACTTTTCATTAAAATGGTATCGAAATATTGGAAAAAATTACAGAAAAGTTATTGTGATTGGAATTGATGACTCCTCAAAAAAAATAATCTCACTTTTTAATCAAAATAAAACTTTAGGATATAAATACCTAGGATACTTTACTAACAAAGCTAGTACTGAGAAATTAGGCGCAATAGAAGATAGTTTTCAATTTATATTGGACAACACAGTAGATGAAATTTATTGCTCTTTAAAAGAAATAAACACCACTACTATTGCTAAGATTAGATCTTTTTCAAATTCAAATAATATAATCTTAAAATTAATTCCTGATTCAAATAAACTCTACAGTAAAAATCAAAATATTGAATTTTATGATGATACTTTAGTGGTATTAAACGTTAAAAAATTACCTTTTGAATTCAATGAAAACTATATTATTAAAAGAATTTTTGATATATTCTTCTCTTGTTTAGTTTGTTTATTTATTTTAACATGGTTAATTCCAATTTTATGGGTGCTTATAAAAATTGAATCTAAAGGGCCATTAATCTTTTCGCAAAATCGTGAAGGATTAGACGGCAAACAATTTGTGTGCTATAAATTTAGATCTATGAAAATTAATACAATGTCAGATAGCGTCCACGCCGTTGAAAATGACATTAGAGTTACTAAAATTGGTTCAATTATAAGAAAAACAAGTATAGATGAATTACCTCAATTTCTAAATGTGATAAAAGGTAACATGAGTGTTGTTGGACCTAGGCCACATTTACCGTCATTGTCATCAGAATATCAGAAAGATGTTGATGATTATTTCAAAAGACATGCTGTAAAACCAGGAATTACTGGCCTTGCTCAAGTAAGTGGTTACCGAGGTGAAATAAAAAAGAAGTCAGATATTAAAAATAGAGTTCGTTTAGATATTTTTTATATTGAAAACTGGTCCTTTTTATTAGATGTTAAAATTATTTTAATGACCGTTTTTAATGTTTTCAAAGGTGAAGAAAACGCATATTAATGCTTGCAGAAAAACACATAACAGCTTCAATAGTCGTTTACAAAAATGACCCTATTGAACTTCAAAAAATCATTGATACTTTTTTAGAATACCCATCTTCAAGAACAATTTATATTATTGACAACTCTCCAACTGCTTTTCTCAAAGAAAAAATTTATGCAGATCGAATGATATACATATTTTCTGGGAGTAATTTAGGGTTTGGAAAAGGTCACAATACTATTATAGATCGTATAAAGCAACAATCAGATTATCATTTAATCCTAAATCCAGACATCAGTTTTCGATCGAAAATTTTAGAAAAACTAATAATTCAACTACAAAAAGACACACAGCTTTCTATGATAGCACCCAAAGCTTGCTATCCATCAGGGGAGTTGCAATATACTGCAAGAAAATTTCCAACAATTTTAGAATTGCTTTGTCGATTTTTAAATCTTTTCAAAACCTATACAGAAAAAAAGGAATATAGAGACCAAGGGATATTAACCCCCTTCTTTCCAGATTTTGTCCAGGGATGTTTTATGTTGTTCAAGACTGTAGATTTTTTAGATTTAAAGGGTTTTGATGAACGATATTTCATGTATATGGAGGATGTAGACATTTGTAAAAAAATAGATGTATCTGGCAAACGAAAGCTTTATTTTCCAGCAACAGAGATAATACACATACACCGGAAAGGCTCTTCAAAAGAATTAAGATTATTCTTTATTCATATTTCATCAATCATAAAATATTTTATGAAATGGGGTCTTTAGCAGCGTGTAAAATCAATTAGAGAAAACTATCTTTGCGATAGAATATATTATAACATGAACATACTTATTTTAGGCTCTGGTGGACGAGAGCATGCTTTTACTCTCAAACTTATTCAAAGTAAAAAAGTAAGCCAAATTTTTGTTGCTCCAGGAAATGCAGGAACTCAAGAAATTGCTACCAATATTGATATAAATCCTACAGATTTTGAAGCAGTTAAAAAAGCGGTAATAGCTCATGGCATTAAAATGGTTATTGTAGGGCCTGAAGCTCCTTTAGTAAATGGAGTTCATGATTTTTTTCTTAATGATGCTAAATTGAAAGATATACCAGTAATAGGTCCAAAGAAAGATGGAGCCTTGTTGGAGGGAAGTAAAGATTTTTCTAAAGAGTTTATGATAAAGCATGCAATTCCAACTGCAAAATATAAGTCATTTACAAAAGAAAGTTTACAAGAGGGTAAATTATTTTTGGAAACATTAACCCCACCTTATGTGCTAAAAGCCGATGGTCTAGCAGCTGGGAAAGGAGTTTTAATCCTAGATTCATTAGACCAAGCAAAAGTAGAATTAGAAGAAATGGTATCCAATCAAAAGTTTGGAGATGCTTCCTCTACTGTAGTTATTGAAGAATTTTTAAAAGGAATAGAATTGTCTGTTTTTGTTCTCACAGATGGGATAAACTACAAGATATTGCCTTCAGCAAAAGATTATAAGAGAATTGGTGAGGGAGATAAAGGGTTAAATACTGGCGGAATGGGAGCGATCTCTCCGGTTCCGTTTGCAGATAAAGCTTTTTTACAAAAAGTAGAAGATTTAGTAGTAAAACCAACAATTTTTGGTTTACAAAAAGACGGAATAGATTATAGAGGGTTTATTTTTATTGGTCTAATGAATAATAATGGAGACCCCTCGGTAGTTGAATATAATGTAAGAATGGGAGATCCAGAAACAGAAGTTGTTTTACCAAGAATAGAATCTGATTTATTTGATTTGTTTGAAGGTGTTGCTCATCAAAATTTACATGAAAAAGAATTTTCTGTAACTGAGAAAATTGCAACCACTGTTATGTTAGTGTCTGGCGGATACCCTGAAGCATACGAAAAAGGAAAATTAATTTCAGGTCTTGAAACTATAAAAAATTCTATTATTTTTCATGCAGGGACTAAAATAAAAAACAATACTGTTGTTACTAATGGAGGAAGAGTCATTGCAGTTACCTCAATAGCTGAGTCAATTGAAAAAGCATTAAAACTATCGTATGAAAGTATTGATGCAATTCATTTTAATAAAATGAATTATAGAAAAGATATTGGATTTGACTTAGTAGAATAAAAACACATTATTTAGCCTTTTTTAGAGTAAAAGAAAATTCTGAACCTTCCTTAAAAACACTATTTATGAGCATGGTTTCATTGTGTGCCTCAACAATATGTTTTACAATGGATAGGCCAAGACCAGAACCACCTTGTTCTCTAGATCTACTTTGATCTACCCTATAAAAGCGTTCAAACAACCGAGGAATATGCTCTTGTTTAATTCCTTCGCCATTATCAATTATTTTTATGATAAATTCGTTTTTAGAATAAGATTCAACTCCAACAGTTGTTATGCCATTTGTATTCCCATACTTTATAGAGTTCACAATCAAATTAATTAAAACCTGCTCTATACGTTCTTTGTCTGCTTTTACAAAAACAGGGAATTCATAAACTTTATCAAGTTGTAACGTAATTTTTCTTTTTTTAGCCCTCATTTCAAATAAATCAAAAACATTTTGAATGAGATCAATGATATTAAAAACTTCATAATTCAATTTTAAACCTTCGGTTTCTAATTTTGCAATCATATCTAAATCTTTGACAATAGCAACCAACCTATCAACCCCTTTATTAGCTCTTCCTAGATACTTATCTCTTATTAATTCATCATTTATTCCTCCTTCAATGAGAGTAAGAATATACCCTTGAACTGTAAAAAGAGGTGTTTTTAATTCATGAGATACATTTCCTAAAAAGTCTTTTCTAAAAGAATCTCGTTCCGTAAGATTTTTAATTTCAATTCTTTTACCCTGAACATAATTTTTAACACTATTAGATAAAGAATCTACATCTGAAGTTGCAGAAGCTCTTATAAATTCGTCTTCATTTAGGATAGAAACTTCGTCATATATTTTTTTTAATCGATCATAAATGAATTGTTCTGTTCTGTATTGAATTATTAAAAAAAAAACAATAAAAACTGTAGGAAAAAAAATAATAAGACTAAGTAACTTTTTGTCTTCAGGTAAAAGAAAATACATGAGTGCGCCTATCAATACAATAGAAATAGAAAGATACACTGATGATAATAAAGAAAAAGAGTTCGTCTTTTTTAGTTTCATAAGTAATTCAACTTATTTTTCTTCGGTATCAATTACAAATTTATAACCAACTCCTTTTATGGTTTTAAAACGCTTATCTCCTATTTTTTCTCTTAATTTTCTGATATGAACATCAATAGTTCTTCCACCAACAACAACTTCATTTCCCCAAACCCTATCAAGGATAGTTTCGCGTTTAAAAACTTTTCCTGGTTTTGATGTTAGTAATGATAATAATTCAAATTCTTTTCTAGGTAAGAAAATTTTTTCCTTGTCTTTTAACACTAAATATTCTTCTCTATTAATAGTGATATTTCCCACTTCAACTATAGAGTCTCGCTGACTTGAAGCTTTTAACCTTCGTAAAAGCGATTTTACTTTGCTAATTAAAACTTTTGGTTTAATGGGTTTGGTAATGTAATCGTCTGCGCCTGCATCAAAACCAGCAACTTGAGAGTAATCTTCATTTCTGGCTGTTAGAAAGGCTATTAAAGTATTTTCTAAACCTTTTATTGCTCTTATTTTTTCACAAGTTTCAATGCCATCCATTTCTGGCATCATAATGTCTAGTAAAATTAAATTTGGAGTGATTTTTTTTGCTGATTTTAAAGCTTCAACCCCATTGTTTGCAGTATACACTTGATATCCTTCATTTTTTAAATTGTATCCTACAATTTCTAATATATCAGGTTCGTCGTCAACTAAAAGAATTTTAACATCACGTTTGTTCATCATTGTTTTATAAATAAGTTACACCAAAAATAGCGAATCTAAACTAAATACCAGTTGCTTAACAATCATTTAACCCGGTAACGTTCTGTTAACGTTGCTGTAACTGAATCGTAATACATGAGTAACATTTACTTTACAAAACAACGTGACTTTTGTTGGATAAATAAACTCAATTAGAATAAATGAAAAATTTTTTATGTATTGTTGCTTTCGTCATTTGTCAATTAGTAAATGCACAAGAAAATGGGACTATTACTGGTAAGTTATTAGATAAAGAAATGAGCAATGAGCCTCTGTCTTTTGCTAGTGTTGTTATTAAAGGAACATCTACTGGAACAGAAACAGATCTAGAAGGTGTTTTTACCTTGTCAGTTGCTCCAGGTTCTTATATAATAATGTTTGATTTTTTAGGCTACAAAACCTTAGAAGTACCTGTATTAATTAAGTCTGGAGAAACAGTAATTATTAATAGAACTTTGGAGGCTGCGGAAGGAGTTGCTCTTGAAGAGGTCAAACTAAAAGCAAACACAAGTAAGCAAAAAGAAAGTGCTTTGCTAATGGACCAACGAAAAGCGGTTACAATAGATCAAAAAATTGGAGTAGAAGAGTTAAGTAAAAAAGGGGTAAGTAATGTAGCCACCGCCTTAACTAAAACTACTGGAATCTCTAAACAACAGGGTTCTGGTGCTATTTTTGTTAGAGGCCTTGGAGATCGATATAATGTTACCACGTTAAATGGATTGCCACTTCCCTCAAACAATCCTTCAAATAAAAATATTGATTTAAATATTTTTTCAACAGATATCATTGAATTCATTTCCATAGATAAAACGTTTAATCCAAAAAACTTTGGAGATTTTAGCGGGGCAAACGTAGACATTTCATCAAAAAAATATACAGGAAAAGGATTTTTTGAAATAGCAATTGGTTCCGGTATAAATTCAGAAGCTAATTCTCAAGATACATTTTATTTAAATGATGGACCAAACACGTCAGGGTTCTATGATATTGGAATTCCTTCTTTCCCTTTAAATAATTACAATTTTAACACTAGTTGGAATAGAACAGAGTCTAATGCTCCTATCAATAAGAGTATATCAATAAAATTAGGAGATTCATATGAATTAGGGGAAGAAACTAAATTAAGTGTATTTGGTGTGGCATCATTTGATAGTGGATTTAAATTTAATGAAGGAATTTCTCGCGGAAGTGTTAATA
>CBFHOD010000033.1:0-24070 GCA_965657365.1 Flavobacteriaceae bacterium
CAAATACAAATTAACTAAACCCATACCCCCAAAACGGGACGCAAAGATACCATTTATTTGAAAAAACAAACAAGAAAACTGTCTATTATTTATGTGAAAATGATAACTATTTAAACATCATACACTTAAAACGAAAAATAATTAATTCCATCTAGCAAAACTTTATTTTATTTAATTGTGTTCATTCTAGTTTTCTGATATCTTTGTCGCTATTATTATAAATATAAATTCCAAAATGATAAAAATTACTTTACCTGATGGTAGTATTAAAGAGTTTGAAAGAAATATTAGTCCAATAGACGTTGCAAAAAGTATTAGTGAGGGATTGGCTAGAAGTATTATATCAGCCAGTTTCAATGGTATAACTGTTGAGACCAATACTCCTTTAACCACCGATGGAGCTTTAATACTCTACTCTTTTAATAACCCTGAAGGTAAAAAAGCATTTTGGCATTCATCCGCTCACGTCTTAGCTGAATCTATTTTAGAATTTCATCCGAAGGCTAAATTGACAATAGGGCCAGCTATAGAAAATGGGTTTTATTATGATATAGATTTAGGTGATAAAGTAATTTCTGAAAAGGATTTTCAACAAATTGAAAAAAAGTTTTTGGAATTAGCCAGAGGCAAACACGAATTTAAAATGCGATCAGTTTCCAAAGCAGATGCTTTGGCATTATATAAGGAAGAAAATAATCCATATAAAGTCGAATTGATCGAAGGATTAACTGATGGTGATATTACCTTTTGTGATCATAGCAATTTTACTGATTTGTGTCGTGGTGGACATATTCCTAACACCGGATTAATAAAAGCAATAAAAATTATGAATGTTGCTGGTGCATACTGGCGAGGTGATGAAAAAAATAATCAACTGACTCGCTTGTATGGAATATCATTTCCAAAGCAAAAGATGCTCACTGAGTATTTGGAATTATTAGAAGAAGCAAAAAAAAGAGATCATAGAAAATTAGGAAAAGAATTAGAATTATTCACTTTTTCTCAAAAAGTTGGAGCTGGATTACCATTATGGCTTCCAAAAGGGGCTGCTTTAAGAAGTCGTTTAGAAGATTTCTTAAAAGTTGCTCAAAAGAAAGCCGGTTATGAAATGGTCATGACTCCTCACATTGGTCAAAAGGAATTATATGTTACTTCTGGTCATTATGCAAAATATGGAGAGGATAGTTTTCAACCTATAAACACACCTAAAGAAAACGAAGAATTCTTGTTGAAACCCATGAATTGCCCTCATCATTGTGAAATTTACAACTTCAAGCCTTACTCCTACAAGGATTTACCAAAGCGATATGCAGAATTTGGAACAGTGTATCGATATGAACAAAGTGGTGAATTACATGGGTTAACTCGTGTAAGAGGTTTTACTCAAGATGATGCACATATTTTTTGTACTCCAAAACAACTCGATCAAGAATTTAAAAATGTGATCGATTTAGTTTTATATGTTTTTACCTCTTTGGGTTTCAAGAACTTTACTGCCCAAGTTTCTGTTAGAGATCATGAAACTCCTGAAAAATACATAGGTGGAAAAGAAAACTGGGATAAAGCTGAGCAGGCCATTATAAATGCAGCAAAAGATAAAGAATTAGATTTTGTAATTGAATCTGGAGAAGCAGCATTCTATGGACCTAAATTAGATTTTATGGTAAAAGACGCCTTGGGAAGAAACTGGCAATTAGGCACCATTCAGGTTGATTATAATTTACCTGAACGTTTTGATTTAACCTATAAAGGACGTGACAACCAATTGCATAGACCTGTAATGATTCACAGAGCTCCATTCGGTTCAATGGAAAGATTTATAGCCATATTATTGGAACATACTGGTGGAAATTTCCCTTTATGGTTGATGCCAGATCAAGTTATTATACTCCCTATCAGCGATAAATATCAAATATATACCGAAAAAGTTTTACATTTGTTAGAAAATTCCGAAATTCGCGCGCTCGTAGATAGTAGAAGCGAGAAGACTGGGAGAAAAATTAGAGATGCTGAAGTAGGTAAGATCCCATTTATGCTAATTTTAGGTGAAAAGGAAGAAAATGAGGGAACAGTTTCTGTCAGAAGACATGGAGAAGGTGATATAGGGACATTTAGTATTCAAGAATTTATTTCTTTGATAAAAAAAGAAATTAGCAAAACAATAACAGAATTTCATAATTAGTAAGAACCCTGATAATACAGGATTAAATTTATAAGTCATAGCAATAAGAAGAAAAAGGTCTAGAGGACCAGCAAGAGTAATTAAAGAAGACCAACATAGAATTAACGACAGAATTCGTTATGTCGACGAAGTTAGGTTGGTAGGAGACAATATTAAGGTAGATGTTTATCCCTTAGCAGTGGCTAAAGAGATGGCAAAAGAACTAGAATTAGATTTGGTTGAGATTTCACCTAAAGCTGTGCCTCCTGTTTGTAAAATTATTGATTACCAAAAATTCTTGTATGAGCAAAAAAAGCGAGATAAAGCTATGAAGTCGAAAGCGACTAAAGTAATTATCAAAGAAATTCGTTTTGGACCGCAAACTGATGAACATGATTATGAATTCAAGAAAAAACATGCCATCAAGTTTTTACAAGATGGAGCAAAATTAAAAGCATTTGTGTTCTTTAAAGGAAGATCTATCATTTTTAAAGAACAAGGTCAAATTCTTCTATTAAAACTGGCTCAAGAATTAGAAGAGTATGGTAAAGTAGAACAATTACCAAAACTAGAGGGTAAACGTATGATTATGTTTATCGCTCCAAAGAAAATAAAATAATACTGAATTTTTTTTCAGATAAAGATAATAAGCGAAAATAAAAACGAAGGAGAGATGCCTAAAATGAAAACCAAATCTAGTGCCAAAAAACGATTTAAGTTAACCGGTACTGGAAAAATCAAAAGAAAGCATGCGTTTAAAAGTCACATCTTAACAAAGAAGTCTAAAAAACGTAAGCTTAAATTGACGCATGATACTTTAGTTCATAAAGCTGATGCGCCAAACATTAAAAAACAATTAGCTTTAAAATAAGCTATTGTTAAGGGAATTTAATTATTAACCATGGAGTTAGGCTCAATTAAGTGTTTATTTTAGACCGCCTACTACAAAAAACAATTTGAATTATGCCAAGATCAGTAAATTCAGTAGCCTCAAGAAATAGAAGAAAAAAAATCTTGAAGGCAGCAAAGGGTTACTTTGGACGTAGAAAAAACGTTTACACAGTAGCAAAAAATGCGGTAGAAAAAGCAATGACATATGCTTACAGAGACCGTAAAAACAATAAGAGAAACTTTCGTTCATTATGGGTAATGCGCATTAACGCTGGCGCTCGTTTGCACGGAATGTCTTACTCTCAGTTTATGGGTAAAGTCAAAGCTAATAACATAGAGTTAAATCGTAAGGTTTTAGCTGATTTAGCAATGAACAATCCAGAAGCTTTTAAGGCAATTGTTGAAAAAGTAAAATAAATTATTAATTCGCTTATAAAAAAAAACCCAAACGTAAAGTTTGGGTTTTTTTTTTATAATTTAGTAATCCCTAAAAGTTTGTCTATGAAACCCCTAAGCCTACTAGTTATAATTTTTATAACCAGTAACATTTCTTCACAAGAAAGAATAAAAGAAACACCATCAATCTCCGAACAATTCGATAAAATTTATAGAGTTTCTTCTAATTACAAAGAAAATAAGGTGATTAAAAAAGTATTATTTGAAAATCTAAAAGCAAATACGCTAGATTCTATAAAATACATGTACAAAGTACTTCAATCAAAAAATAAACGTAATAATTTTCTCAAAGACAGTCTAAATATTACAAAAAAAGAGTTAATCAATTTAAAAAGTGATATCAAATCAATAAAAAAAGAAGCTGATCTCATTTCATTGTTTGGCATCAAACTCAGTAAAATTATCTACAAGCTAATTGTTTGGATTACCGTACTATTACTTATTTTTTTATTAACGTATTCTTTTTTCGAATATAAGCATAGTTTTATTATAACTTCAGAAGCAAAAAAAAGCTTAAAAGAACTAGAAAATGAGTTTAGCGATTTCAGAAGAAGCTCTTTAGTTAGAGAACAAAAATTAGGACGTCTTTTGCAGGATGAAATAAATAAACAAAAAAGGGTTTGATTTTAAAGGAAAAAATAATGAAAAAAGAAAGTTTTAATTAGACTTGTGTATTTTAAGTTATATGCTATCACCAAGTTCTTTGAGTTTCTCAGTATTTTCAGCCAACATAAGTTCATCAATAATTTTTTGAATATCTCCATTTACAATATTGGAAAGATCGTACAATGTTAAACCAATTCTATGGTCTGTAACTCTACCTTGGGGATAATTATAGGTTCTAATTTTAGCAGAGCGATCTCCTGAAGACACCATTGAACCTCGTTTTGCAGCATCAGCTGCATTTTTCTTTGCCAATTCCATATCATACAAGCGAGATCGTAACACTTTAAAGGCTTTTTCTTTGTTTTTGTGTTGTGATTTTTGATCTTGGCACTGAGCAACTAAACCTGTTGGAATATGTGTTAAACGAACAGCTGAATACGTTGTATTTACAGATTGCCCTCCAGGTCCAGAAGAACAGAAAAAATCAATTCTTACTTCTTTTGGATTGATCTCTACATCAAATTCTTCTGCTTCAGGGAATACCATACAAGTAGCAGCTGAAGTATGAACACGGCCTTGAGTTTCAGTTTGAGGAACTCTTTGTACACGATGAACACCAGCTTCAAACTTTAAAGTTCCATACACATCTGGACCAGTAACTTCAAATTGAATTTCTTTGAATCCTCCATTTGTTCCTTCGCTAAAATCAACAGTAGACACTTTCCATCCTCTACCTTCACAATATTTTGTATACATTCTAAATAGATCTCCTGCAAAAATACTCGCTTCATCTCCCCCTGTCCCTGCACGTAATTCTACAACTGCATTTTTAGAATCTTCAGGGTCTTTAGGGATTAATAAAAATTTAATTTCATCTTCTAATTCAGGAATTCTACCAGAGGCCTCGTCCATTTCAATCTTAGCCATTTCAACCATTTCTAGATCTGATCCATCAGAAATAATTTCTTTTGCTTCGTCTATATTATTTAATAATATTTGATATTCTTCACCCCTCTTAACAACATCTCCTAGGTCTTTATATTCTTTCATTAATTGTGCGTAACGCTTCTGATCCATAATAACTTCTGGTTGAATAATCAAATCAGAAACCTCATCATAACGCTGCTTAACAATTCTTAATTTATCTAACATGGACTTGTTTTACTTGGTGAGCGAATTTACGATTTTTATGATATTAATTCGCTTAAAAAAACGCTTTAAATATTAGTATTTAAAAGTTCCGTATTCACTTTGAATAGTTAACATCTTAGAGTCAGAAGCTTCTACTCTACCAATAATTTTTGCATCTACCTGAAATGATTTAGAAATATTTATGATGTCTTCTGCAACTTCAGGTGATGTGTAAATTTCCATTCTATGCCCACAATTAAATACTTGATACATTTCTTTCCAATCTGTATTTGACTGCTCTTGAATTAGTTTAAACAAGGGTGGCACTGAAAACATATTATCTTTAACAATATGTAAATCATCTACAAAATGAAGAATCTTTGTTTGAGCACCACCTGAACAATGAATCATCCCATGTATGGTGTCAGAGGTATATTTTGATAAAATCTCTTTAATAATTGGCGCATAGGTCCTGGTTGGAGATAACACTAGTTTTCCTGCATTAAGTGGAGCGTTATTTACTTGATCAGTTAATTTTATATTTCCTGAGTATACTAAATCTTCAGGAACTGAAGCATCAAAGCTCTCAGGATATTTTTCAGCTAAATATTTATGAAAGACATCGTGTCTTGCCGAGGTTAATCCGTTGGACCCCATACCTCCATTATATTCAGACTCATAAGTAGCTTGTCCAAATGATTCTAAACCAACAATTACATCACCTGCTTTTATGTTTGCGTTATCGATGACATCACTCCTTTTCATTCTAGCAGTTACTGTAGAATCAACAATAATTGTTTTTACCAAATCACCAACATCTGCAGTTTCTCCTCCTGTTGAATGAATCGTTATGCCAAACTTTTTTAAATCTTCTATTAATTCTTCAGTTCCATTTATAATAGCTGATAGAACTTCTCCTGGTATTTTGTTTTTATTTCTGCCAATGGTAGAAGACAACATAATATTATCTGTAGCACCAACACAAAGCAGATCATCTATATTCATGATTAATGCGTCTTGGGCTATTCCTTTCCAAACTGAAAGGTCTCCTGTTTCCCTCCAATACATGTATGCTAAAGATGATTTGGTTCCAGCACCATCAGCATGCATTATCAAACAATAATTAGAGTCATTTGTCAAATAATCTGGTACAATTTTACAAAATGATTTTGGAAATAATCCTTTGTCAATGTTCTTTATGGCATTGTGAACATCTTCCTTGGAAGCCGAAACACCTCTTTGAGCATATCTTTTTGAAACTTCTTGACTCATATTTATATAAGGATTTTATACAAAAGTACGGATTGTTTTCTTTTTCAGTATTAAATTTTTAAAACGAAAACGTTGTAGTAATTTTTTGTTGAAAAAACCTGTTTTTAAATTCTTAATATTTAGTGTTTTTTTTAAAGAAAATCAATTCTAAAGCTCTCTTTATTAGCAATTTAATAATTGTGAATAAAGTTTTAAAAAAAAAATCATTTTCAATAAATTTTATAAGTTTTAAAACTTGTTTTCGTTATATATTTGTAATTAATTAATTCACTAAACTACAATATGAGCAAGTCTAAATTAGAGTACATTTGGCTAGACGGTTACTATCCAACTCAAAACATGAGAAGCAAGACTAAAGTCGAAAATGATTTTAGCGGAAAATTAGAAGATTGTCCAATATGGTCTTTCGATGGTTCATCAACTAAACAAGCCTCTGGAGGTTCTTCAGATTGTTTATTAAAACCTGTTGCTATTTATCCTGATCCATCAAGAAGAGATGGTTTTTTGGTAATGACTGAAGTTTTAAATGCTGATGGTACACCTCATGTATCTAATGGAAGAGCTACCATTGAAGATGAAGATAATGACTTTTGGTTTGGTTTTGAGCAAGAATACTTTATCATGGATACCAAAACACAATTACCTCTTGGTTTTCCAATTGGTGGATATCCTGCTCCTCAGGGAATGTATTACTGTTCTGTAGGTGGAAAAAACACTCATGGAAGAGAGCTAGTAGAAAAACATGCAGATTTATGTATTGATGCTGGATTAAACTTTGAGGGAATTAATCAAGAAGTTGCCTCAGGACAGTGGGAATTTCAATTATTTGCAAAAGGAGCGAAAAAAGCTGGTGATGAAATATGGATTGCTCGTTATTTATTAGATCGATTAACTGAACAATATGGTTACTATATAGACTACCATCCAAAACCTCTAGGAAAAGATCTAGATTGGAATGGTTCAGGTATGCATGCAAACTTCTCTAACACTGTTTTGAGAACTTGTGGTTCTCAAGAAACTTATGAGAAAATATGTGAAGCATTTAGACCTGTTGTGAAAGAACATATCGCTGTATATGGAGAATTTAATGATCAACGTTTGACTGGTGATCACGAAACAGCTGCCATAACCGATTTCTCTTACGGAGTATCAGACAGAGGGGCTTCGATAAGAATTCCTATTATTACTGTAGAAAAAGGCTGGAAAGGATGGTTAGAAGACAGAAGACCTGCTTCAAATGGAGATCCATACAAAATAGCAGGAAGAATTATTAAAACTGTAAAATCAGCTAACATTAGCTAATAGGTTTTGAAAATTATATACAAACCACAAATTTATTTTTGTGGTTTTTTTTATGAAATAGTTTGGTATAAAAAAGCGATGTAAATCAGTAGAAGAACCACACCACTTTTTCTTTTTAGCTCCATTTTTTTTGGTAATAAAACTAAAATTGGAAGCACCATAGATACTAATAACATCCAATAAATATCATTTGTATAGATTACATTATCATTAGCAAGTATCGGAGTAATTAACGAAGTAATTCCAACGACAGCAAGAATATTAAAAATATTAGAGCCTACTAGATTACCTAAAGAAATTGCTTTTTCTTTTTTAAGAACTGCTATGATTGATGCTGCTAATTCAGGAATACTAGTTCCAACTGACACAACGGTAACACCTATGAACCTCTCACTTACTCCAATGGTGATCGCTAAGTCTGTAGCCCCTGTAATTAACATCTCTGAGCCTGCCCACAAACTAAGACTACCTATAATAAACAATGTAAACGTCTTATATACTGGCAATAAATCTACATCTTCAGGTATGTCATCAATAATATCTTGATTTTGGAAACGAAATAGATATACTAAGAAAAAAAGTAAAAAAAGAACAAAAATAAGGCCTTCAAAATCAGATATTAAATAATCGTTACAGAGAAAGAAAAACAATAATATGGAAGAAATCATCATTACTGGCCAATTGGTTGTAAAAAAACTTCTCTGAACATCCATCCCTGCAATTAATAAAGTAATTCCTAGCACCAAAGCTAAATTGGCAATATTAGAGCCAATAACATTACCTAAAGCTAAATCTGAATACCCATTTAAAGCAGCTTTAATACTCACAATTAGTTCGGGGGCAGAAGTTGCAAAAGAAACCACTGTCATCCCAATAATAATTTTTGGAATTTGTAAGCTCAAAGAGATAGATACTGCCGATTTTAACAGCCAATTTCCTCCTAAAATTAATAAAATAAAGCCTGTTAAAATTAAAAAAAAACTCATGTTTTATTTTTTGAACGAAGATACATTTTTATCCGTTTCTTATATCCAAAAAGATGGATTTGATCTAAAAATAGGTTTCAACAGATGTTTTTTTTTAAAAACCACCCTAAAAAGCCTTTATTTTATTACATAATATAATATAAATAGCTTAAAGTATTTAATTTTTTAACTTATTTGTAGTAAAGTAACTTACATAAATAAACTATTTTACACTATATACTAATAAATGTAAAATTAATTACATCTTTTCTATTGTTTTTACTTGTTGAATATGATTGCAATAGTATATATTAATTAAACAATTCTAGAATTATTAATTATTTAATCTTAAAAAACTAAAATACATGATCACATTTGCTTTAAAAATTATTGAACTATCACTCATCGTTTTATCATATTTAATATTCTAGAATACAATTATCATAAAACAGAAACTATTAAATTTTATACTAAATTAATTATCATGAGAAAATAATACTAATTCAGACTTCCTTACTATAAAAAAAGTAATGAGATTATTACGCTATTATTTTTCATTATATTTGAATAAGAACCTATATTAAATGAAAAAAGAAATTTTTAAATTATTAGCAAAGCTTAATAAAGCTATTCTTCCTTCTTTCACAAAAAAAAGATTGGATCTTGCAAAAGCATCAAAAATTCAGTTGGTTATTGTTGGATGGAGAAGTTATGTAACACTAAATTCGTTAGATTAAAATTTACGACTATGAAAACAGAATACTTAAAAATATATACAAGTTCACTAATTATCATTAATAGTATAAGAAACCTATTAGCAGAGAATGACATTACCTCCATGGTAAAAAATCATCCAGAATCTGCAAGGTTAGCAGGTTTTGGTTCCTCAATGGATTCAGTAGAATTATACATACTTAAAAAAGATTTGGAAAAATCTGAACCTATTCTGAATGCTTTTAAAAAAGAAATAAATTTATAAAAAAGACCGTCAAGGCTTTCTAAATAAGAAAAACACTACTATATTTGCACCCGATTTGGCCATGTGGCGCAACTGAATAGCGCACTTGATTACGGCTCAAGAGGTTACAGGTTTGAATCCTGTCATGGTCACGAATAAATCAAAAGCAAGCAAAATCATAAAGCTTGCTTTTTTTTGATTTTAAAAGGTTTTGATTTTAAAAGGTTTTGATTTTCAAAGCGGAGCTTTATCAGGATCAGCGAAGCTACTCCTCAACATAAAATAAAGACTTTTTACTTATCGCCAAGCTTGCTTGGGCGTTTTTTTATTTGGACTATTTTCAAAACGGAGGTTTTAGGATCAGCGGAGCTACCCCTCAGCATAAAAGAAATATTTTTTACTTACAGCAAAGCTTGCTTTTTTGATTTTCAAAGGTTTTGATTTTCAAAGCGGAGCTTTATCAGTATCATAAAATAATCCTGTCATTGTCACTAATTAAACTATCGATAGGCCCTATCATATGAATATAAAAAAACCCTAGGCTTATAAGCCTAAGGTTTAATTAATTTTTTGTGATTTATTGAGGAGTTTAACTAAGTATTCTAGGAAGGACTGTTCTCAAAAGACTCACAAGTATAGATTTCACTTACCTCTATTTTATGAAAATCGCAAGATGACGATTTTGTAAAATTATCACAATTTACACAACTGTTACTTAAAAATAAATTTTCCATGTCTATTAATTTTTATATAAAAATATAATCATTAGTGTTTAGAAACAATTTAAATAGGTTTTTTGAGAAAATTCTTATTTAGATTAAAAAGAAATAATACCAGAATTTGTATTTTTAAGACACCTTAATCGAGATATTTTCTTGGAGCAACTCGATGTTCTGAATTGCTCTTATAATAATTGGTTACAATAAGTTCTAAAATTTCTATAGAGTTGGTTCCAATGTCGCTTTTACTATTGTTTTTAGTTACATATAGATTGTAAAACTCTTTTTCTTTTTTAAAAATCAAGAAAGTGTTCGGGGTTTAATTCTGTATATGCTATTTAAATTTAAGATTTAGATGCCCCATAAAATGAAAATGCAACAACTAAAGCTCCAGAAATTAAAAAATATAGAGGTGGGCTGAAGTTATCGTTAGTTACCATTCTATATACTAGATCCAATAAGATTACAGAGCCGGCTAAACCCCATCCAGTTAATCCTTTTTTAGCATCTTCCCCTTTTATTCCTCTAATCATAAAGGTTAAAATACCAAGCCCTAAAAATACAGTGGCTGTATTCATATTCCCTCCAGCAGCAGCAACTAAACTCGTAGCATCAGCTCCACTTTGCAAAGCAATTTGTTCAGCCATAAAATATAACATCAATCCAACTATTAGGTTATAAGTAGCGCAAATCGTAAATATTGTTTTTGAATTCATCATAAATAATTTAAAATTAATAGTATTTAAATATAATAAAAAAATTATTAGTTGTTATTAAAGACTAAATTTAAATATTAAAAGAGCTTAGAATTTTAATACAATAAATGTATTTTAGATTTGTTTTTCCAACCCGCTTTATAAGCATATTCTACAAAATAGATTTTAAGGTCAGATTTATAGGCAGCATTTACAAAATAAATTTTCTTATCTGATTTATAATCAGCATTTGTAAAAAACCATTTTCCATCGTTTTCACCTGCTTTGTAATCTGAAGAGACCTTATACACCAATAAATCTGCTTTGTAATCTGAATTTACAACAAAAACTTTAACATCTGCCTTGTAGTCTTTATCTACTGAATAAACTTTCTGGGCTTTGATCAGGTGTGTTGCATGAAAAAAAACAGTGATTAAAATTAAATATTTCATATGAATATTATTTATTAATCAACTCTTCAAATTCAAATCTTGATACAGGCTTAGATCTAATTCTAGCAATTGAATCGCAATATATTTCAAGAAATGCTGATGAGTATTGAGACATACTCTGGTTAGAATAGTTGGAAATTAAATTTGCTGTATAATAATTTTTAGAGACTGAATCTAACTCTTCATTAATTAGATATGCATTGACAGTAACTTCTATAGCAGCATTTTTAAAAACCTTGAGAACATCATTTTCAAATTTTTTTAAAACAACTGGTTTTAATAATTGATTATTATCATCTAAAAACTCACAGCTCTTGTTTTGACTACAATTGAAAAAAAATAGACAAAAGACTAAAATGATTTGTGAGTTAACTTTTAAATTTTGACACATCATAATATGTTGGTTTAAAATAAAATTACTATCCTAAATATCTTCTTAAAGCGACTCTGTGATCAGGATTACTCTTATCATAATTAGCAACAAGAAGCTCTAAAATTTCAGGAGGTTTTATACCAATGTCTACTTTTTTTGAGTATTTAGACACATATAAATTAAAAATAGCTTGCTCTTTCTCAAATATGAGAAAGTGCTGAGCATTTAGTTCTGTAAATGAAATCTGATTTCCGTTAAAAGCATTTGAATTGTCTTTTTTGAAAGGAGAAAAATCAAAATACTTAAAAATATTTTCCATCTTATATTAATTCTGCAGAAAGCCCTAGGCTTAACAATTTAGAACAGCGGGGTTCTAATTCTTTAAGCTCTCCCGTTTTTACGGTACATTTTCCTTTAAAATGGACCAACCAAGTACATTGTTCTGCCTGCTCTTCTGTATGTTCGCAAACCGTAATTAAGGAGTTTATTACAAAATCAAATGTATTAACCTCATCATTGTGTAACACTATGTGATGTTGATTTACTTCCTTGTCTAAAACGACTACTTCTTCTTTAATTTTTTCTTTAGTACTCATCTTTACAAATTTATGAAAAAATTTTCATGGTTTCATATACTTTAAGGCTACCCAATTATTCTTTTGTATCATTTTTTCAAAAGTTAATCCAAACTTAGTTACTTCTTCTTCTATAATGGTAATATCTTCCTTATAAAATCCACTGAGCAATAAAATCCCGTTTTCATATAAACAATCTGTATAAGTTTCGATATCAGATAACAAAATATTTCTATTAATATTAGCTATAATTACATCATATTTTTCTTTTAGTATAGAAGCATCTCCTTGACATACTTTTATATGATGACAATTATTCCTCTGAACATTTTCTAAAGAATTTTCATAACACCATTTATCTATATCTATTGCATCTACAGGTCTAGCTCCTTTCATTTCTGCAAAAATTGCTAAAATACCCGTTCCACATCCCATATCAAGCACTTTTTTACGCTCTAAATCTAGGGTTAGTAAATGTTGAATCATCATATGAGTAGTTTCATGATGACCTGTCCCAAAACTCATTTTAGGTTCTATAACTATATCAAATTTTAAATAGGGATTATTATGAAATGGAGCACGAATACTAACTAGATTATCTACTTGAATTGGATTAAAGTTTTTTTCCCATTCCTCATTCCAATTTGTTTGCTCAATTTCATTATATTTAAATGTGATATGAAACTCATTAGAATTTAAGAGGTATAAATCCTCTACTTTATTTGAATTCCATTCTTTTTTTTGAATGAATGCTGTTACTCCACCTTCATTTTCTACAAAACTTTCAAAGCCTATACTCCCAAGCTGAGCAATAAGCATTTCTATAGCAGGCCCTTTAGGTGATACTTTAAATTCATAGGCTATATAAATGGCATCCATAGAAAGCAGAGGGTATTAAAAAGCAGTGATAATTCCTGTAAAGTCAGTTGCTTTCAAAGAAGCACCTCCAATTAATCCACCATCTACATCTTCTTTAGAGAAAATTTCTTTGGCATTCGTTGGCTTCACACTTCCTCCGTATAAGATAGAAACATTTTCAGCAACAGATATACCATAAGTAGACACCAATAAACTTCTAATATAAGCATGCATTTCTTGAGCTTGTTCTGGGCTTGCAGTTTCCCCTGTTCCAATGGCCCAAACTGGCTCGTATGCCAATACAATATGCTCCCATGAGGCTGCATTTAAAGAAAGAACAGTGTTTTTTAATTGACTTTCTACAACTTTAAAATGATTCTCTGACTTACGATCTTCTAATGATTCTCCAAAACAAAAAATTACTTCCAAATTATTTTCAAGAGCAGAAGCTACTTTCTCGGTTAAGATTTGATCATCTTCACCAAAGTAGGTTCTTCTTTCTGAATGCCCTAAAATTACAGATTTCACACCCACATCGTTTAGCATTCCTGCAGAAATCTCTCCAGTAAAAGCTCCACTTTTAGCTTGGTGCATATTCTGAGCTGAAACTTCAATTACAGAATCTTGAGTTAATGCTACCGCAGAAGTTAAATTAATAGATGTAGGTGAAATTAGAACTCTACAATTTATAGAAACCTTCTTTAGAGCTTTGTTTAAATCATTAATTAATGCCTGGGTTTGAGTTGCATCATTATTCATTTTCCAATTTCCTGCAACGATATTATTTCTCATGTTTTTATAATTTTAAAAGCGGCTAATTTACTTAAATTTAAGGGCATTAAGAATGTTTTTATCTGTAATTTTTGTTGCCTTAAATAATGTTATTTCTCCAGATTCATTGATCACCATGTATCTAGGAATCCACCATAGACCTAAAAACTTTCCAAACGTTCCCTTTTTACCCTCAGCCATAAAATAATGGTCTCCTTTTATCTTCAGACGATCTGTAGCTTTTACCCAACGTTCTTTGCTTTTATCGAGTGAAAGAAAAACAAAATGAACTTTAGGGTTTTCTTGTTGTAATTGTTTTAGTTCTGGTAAAGTTATGATACAGTCTCTACACCAGGAGGCCCATATGTCTATTAAAATTTTATTTCCTTGGTGTTTTTTTAAGATATTTTGAAATGTTACGTCTTGCTGTGAAATACTAACAAATTTTTCATTTAATGCTTCTTTTGAAAAGCGAGTAGGATTGTGACAACCGATGATAAGAAATAAGAATAATAAACCTAGTTGTTTCATTCTATCTATTTAAGTCTAATTCTAGGATCTAACCAACTATACATAATATCTACCAATATGTTTATGATGATAAACAAAGTGGCTATTACCAATACACTCCCCATAATTATGGGTAAATCTAGGGTATTTAAAGCATTTACAATTTCTTTTCCAAGCCCATTCCAATTAAAAATATATTCAACAAACACTGCTCCCGCTAACATAGAAGCAAACCATCCTGAAACAGCTGTTATAACCGGATTTAATGCATTTTTTAATGCATGGTTTTTTATGACTTGATACTTAGTTAAGCCTTTAGCTTTTGCTGTTCTGATATAATCTTGACTTAAAACTTCTAACAATGAATTTCTCATTAATTGAACAATAACAGCTAAGGGTCGAATACCTAAAACTAGCGCTGGTAGAATTAAATTTTTCCACTGCATAGTTATATGTTCTCCAAAATCATCAACAACATATAAACTACCAGTCATTTCTAAACCTGTTAAATTATGTAAAAGAAAACCAAATATCCATGCAAATAAAATGGCGGAAAAAAATGAGGGAACACTCATTCCAAAAGTACTGATTACGGCAATTACTCTATCAAACCAAGTATCTTTATGAACTGCTGATAAAATCCCAAAAAAGATTCCAACAACAATTGCTATAGAAATTGCAAATAGTGCTAAAACAGCAGTATTTGGAAGGGTTTCAGATATAACTTCTGACACTTTTTTTCCATTTTTCTGAAATGATTCTCTTAAATAGGGGTACTTTAAAACTAGTGTAAATTCACCAACAGAAAAAAGTGTCTTATAAGAATATTTTCCAGTATTTAAAAAAGTATAATCCTCTGTTTTATTTGAATGAATTGATAGTGGAGATACATCATTTAAATAATAAATATATTGAGTAGTTAATGATTGGTCAAAGCCATATTTTTTTCTAATATTTTGTAATTGCTCAGAATCTTCTCTTTGATCTAGCATCATTCTTGCTGGATCTCCAGGTAAAACATTAAATAATAAGAAAATAACAGTAACAACTCCAAAAAGTGTTAAAACCCCATAAAAAAACTTATTAAGTATAAATTGTAACATGTAGAATGACTCTGAAACAAAGATAACAGAAAGTCTTAAAAATATGTACCTTTGTATAACTTTTAAAAAGACAGATGACTACAGCAGAGATTGTAACTCAGATTCAAAAAAAGAAATCATTTCTATGCATTGGTTTAGATGTAGATTTAAATAAAATCCCATCTTTTCTTTTAAAAAAAGAAGATCCTATTTTTGAGTTTAATAAAGCTATTATAGATGCCACTCATCATTTATGTGTCGCATACAAACCCAATACTGCTTTTTATGAGGCCTATGGAATTAAAGGATGGATCTCTTTAGAAAAAACAATCAAATATATCAATGATAAACATCCTGAAATTTTCACTATTGCAGATGCAAAACGTGGAGATATTGGAAATACATCGAGCATGTATGCTAAAGCATTTTTTGATGATTTATTGTTTGACAGTATAACCGTAGCACCCTATATGGGAAAAGATTCTGTAGAACCATTCTTAGCCTTTAAAAATAAACACACTATTTTACTTTCGCTAACCTCTAATTCTGGTGCCTTTGATTTTCAAACTATAGAAAGTGAAGGAAAGGAAATCTACAAACAAGTAATAGAAACTTCTAAAAGTTGGAATAACGCTGAAAATTTAATGTATGTTGTAGGTGCTACTAAAGCATCCTATTTAGCAGATATAAGAAAAATTATTCCTGATTCATTTTTATTAGTTCCTGGTGTAGGAGCTCAAGGAGGAAATTTACAAGAAGTTTGTAAATACGGAATGAATAATCAAGTTGGATTATTAATCAATTCTTCTCGAGGGATACTATATGCTTCAAAAGAAGCTGATTTTGCAAAAGCGGCATCAATAAAAGCGACTGAATTACAAGCTCAAATGGCAAAAATCTTAGGTTAATTGAATTTTTAAACTGACATTTTAATACCAAAATTATTTTTTAATAATTTCTTTGGTGTACACACCTAATTTAGATTCAAATCTTAAAAAATAAATTCCAGATTTAAAAGAAGAAATATCAAATAAAGAATCTGTACTAGAAAGTGTGTAAGAAGATAATTTTCGACCTAATGAGGAATAAATTTTCAAATTTGTTCCAATTAAATCTGGAGGAACTTTCACTTTTATACTATTTTCTGTAGGGTTTGGATAAACTAACATACCTTCTATAGTAGAATCTGAGGATGACAAAGAACTTTCTTCATAAATTCTTACATAATCAATTTCCATGATAGATTCAGAAAAGTCACTAGGAATATTACCTCCTAGATTTCCTCCCATAGCTATGTTTAGAAGTAAATAATGTGGATTGTCGTAAGGAATTTCTTGAGAGTTTTCTCTTTCAAAAAAGACAACGTCATCCAATAAAATTTGAATAGTGTTCTCTGTCCAAATCAGTGAATAAATATGATATTCACCACTTGAATTAGCTACATATGTTGTACCTCCTTCGTTTTGATAACTATTAGTGTTGGAATTGGAATAATGGAGATGACCTATAAGATTGGTTTTATTCCATCCATTTTGCTCCATAATATCAATTTCTCCACAATTTGGCCAACCAACACTTCCATACGTATTTCCAAAATAATTTCCTATTTCATTAATATTGGCTCCCAATGTCCAAAAAGCAGGCCACGTTCCGGCTTCAGCAGGTAATTTAGCCCGAACATCTACCCTTCCATATTTGAATGCAAACTTTGAATTTAATCTGGCTGAAGTATAGAGTTTGGTAACATTATTATAAGTGTAATTTTCTCTAATAGCCTTAATCTTTAATGATCCATTATTGACATATGAGTTTGATATTCGGTTAGTATAATGCTGTTGTTCTCCATTGGCCCAATCTGTACCATTAATTATTGGGATAACCTGATGATGCCATTTATTTGAATCTACAGATCCTGAATAGTTAAATTCATCTGACCAAACTAAATTATTAAAAATAGGATCATCATCACCTTCTGATTCTTCAAAAATAAAATCATCAACAAAAGCCTCAACATGATCATAATTATCTTCTCCATTTACTTGAATTAACACTCTATTAAAATCTGTCCTAGTTATTGGGGGTGGTGAAGAAGGGTCTAAATTGATGTAATTATCGTTTTCAAAATCAAAAGTAATTTCTTGCCATTCATTTAGAGAAATATTCTTAATGATTTCACTTTGTGTAGTCCAAGGTTGAGGGAGTGAGCCATTTTGAAGTTTTAAAGAAACTTTATTAGTTTGGTTACCTGTTAGACCAGATGAAGGAACATAAATTTTAAACGTAAATGAATTTTTTAATGATAAATCTAAATTCTGATTCGTATCAAAACGCACATTTGCATATTGTCCACCTATGTCATTATATTTCAAGACCTTAGTAGAGGTATTTAGTCCCTCAATATAAGGATTTGAATAAGAACTATCAAGGTTACAGTCATCACCTACCCAAGCATCAATAGTACCATTACCCTCAAAATCATCTTCAATATTTTGAGAAAATAAAGAGAAGTTGATAAAAGAAACTACAATAAGAAGAATGTAACGCATTTTAATTTTTTTCAAAAATAATATAACGATTGAAATTATAATAAATAATTACCTATACAAATACCAAACAAGAAAAATTAATTGAATGTATCTGTATTTTTGTTGTATCCATATGGACAATGCTTACATCCACTTTTGCAACAGTACCCTCTTTTTGTATGATATTTCTTTGTAAAAACTCTATACCCTTGTTCATTTAGGTAAAAGTCATCTTGAGTAAGTTCTGTTTTTTTTCCAAACATGACACAAAAATAAGACAAAAATAGCTGGTAATAGTATTGCTCTAAAATCAATAGCATAGAATAAAATAACTATTAAAATTAAAAAATCATGCCTTAGCTATTTATTTAAACTTGGTGGGTAAGTTGAAATAATTTTTTGGACAAATTGATTAATCCGTTCTTCTTTTTTTTCGATATTACTTATCTTCATAGCGCCAGATCCAATTCCCTGCCAAATAAGTTCATTATTCTTTTTATCTATAAAATCAATAAATAAAGTCCCTTCTGTATGTTGATTAATAGTAAAGTTTGAACTCCCAAAAAACCATGGATTATATCCCCAACCTAGGCCATATCTAAAATTATTATCCGTTACATTAACCTGTTCTCTTGATTTTGTAAAAATACTAATCAATAGATCTGGATTTTCAGATTTACTGAAACCTTTTTCAACTAATTGATTTTCTATAGCACGCATGATTCTTTTTTTATCAAGGTCAGAAACAGAGGCTTTATCAATTCCTTTTTTGTAAAAAGCAAATGTCCTATAGGTTGAAAAATCTACTTTAGTATCATAATCTGAAACAACTCTTACTGTAGAGCAAGAGAACATAATACCCAAAAACAACAAAACAACTAATTTAAATATTTTCATAATACTAATTTTTATAGGTTATCAAACAATGAGGAGTTTACTTTATTAGGAATGGTAACTTTTAATTTTTTCTCATTTTTCATTGCTCTTTTGATAGCAAAAATTGCCTCATCATTTCTTGCCCAATTCCTTCTTGCTATACCATTATTTACATCCCAAAAAAGCATAGACTTTAATCTTTTAGAGGCTGCTTTACTACCATCAATAAGCATGCCAAATCCACCATTTATCACTTCTCCCCAACCAACTCCACCTCCGTTGTGGACAGAAACCCATGTTGCTCCTCTAAAGCTATCTCCAATAACATTTTGAATGGCCATATCTGCAGTAAACCTAGATCCATCATATATATTTGAAGTTTCTCTAAACGGAGAGTCTGTCCCTGAAACATCATGATGATCTCTACCCAAAACAATAGGACCTACTTGTCCTTTTTTTATAGCCTTATTAAATGCTTGCGCTATTTTAATTCTTCCCTCGGCATCTGCATAAAGAATTCTAGCCTGAGAACCAACAACTAATTCATTTTCTTGAGCACCTCTAATCCACTGAATATTATCAGCCATTTGCTGCTGAATTTCTGATGGGGAATTTTTTTTAATTTCTTCTAAAACTTCACAAGCTATAATATCTGTTTTTTCTAAATCTTTAGGATTTCCAGAAGCACAAACCCATCTAAAAGGTCCAAATCCATAATCAAAACACATGGGCCCCATAATATCTTGTACATAACTTTGATATCTGAAATCAACACCATTTTCAGCCATAATATCTGCCCCTGCCCTACTAGCCTCTAATAAAAATGCATTTCCGTAATCAAAAAAATAGGTTCCTTTAGCTACATGGTTGTTAATAGCTCTAGTATGTCTTCGAATAGTTTCTTGTACTTTTTCTTTGAATAAAACTGGGTTTTCAGCCATCATAATATTTGCATCTTCAAAAGAAATATCACAAGGATAATAACCTCCAGCCCAAGGGTTGTGTAATGAAGTTTGATCAGAACCTAAATCAATATGAATATTTTCAATATCAAATTTCTCCCAGACTTCTACAATATTTCCAAGATAAGCAAGAGATACTATTTCTTTATTTTCTTTCGCTAGTCTAACTCTAGCGACTAAAGAATCTAAATCTATAAACTTTTCATCAATCCAACCTTGATCTAATCGAACCTGAGTGATTTTGGGGTTTACCTCTGCACAAACTGTAATACATCCAGCTATATTTCCTGCTTTAGGCTGTGCTCCACTCATACCTCCTAGACCAGCTGTTACAAATAAGTTTCCTCTGGGTAATTTACCAATCTTACGAAAAGCATTTAAAACAGTAATGGTAGTTCCATGAACTATGCCTTGAGGTCCAATATACATATAACTACCTGCAGTCATTTGTCCATACTGACTTACCCCTAGGGCATTCATTTTTTCTAAATCATCTGGCTTAGAATAATTTGGTATTGTCATTCCGTTTGTAACTACAACTCTTGGTGCATTTCTACTGGATGGAAACAACCCCATAGGATGTCCTGAGTACATGGTTAGAGTTTGTTTCTCTGTCATTTCAGACAGATATTTCATAGTCAATAAATATTGAGCCCAATTTTGAAAAACAGCACCATTACCACCGTAGGTAATTAATTCGTGTGGATGTTGAGCTACTGTGGGATTCAAATTATTTTGAATCATTAGCATAATAGCTTTAGCTTGCTCACATCTACCAGGATACTCGGAAATTGGTCTTGCATACATTTCATAACTAGGACGAAAACGATGCATATAAATACGACCATATATTTTTAATTCTTCAGCAAACTCAGGTAGTAACTCCTCATGATGTTTTTTTTCAAAATAACGCAATGCATTTCTTAAAGCCAACTCCGTGTCAAGTTTAGATAAAACCTCTTTTCTTTTAGGGGCATGATTTATTGAGATTTCGTATGCTCTTTTGACGGGCAAAACATCCGGTATGCCTTGTTCTATTTTCTCTTTAAAGGTCATAAGCATATTAAAACGATTGAAAAATAATACATACAAATATAATTATTTTTAAAATGATTAATTCTAAATACCTAAAGAGAATAAAGTCAAAATTTTTAATGCTGAACTAGAAAATTTTATTAAAAAATTAAAAAAATTTATAAATAAATTATTAATTCCTCAAAACAAGTAATTACTATTTTTTATATTTGATTTAATAATTATTAAAATACAAAATATATTCTTATGAATAACTCAAAAGACATCACAAAAGTAAGACTTCATGACGGTATTGTAGGACTGCTTAATATTGGATCTATTGTACTGGCAAGTGAAATAGGACTAAATTGGATTTATATAGCTGTGGCTGTAGCTATTCTTCAAATTTTAAGCCCTATTACAAAGTTTTGTCCTGTATACACAATTTTAAATAAATTAATGCCAGACACTACACCGATGCAAAATGGTAAATAATAAGTATTTTACTTACACGATTAAATATTAATTTCTCACTCTTGGAACTGATATGTTGTTCCCTAAAAACAAGGCATTTAAAAATAGTTTATTTGTACCATACCATGCTCCTCTAAAGTTTGGATTGTCTGCAAATAGAATCGCCCTTCCATTTCCGATTGGACTGACCAATATTGATGCAGACGGTTTGAGATAAGTATTTAAATTTATTGGAGAAATATATCCGTCTATATGTGGGTCTGTAGAGTATTTTGCGACCGTAGCGTAAGGATTTTTACTAGGCTTTAAAAATACTGTGTTGTTTTTATAAACCGGTAATTTATTATCTCTAAATCCAAAACCTAGAGGGTGAGTAAGATCTAGGTCTACTTCAAATATAGAACCTCCTAACTTCTCTCTTCCAATATTTTCTCTAGCATCTACATATGGTAATCGTTTTGAGATTTTGTTATCAGCGTTTTTATCTTTAGCGTTTTTTGTGAGACTCTCTTTAACTATTTTCTGAGAAATTAACCATTTAGATGCACTACCAATAGTAATTAAGGTATTACCATTACTAGTCCAATCTTTAATTTTCTTTTTTTGAATTGAATCTAATTGACCATAGTTACCAGAAACCATTACTAGAGTGTTGTATTTATCTAGAGAAATTCTATTCATATTGTGAAGTTGTAATTTTGTAATTGGTATTTCTGTTCTTGTATCTAACAGGTGCCAAACTTCTCCTGCTTCATAAGAAGAAACACCATTTCCAATAAACATGGCTGCTTTTACTTTGTTAATTTTTCTAAAATTATTACTGCCTAAATCAATACCTCTTATACTAAAGCCTGTATTAGTAGCAAATATTGGTACCTTAAATTTTTGTTGTGCTTCACTTACTATTTCAAAAACAGCCGCAGAAGATTTAGCTTGTTTACTAACAGGAATCATAACAGTACCGTAATTAAAGTCTTTAATTCCTTCAGAGGTATTGGCTGAAAATTTCTTAAAAGCTGCAGAAGCTTTCAAACCTCGTTGTTGCATATAATGTAAAGCTGCTGGAGCGTTATAATCATCCCAATCTAGGAGGTAAGCATAGTCTGTTTTTTTTACCTTGGGATTATTTATGAGTTTTGAAGTATTAATTATTTCTTTACCTAGTCTTCCGGATTTTAAACCTTTGGATTTCATATTATAAAAATTAGAAACACTCCAAGCTGAAGCGTCGTAAAAAACACTATCTGCGTATTGGCTATAGGTCTCAAACATTGTTTGCACCATTCTATGTTGCTTTTGCTGAAGTGGTACATAAAATTTAGCTCCTTTTTCATATACTTTAATTTTATGTTGCATTAAAAAATCAACAAATGCTTTGTTTCTATTTTGATCATAATTATCTCCAAATTCATAGCCTGAAAATCCTAAAGTAGCTTTCTTTATCACTGCAGATTTAAAGAAATCTTGTTGATATTTTCTTAATACTGTTTTATTTTCTACAGCTGCTTTTATTGTAGCAATACTAGATCTGTATTGATTTCTTATCGTAAATCCAAATGACATTGTCCCATAATCTGTATCTTGTAAATGACCTCTAGAACTTGCTTGTTCAAACAATAACGCCAGAGCACCCTGCAGATCTGGATAAGAGGATCCGTATCCTGGATACGTTCCATCAAAAGCTTCTTTGGTAAAATACAGAGATCCTATATCATCCATAGTTTTTGCAAAATACGGTGCAAATAAATTATTTAAATCTTCGTAATTTTCTTTTGGCATTATTGGATCCTTAGAACCAATAGCTTTCATTGGTTCAAAAAAGAAATTACTATTAGTACCCATTTCATGGAAGTCTGTCACTACGTTGGGATACCAATCATGATACCATTTTAATTTCCCTTGACTTTCTGGATGTACTGCCAACAACCAATCTCTATTTAAATCAAACCAATAATGATTTGTTCTACCTCTGGGCCACATTTCATTGTGCTCTGCATCAGCATTATCAGAAACTAAGGAATATGCCTTGTATTGATTAGCCCATTGAGTATGTCTATCTCTTCCATCTGGATTGATGGTGGGATCTATAAAAATAACAGAATTATTAAGATAATTTTTTACTTCTTCGCTTTCTGATGCAACTAATGTGTAAGCTGTTAATAATGCCGCTTCAGAACTAGATGGTTCATTTCCGTGAACATTGTAAGCAAGTTGAATAAATACTGGAACCTCATCATAATTTATAGGACTTAGACTGGGGTCTACAAATTTTAGGTGTTGTTTTTTAATCTCATTTAAATCCGCTAAATTATCCTCAGATGAAACTCTTAGTATAACTAGTTTCCTTCTTTCGTGAGTATACCCATATACCTCGATTTCTGCCTTATCTGAAATTTCAGCTAATTTGTACAAGTAAGATACTATTTGGTCATGTCTAGTGTG
>CBFHOD010000034.1:0-17800 GCA_965657365.1 Flavobacteriaceae bacterium
ATTTAAAAGCGTATCAGGTATTTCATAATAAAATTTATCTTTTGTTTCATGCACAGAAAATAGTCCTTTATCAGTCTTGGTATTTTTATTTACATAGTCTGAATATATAGGAATCTTTTTTGTCTTTTTTTTGTTAACAGGTGTAATTTTTTTAGCAGCTTTTTTTTTCTTTTTAATTCTTCCACTTTGGGCAGAACTAGTAAGAGGTATTAAAATGCATATAATTAGTACTACTGAAAATAAATTTTTCATTCGAATAAAGTTTGAATTTAACCTCACTAAGATATTAAATAACTAATAATGAACTTAGTTAGAGGATATTAAAAATATAAGTAAAGAAATTTTTATAAAATATTAATATAAGCTCTTGTATTTACTAGGATAAGCTTCATGCATCATTTCATAAACCTTTTCAAATATATCATCAGAAGAGGGTTTAGAGAAGTAATCACCATCAGATCCATAAGCGGGTCTATGAGCCTTAGCTGATAACGTTGCAGGTTTACTATCTAAATATTGGTATCCATCTTGATTTTCTATGATTTCTTGTAATAAATATGCAGAGGCACCACCTGGAACATCCTCATCTACAATTAATAATCTATTTGTTTTTGCAACAGACTTTACAGTATCATGATTAATGTCAAACGGGAGTAAACTCTGTATATCTATGATCTCAATATCTATTCCAATTTGCGTTAATTCTCTGGCCGCTTCTTCTACAATTCTTAAAGTAGATCCGTAAGAAACAACCGTTATATCTTTTCCTTTTTTAATGGTGTCTATAACTCCAATTGGAGTTGTGAATTCACCAAAGTTAGAAGGTAATTGTTCTTTTAATCGATACCCGTTTAAACATTCAATAACTAAAGCTGGATCATCACCAAGAAGTAATGTATTATAAAACCCAGCTGCTTTTGTCATATTTCTAGGAACTAATACGTGTATACCTCTTATGTTGTGAATAATACCTCCCATTGGCGATCCTGAGTGCCAAATACCTTCCAAACGATGCCCTCTAGTTCTGATAATCAATGGTGCTTTTTGTTTTCCAAATGTTCTGTAGCGTAATGTTGCTAAATCATCACTCATAATTTGTAAAGCATACAATAAATAATCTAGATATTGAATTTCAGCAATCGGTCGAAGCCCTCTCATTGCCATTCCTATTCCTTGTCCTATGATTGTAGCTTCTCTGATACCAGTATCTGATACTCTTTCATCACCATATTTTTCTTGAAGTCCTTCCAGACCCTGGTTTACATCACCAATTTGACCTGAATCTTCACCAAAAATTAATACTTCTGGATATTTTTTTAAAATTTCATCAAAATTATCTCTCATTAAAATTCTACCATCAACAGTTTTGTTATTTGAATTGTAAATAGGTTTAATTTCTGCTATCTTAGTTGCAGCTGCATCAGTTTCACTAGTTAGATTTGAAGAATATTTATATTCAGCATTTTTAAAAGAATTAATGATAAAATTTTGAAGTTCAATTTTTTCACTAAAATGCTCATCTTTTACGAAACGTAACGCTTTTCTAGCAGTAGAAAGAATATCTTTTCTAATCGGTTCAACAATACTTGTTAAGTCATTTTTTAATTTGCTGATAAAGTTTCCATTACTACTTTTGAGAGCCATCTTTTCCAATAAAATTCCAGCAGTTACAACTTCTAATTTTATTTCATTTATAAATGCATCCCAGGCATTTCTTTTGGCGGCAATTACTTCTTTTTTTACTTCTTTTTCTAATGTAATTAATTCCTCTATTCCATTTACTAACCTTAAAGAATTACCATTTCCGTCCTCTAATTCAAAATCTAAAATCCATTCACGCATTTTTTCAATACAATCGAATTCTTTCTCCCATTTTAAACGCTCAATATTTTTATATCTTTCATGCGAACCTGAGGTAGAATGACCTTGAGGCTGTGTAAGCTCTTTTACATGAATTAAAACCGGGATATGTTGTTCTCTTGCAATTTTAGAGGCTTTGGTGTATACATCAATTAATTGTACATAATCCCAACCATTTACAACAAATATTTCATATCCATTGGTATCTTTTTCTTTTTGAAAACCTTTCAAAATTTCAGATATACTCTCTTTGGTTGTTTGATGTTTTGCATGGACAGAAATACCATATTCATCATCCCAAATACTCATCACCATCGGAATTTCTAACACACCAGCAGCATTAATACTTTCAAAAAACACACCCTCACTTGTACTGGCATTTCCTATAGTTCCCCAAGCAACCTCATTTCCATTATTGGAAAATTTTGAATGATGAACAAGGTCTTTTGTATTTCTATAAACTTTTGAGGCCTGAGCTAAGCCTACAAGTCTTGGCATTTGGGCTGCTGTAGGGGAGATATCCGCACTTGAATTCTTTTGAGTAGTTAAATTTTTCCAACTACCATCATCATTGATACTATGAGTTGCAAAATGACCACCCATTTGACGACCTGCAGACATTGGCTCTATCTTAATATCAGTGTGGGCGTACAAACCCGCAAAAAATTGTTGGGACGATAACTCACCAATAGCCATCATAAAAGTTTGATCCCTATAATATCCTGAACGAAAGTCTCCATCTCTGAAGGCTTTTGCCATAGCTAATTGTGGCACTTCTTTTCCATCACCAAAAATCCCAAATTTTGCTTTTCCAGTTAAAACTTCACGCCTACCTAATAAACTACATTCTCTACTAATTCTAGCAATTTTATAATCATTTAAGATTTCACTTTTAAAATCGTTAAATGAGATGTCGGTAGTCTTACTTTCAGTAGCTAATTTCGGCATGTATCAAAAATTATTTAGATTTTGCAAAGATAGCTCTAATAGATTAAAATTAATAATTTATCTCTTGTCAAGCTTTATTCAGGTAAATATTGAATAGATTTTTTAAACATTCTATAAAAATCCACGTCTAAAGAAATTAAAAATTGCTTTAGGGTTGGCAACTAATACAAATCTTATATTTTTTGAGTATGCATTTTTATTTACTTCCCAGCCATTATTTGAATAGATTGGAAGATATAATTCTAAAATATTATGAATAAAGTTAAATCTAATTCCGTTTTCATAGGCAAAAAAGACATCATTCCCTCTATTTTTTAAAAAAGCAATATCATTATATATTTCAAGCCATCTCCAGATACCAATACTAGAATTGAAAGACACTAAAAATTGGTTAGCAAAACGTTGATCTAATACAGATTTAAATCCTCCTTCAGTCATAATAAATTGCTGACTAAGAAATCCAGTATTTTCTGATCGCCCTATATAACTTAATTCAAATAAGTAGTCATTAGCTCTATCTAATCCAAAACTAAAGAAATCTGAGTTTGTGTTATTTTTTATAAATGATCCCGCATAGAATCTAAAATCTAGTTGTGTATTTTTTGCTGTTAATTTTCTGTATCGAATTTCACCTGTAACTTTTGAGAAATTATTTGCTATTTCTGTACCAAATGAATATTTGAGCCCTTTAATAATATCAGGCTTATTGTTATAGTATTTTAACTTAAATACACTGTATTTATCTGAGTCTGTTTGAGAATCATTTAGCGCTAATTCTCTATTTATATTTAATAATCTTGCAGATAAGTAGCTACCTCCAACATCTCTGAGGTTTTTTCTTCTAAATTGTATAGTAATATCTTGATTAAATGTATTGTAAGATAAGTCCTCGGCATAGTGTAAATTGCTTCCAGATAAAGAATAATAAATTCTATTTATTGTTGAATTTTCAAAATATTGAGTGAAACGAGTATTAAATGTTCCGTTTAAAGAATTACTTTTTGTACCGTATTGTGGTGTGACAGAAAATTGAAAATTTCTAGATAAAATGGGTCTGTTGTGAATTCTTAAACCTAACAAGGCTCCATCATAGAAGTTATATTTTATGTTGGGTTGTAAATAAATTTGATTATAATAAGGATCGTTAATATCCTTGAATAGTTTCAGTTGTATTGGTTTGTTTAGAATGTTTTTTCCTACTTTTTTCCAATTATCCATTGAGTTAAACTCAGGATAAGAGTTTTCAAAATTTAAAGAAACTCTATTGAAATCGTTTTTAGGAATTGCAATAGTTTTTGTACTATCTATATTTGTTAACCACTTTTTAAATTTAACCTTCTTATTCTTTAAACCATATAGGGCAACAGGTGCAGTTATATTTCTTTTGTTTTTTATGGTAACATAAACAGAATCTCCTTTGGTAATGGCTTTATTAATGGTATAATCTATTTTTTTATTTGTTTTCAAATAATCTTCAAAAAACCAACTTATGTCTTTAATAGTTTTGGAGGAAACTATTTTTTTAAATTCTTCACTTTTTGCATATTTGAGTTTGTTATTAAGATAAAATTCTTGAAAAGATGCACTAATTATAGAGTCACCGATATAATCTGCAAGATATCTTAAGCCAAGACCAGCTTTATATTTGCCAACGATCTTACGGTTGAAATTTGATAAAGAATCAGTTCTTGTATTTAGTGCCTGATCTAAAAATTGGCGAGCAGTATATTGATATACAAAAGGATACTTGTCATTAAAATTTAATTTTGAAAAATTGAAATTTTTTAATCCCCAAATTTTTGAAATATTACCTATCAGTTTAATTTCAGGATAATATTCAGAGACATACTTCATCATTAAATAAGTCTGTAAGCCATCTGTAAGCCAATTATCATTTCGTTTGTCTAAAAGTAGGGTATTGTCTATATATTTTTTGGACAAAGCTTTGAATATGGTTAAATCCCATACAAAAACATCAGGAAAAGGTCTTATAAATTTAGGTAATTGATTTAAACCATAAATTGGGTTTTTTGATTGTGTAGCCTCATCAATAAATAATTTTTTATGAGGATAAGATCCCAAAAAACGTTGAATAAATTCTAATTGTCTATTTAAAATATCACCACTTAGTTTTTTATCAATATCGGCATTATAAAGGTCAGTTTTTATTTCAAATTCATTTGTTCTAAATGATTTATAATTATTCTTAATGTCTATATTCATAAGAACTTCTGTTATTTGTTTTCCAGTTAACAAAAATTCATTTACAGTTCCTTTCGGAGTTTTTTGTTCATTTAAATTTGAACTTAGATAATAGTATTTTGGAAGGGTTATTTTTATATTGTAATCAGTACTATTGGTTAATAAATCATCCATATTTAAGTTACTCATAGTTTTCCAACCATCCTTAAAAACAGCTGGAATCAGGTACCAATATCTTAAGTGGTAGCCAGTTTTTGTTTTTCCATAACGAGTAAATTTTGAATTGGGAATTTTAACATCATAAGCAATATTAATAGCAGTAGATTCTTTTGGTAAAAGTGGAGTATTCAATGCTATTTTGATGATATCAATTTTACCATCTTCTACTTCAGAGAATGCACTCGCTTCATAATCTACAGTCAAGTTCTTAACAGTTGTAAAACCTCTATCTTTTTGATTGGCAAAGTATAATGATTTATCGTAATCTTCAATAAGTCTCTTAGCTAATGGAGCTTTATTGTTTTTATAACCGTTTAACCAGTTGTGAAGATAAATATTAGTGAGTGTTGTGTCTGAATCATTATAATAAATAATACGTTGATTGATGCGAATAATGTCTTTTGAATCGTCTAATAGCGCATCAATTTGAATACTATGTTCTTGTCCATTTACTTGGGTAATTGAGCACATAATAATTAACAATATGAATGTATATTTTTTCAACTAAATTTTAATAAATTTTAATGGACTTTTTAATTTTTGATGTGAAAGATAGTAAATACCTTTTGAAAGATGTCTAACGTCAATCATCAAAAAATTATCCGATGTGTTTGCAGGAGTTTCTATTTGGATTAGCTGCCCATTAATGGTATAAATTTTAATGTTATTTTTATCTAATTTGTCTCTCAAAAATATCTTTAAATAGTCTTCAGTACTATTTGAGTCAACAAATTTAATAGTAGAAATAAGCTCATTAGACAGGGTGTTTTCTGGAGTTTCTATTTCCATGACTACAGGTAAATGATCACTAAATTCAATTAAAGCATCTCTTAAGGTTTGAGAGTAAGTACCTGAACAATTGGTGTTGCTTATGTATGAGTTGTAGCAGTTTGCATTATTACCTATTACTTGGTAACTGTCATTCACATAAAATAAATCTGAACTTGTATTAAAGTTTTCAGACATCATAATAAAATCAAATCGATCATCTAACCCCCCAGTAGACCCACTATCATCAATGAGGCCAATATTTGAGGTTCTTGTAGATTGAGTATGAATGTCTGCAAACGAACTATTATTCCAAAAATAAGTTGAATTATAATTTTCATAATAGTCAATACCATCGTCAGGGAAATTTGGTGTTGGTCTATCTATAGGATCAATGATTACTATGGGGTTTCTATCATCAATTAAATTCTGATAACCCTCTTCATTACTGGTGTAGAAATTTAAATCTCCAGCAAATAACACATAACTATCATCGGCAATATTATTAGTATAACTCACAAAACTCTGAATAGAATTTAATCTTCTCTGACGATTACTATATCCTGTTGAAGCCTTTAAGTGCGTTACAAATACCTCTAATATAATTGGGTTAGTTTCTGCATTTTCTGTTTTTACTTTAAAAGTATACTGATTGATGTCTCTAGTATCTGCTGTAATTACTCTAGTTTCTTCTAAAATTAATTTTTTAGAGTTGTAATAAACCATTTGTTGTAAGCTAAAATCCCCAGATTGATTTTCTTCAAAAGGGGCTTTTTCAAAATCTTCATTAAAAGGAATAATTGCATTTTCATACAGGTAATCAGATCCAATTTCATCAACCATCTCACAAACCATTAATAAGTCTGGGTTTACTTCGTTAAGTATGGTGGATAAAAAAGGTGTTTTATTTCGGCTAACTTCAGAATCTGAATAATTCAATACATTATACATCATTGCTTTGATACGTATTTGTCCAAAATTTACATTAATAAACAAGTTAAGAAGTAAGAACATTGTAGTTCTTTTAGACATATAATATTTCATTGAATTCTTTAGAAGTTGGGTTTTAAGCTATATTTAGCATAGAATTTATTTAGATGTTCAATTGCTTCATCAGCGGTATCTACAATTCTAAAAAGCTTAAGATCAGACTCACTTATATTGCCTTGTTCAAGAAGAGTACCCTTAATCCAGTCAAGCAAACCACTCCAAAAAGATGACCCCACCAAAACAATTGGGAATCTACCAATTTTGTTTGTTTGTATTAGGGTAATGGCTTCAAACAATTCATCTAAGGTTCCAAAACCACCAGGCATTACTATGAACCCTTGAGAGTACTTTACAAACATTACTTTTCTAACAAAAAAATAATCAAACTCTAAATTCTTGTCCTTGTCTATCCAAGGGTTGTCATGTTGTTCAAAGGGTAATTCTATATTTAGACCAACAGAAGTCCCTTTTCCTCTATGTGCTCCTTTGTTACCTGCTTCCATAATACCAGGGCCACCCCCAGTAATTACTCCATATCCATTTTGAGTTAATTTAAAAGCAACCTCCTCGGAAAGTTCATAATATTCTTCACCTGGCTTTGTTCTAGCAGAACCAAAAATAGAAACACAGGGTCCAATTTTACTTAATTTTTCATAGCCCTCTACAAACTCTGCCATAATTTTAAAAATGGCCCAAGAGTCATTGGTTTTTATTTCATTCCAGGTTTTTTGTTGTAATTTTTCTCGTATTTTTCTATCGTCATTTGTCATGTGTATACTCTTTGATGATTACAAAGTTAACTTAATTCTTCAATCAAAAATTGAGACGTATAACTTATTTTGTTTTTCACAATTTGTTCAGGGGTGCCTTTACATAAGATTTCACCACCTTTTTTACCACCTTCCATACCAATGTCTATGATGTAATCTGCCAGTTTAATGACATCCATATTGTGTTCAATAATCAGTACAGTATTACCTTTATCAGCAAGGGTATTAAGCACATTCATTAAAACTCTAATATCTTCAAAGTGAAGTCCTGTGGTGGGTTCGTCTAAAATATAAAAGGTGTTTCCAGTATCGCGTTTGGATAATTCTGAGGCCAATTTAATTCGCTGTGCCTCACCGCCAGATAATGTAGTAGATCGCTGACCTAGGGTAATATAACCAAGTCCAACGTCTTTAATTGTTTTTAGTTTACTGTGTATTTTTGGAATGAGTCTAAAGAATTCTACAGCATGATCAATAGTCATTTCTAGTACATCTGCAATAGATTTCCCTTTATATCTAATTTCTAGAGTTTCTCTGTTAAAACGTTTTCCTTGGCAGGTTTCGCATTCTACATGCACATCGGGTAAGAAGTTCATTTCAATGATACGAACACCACCCCCTTGGCAGGTTTCACAGCGTCCACCTTTAACATTAAAAGAAAATCGCCCTGGTTTGTAACCACGTATTGCTGCCTCCGGAGTTTTAGCAAATAAACTTCGTATTTCACTAAAAACACCCGTGTAGGTAGCAGGGTTTGATCGTGTAGTTCTTCCAATTGGAGACTGATCTATAGCTATGACTTTGTCTATGTGTTCTAGGCCTGTAATTTTTTTATAGGGCATCGGCTCTTTGACACCTCTGTAAATATGTTTATTTAAAATAGGATAGAGCGTTTCATTAATTAAAGTTGATTTTCCACTTCCAGAAACACCAGTTACACAAATCATTTTTCCCAATGGAAATTCGGCGTTTATATTTTTTAAATTATTGCCAGATGCACCACTAATTTTAATAGACTTTCCATTTCCTTTTCTTCTTTTTTTTGGAATCTCAATTTGCCTTCTTCCACCCAAGTAGTCGGCAGTTAAGGTTGGGTGCTCTTTTATTTCTTGAAAGGTTCCTTCACTTACAATTTCTCCACCGTGAATACCAGCGCCAGGTCCAATATCAAAAATAAAATCTGCATGTTCTATCATGTCTTTATCATGTTCAACTACTAATACAGAATTTCCAATATCTCTTAATTTTACCAAAGAATCTATGAGTTTTTGATTGTCTCGCTGATGAAGCCCTATACTAGGTTCATCTAAAATATACAATACACCTACCAATTGTGACCCTATTTGTGTAGCTAACCTAATGCGTTGTGCTTCACCACCAGAAAGTGATTTTGAGGTTCTGTCCAAGGTTAGATAATCTAATCCAACATCTAGTAAGAATTGAATTCTAGTTTTAATTTCTTTTAAAATTTCAGAAGCAATTGTGAGTTGTCTTTCAGATAACTTTGCATCTAAATTGTGAAACCATTCCGCTAGTTCATTAATATCTAATTTGGCAAGATCACTAATATTTTTTTCATTTATTTTAAAATGAAGACTTTCTTTTTTTAATCGATTACCTTCACAATTACTGCAAATAACCTCATCCATAAACCCTTTTGCCCAACGTTTAATAGACCTACTTTCACTAGATTTGTATTGGTTTTCTATAAATGAGGTAATTCCTTCAAAATCTATTTCATATTTACGGGTAACTCCCATGGTTTTAGAAGCTATAGAAAATTTTTCATTTCCTCCATTAAGAATAATGGCAAGAGCCTCCTCTGGAATCGATTTTATAGGATCACTTAACTTAAAACCATATCGATCAGCAATTAAGTGTAGCTGTTTAAAAATCCAGCTATTCTTCTCTTCTCCCAAAGGAACAATTCCTCCATTTTTTATAGAAATTGAATTATCTGGAATTACTTTGCTAAAATTTATTTCATTGGTAATTCCTAGTCCGTTGCACTTAGAACAAGCTCCTTTTGGAGAATTAAAGGAAAAAGTATTGGGTTCCGGATTTGGATAGGCAATCCCTGAAGAAGGGCACATGAGTTCTCGACTAAAATATCGAGGTTTCTCGTCATCAACATCAATCACCATTAAAATATTATTTCCAGTGTAAAGGGCAGTTTTAATTGTTTCTTCTAAACGTTTTTCTGAATTTTTATTAACAATCAGTCTGTCAATGACTACTTCTATATCGTGCGTTTTATATCTGTCTAAACGCATACCCTTTTCAATTTCTTTGATTACGCCATCTACACGAACTTTAACAAAACCTTGTTTAGAAATTTGTTCAAATAATTCTCTGTAGTGTCCTTTTCTAGATTTAATAATAGGAGCCAGAACCGCTATTCTTTTATCTTTAAAATCATTTAAAATTAAATTTTTTATTTGCTCATCACTGTAGCTTACCATTTTTTTTCCTGTATGATAAGAGAAGGCATTTGCAGCTCTAGAATATAATAATCTCAAAAAATCATAAATCTCCGTAATAGTTCCCACAGTAGATCTTGGGCTTTTATTAGTGGTTTTTTGCTCAATAGAAATCACAGGAGATAGTCCGTCGATTTTATCTACATCTGGACGCTCTAAACCACCTAAAAATTGTCGTGCATAGGCAGAGAATGTTTCAATATACCTTCGTTGTCCTTCTGCATAAATTGTATCAAAAGCCAAGGAAGATTTTCCACTACCACTTAAACCAGTTATAACTACTAGTTTTTCTCTTGGTATTTTAACAGTTATATTTTTTAAATTATGGGCTCTAGCTCCATAAACTTCAATGTATTCTTGCTCTTTCAATATTGATAAAATTCGTAAACTTACAAAGTTACTGAAACCAAATTGTTTTTAGGATAAACTTGTTAGTAAACTCTTAAAGTTTCATCTATTCCTATTCTATTTCCATAAACTAAAAAAGTATCTTGCATTAAATTTAAGAAATGAATTTTATAAACTCAGTTCGGCATTATTTTGAAAGACATGGATACCACGTATCTTCAAGGTTAGCTGATCGTTTAGGGATGAGGGCTCAGAATGTTAGATTGTTTTTTATTTATATTTCATTTGTAACTGCAGGCTTGTCTTTTGGGTTTTATTTGACAATAGCTTTTCTACTTAAACTAAAAGATATGATTTACACCAAGAGAAGTTCTGTTTTTGATTTATAAAACTCCCTAAAAGCGCCATAAATCACTTGTTTAGTGATTATTATGCTATATATGACACATTAATAATTCTCATTAGCAATTAAATGAAGACTATTTTTAAATCTAAATTTCAGAAAGCTTTATTTCTGTTAGCTTTTGTTTTAACTACAGGTGTCCTTGGATATATGATACTATCAGAGTATTCGTTTGTAAATGCGCTTTACATGACTGTAATTACAGTTTCCACAATAGGTTTTGGTGAAGTAGCGCCTTTGAATGATCAAGAAAAATTATTTACCATATTTTTGATTTCTATTAGTATTATTAGTTTTGTGTATGTAGTTTCCGCTTTTACTGAATACATTATAAGTGGTCAATTATTTCAACAATTAAAATTAAAAAAAGTGCAAAAAAATATAGAAAAATTAAACGAACATACCATAATTTGTGGCTTTGGGAGAAATGGGAAACAATCGATGATCAAATTACAGAATTATAAAAAGGAATTTGTAATTATTGAGAAAGTAGACGAAGTAATTAATACCATTGATTTAAATGGTTTTTTAAATGTTCATGGTGATGCTACAACAGATGAGATATTGATAAAAGCGGGAATTAAAAAAGCATCACATTTAATTACAGCTTTGCCTTCTGATGCAGATAATCTTTTTGTAGTATTGTCTGCAAGACAACTAAATACCAATTGCAGGATTATAAGCAGGGCCTCTAATGATAGTTCTTATGATAAATTAAAAATTGCAGGAGCCAACAATGTTATTATGCCAGATAAACTAGGAGGAGATCATATGGCATCACTAGTTGTAACTCCTGATGTAATTGAGTTTGTTGGAAGATTAACAATTGAAGGAGAAACTACCGCTAATTTGGAGGAAATTTCAGTAAATGATTTACCCAAAGAATATCTAGACAAAACGATTTTAGATTTAGACTTAAGGAGAAAAACAGGTTGCAATGTTATAGGTTTTAAAGCACCAGATAATAGCTATCTTATAAATCCTGAGGCCTCAATTGTATTACAAAAAAATTCACATTTAATTGTTTTAGGAAGGCCAGAACAAATCTCCAAGTTGAGAGCGCTCTTTTAGTTTTTGTTAATTAATTCTTATAAATATAGTTAGTAAATGAAAAAAATTGTGATTACGGGAAGTAATGGACTACTTGGTCAGACTCTAGTTAACCTTCTGTTGAAAGAACCTGAAAACTATTCAGTAATAGGTTTATCTATAGGTAATAACAGAATGAATAGAAACGATTTTCAATTTTACAATATTGACATAACCAACTATGATCAATTAAAACAATGTATATCCAATATTAAACCCTCTGTTATCATTAATACTGCAGCTATGACAAATGTAGATATTTGTGAACTAAAGCAGTATGAATGTAATCTTTTAAATGTACAAGCGGTAAAACATTTAGCTCAAATTTGCGATATGTTTAATATTCATTTAATTCAAATTTCAACCGATTTTATTTTTGATGGAACAGAAGGAACTTATAAAGAAACAGATGTTCCAAATCCATTAAGTGTTTATGGACATTCAAAATTAAAGGCAGAAAATATAATTAAAAGTTCTGATATTAATTTTTCAATTTTAAGGACGATTTTAGTTTATGGAAAAGTAAACAACTCAAAAAAGAGCAATATTGTCTTATGGGTTAAAGAAATGCTTGAAAACAATAAAGAGATTACTATTGTGGATGACCAATATAGAATGCCAACTTATGTAGAAGATCTAGCAATGGCTTGCAAATTAATTGTAGATAAAAAAATAAGTGGAGTATATCATATTTCCAGTAATGTTTTGTTAAGTGTTTTTGAAATAGCAAATCAAATTGCTGATGTGTTTGGATTAAATAAAAAATTAATTAAACCAATCTCTACTAAAACTTTAAATCAAAAAGCAATAAGACCGCCAAAAACAGGTTTTGATTTATCAAAAACAATAAAAGAATTAGATTTTCAACCTACTTCATTTTTACAGGGTTTGAAAAGATTTAAACAAACTTTGAGTTAAAAAATTCTTTTAACCTTCAAAAGTTGTTTTGGGTTCATTTTTTTAAGATATTGCGATTTACTAAAAATCTAAAAACAACATTTCTCATGAAGAAAAAACTTCTATCGTTACTATTAATATTTATCCCTTTAGTAACATCTGCACAAGAAAAAGGATTAGATCAGCAAATCGATGCAGCTTTTAAGCCAATATCAGATTTTTTCAGTGAAAAAATATTCTTTACCATTCCAATATCAGGAATGGATGTGCCTTTTGTTTTAATTCTATTAGTAGGAAGTGCTTTGTTTTTTACAATATATTTTAAATTTCCAAATATTTTTCATTTTAAAACAGCAATCAATGTTGTACGAGGAAAATATGATGATTTAGATCATACCTCGGTTAATCCTAAGTTAGCTATTGATGGAGATATTACAGATACAATTAAAGATGAAAGTAAAGAGGGTGAAGTTACTCACTTTCAAGCATTGGCTACCGCAGTCTCAGGTACAGTTGGTAATGGTAATATTGCCGGAGTTGCTTTAGCAATTGCACTTGGAGGACCAGGAGCTACCTTTTGGATGATTGTTTGTGGTTTTTTAGGGATGTCTACAAAGTTTGTAGAATGTACCTTAGGGGTTCAGTACAGAGATGTTGGAGAAGACGGAACTGTTTACGGAGGTCCTATGTATTACATAAGTAAAGGACTTAAAGAACGAGGTTTTGGTTTGCTAGGAAAAATTGCAGCTATTATTTTTGCTGTTTTTTGTATTGGTGGATCATTTGGGGGAGGAAATGCGGCTCAATCGAACCAAGCAACTGTTGTTTTAAAAGATTTAATGGGTTTAGAAAGTACTGGTGCAGGATTTTGGATTGGAGTAATTATGGCAATTATAGTGGGTATTATTATTATTGGAGGAATTAAAAGGATAGCACAAGTAACTGAAAAAGTTGTGCCATTTATGGCAGTTTTATATTTATTAGCCTGTTTATATATCTTAGGAGCAAACTTTTCTTTAGTTGATGATGCAATTTCTTTAATCCTAAGAGAAGCATTTAATCCAACAGCAATTGGTGTTGGGGGAGTTATAGGTGTTTTACTTGTTGGATTCAAAAGAGCGGCATTTTCAAACGAAGCAGGTGCAGGTTCAGCCTCCATTGCACATTCAGCAGTAAAAACAAAATATTCTGCATCTGAAGGATTGGTAGCATTGTTGGAGCCATTTATTGATACTGTAGTGATATGTACTATGACGGCATTGGTTATTATTATTTTTAATTTTGGTGGAGATGCCTCAGGAGCAACAATTTTTCAATATGGAGGAGATGGAGCAGGTGCTGTAATGATTGACGGGGTAGCTTATGAAGGAGCTGGAATTACTTCTAAAGCATTTGCAAAATATATTCCTTATTCTAATGTATTCTTAACTGTTGCTGTAGTTTTATTTGCTGTGTCTACAATGATTTCTTGGTCTTATTACGGTTTGCAATCATGGAAGTTTTTATTCGGTAGAGGAAAAGCAGCAGATATGGCATACAAGTTGCTATTTTTATTGTTTGTAATTATTGGAGCCTCAGCAAGTATGAATTCAATTTGGGCATTCTCTGATGCAATGATTTTTGCTATGGTATTTCCTAATATGGTAGGATTGTACTTTTTATTTCCAGTAGTTAAAAAACAATTAAAGCGATATACTGATGCTATAAAAGAAAGTAATGCTTAATACCTAAATAAGTTTAGGATTATTTATCGGCTCCCTAAGAAAAAGAAAAAATGAAAATAATGAAATCCTATTTCTGGTACACTAAAAACCAAAGAAATGGGATTTTATTTTTAATAATAAGCATTGTTGTGTTTCAATTATCGCTTCATTTCATCAATTTTGAAGGCCATGTTTTGATTGCTTTAGATCAAAAAAAAATAAATTCTTACCAAACTCAACTTGATAGTTTAGAGAAGCTATCTTTAGAAGATAAGAAGTTTAAAATATACCCATTCAATCCTAATTATATATCTGATTACAAGGGATATCAATTAGGGATGAAAACAATTGAAATCGATCGTTTGTTGACCCACAGGAATAAGGGATTGTTTGTAAATTCAGCTAAAGAATTTCAAAACATAACAAAGGTTTCAGATAGTTTACTTAAAAAAATAGCACCCTATTTTAAATTTCCAGACTGGGTTAAGAAAAAGAATCAACAAAATAACAAGAAAATAATTTTTAATAGTCAACCAAAAATAAGTCGGTTGGAAATATCTTCAACTAATATTAATGAAGCAACTCTTGAAGATTTATTATTTATTGATGGCATAGATGAGTATCTCGCAAATAGAATTATTAAGTATCGTTCTAAATTACAAGGATTTTCAATACCAGAGCAACTTTTTGAGGTTTGGGATTTGGATATAGAAATAGGAACAAAAATATTGGAGACATTTTCGATTCACAACAAACCAACAATTGTAAAGACTAATATTAACACAGCATCGTTCAAAGAAGTCTTGTCTAATCCATATATAGATTACGAACTATGTATAAAAATATTTGATTACAAAGATGAGGTTGCAGAATTACAATCAATTTCAGAAATTAAAAACATTGAAGGTTTTCCATTAAAAAAATACACTAGAATAGTCTTATATTTACATGCAAAATAAAATATTTAATGTCGCAAATGTATTTTACTGAGGAACATCAAGTTTTCAGAGAAAGTTTCAAAAATTTTTTACACAAAGAAGTAGTCCCTCACATAGAAAAATGGGAGAAAACTGGTCATATAGACCGTTTTATCTGGAAAAAATTTGGAGATATGGGTTATTTTGGTTTGAGTTATCCAGAAGAATATGGAGGTTTAAATCTAGATATTTTTTATATGGTGATCTTTCTGGAAGAATTACAAAAAATTAACTCAGGAGGTTTTGCAGCAGCTATTTGGGCACATGTATATTTAGCGATGACACACCTCAATAAAGAGGGAGACGATAGAATTAAAGGTAAATATTTGACTCCAAGTATTTCTGGAGATAAGATAGGTTGTTTGTGTGTTACAGAGCCCTTTGGAGGATCTGATGTTGCTGGCATGAAGACATCAGCTATCAAAGAGGGAAGTTTTTTCACAATTAATGGTTCAAAAACATTTATCACAAACGGGGTTCATTCAGATTATTTAATAGTAGCTGCCAAATCAGATTTATCAGCTAAACATGATGGAATGTCTATTTTTATAGTAGACAGAGAAACTCCAGGTATTACAGCAACTAAATTAGATAAATTAGGATGGAAAGCATCTGACACAGGTGAAATTGCTTTTGATAACGTTAAAGTACCTGTCGAAAATTTAATGGGTGAAGAAGGGAAGGGTTTCCCTTACATTATGCAACATTTTGCTCTAGAAAGATTAATAATGGGAATTAATGCTCATGCCAGAGCTGAATATGCTTTAGATTATGCTATCAAATATACATCAGAAAGAAAGGCCTTTGGGAAGACTCTCGACTCTTTTCAGGCATTGAGACATACAATAGCTGAAATGGCAAGCCGAGTAGAAATTTGTAAAGAATTTAATTATTCCATTGCTAAAAGATTACATGACGGTGGATATGTTGTTAAAGAGGCTAGTATGTCTAAGTTACTATCTACCAAAATGGCCGACGAAGTAATTTATGATGCATTACAGTTACTTGGAGGTTATGGATACATGGAAGAATATCCGATGGCAAGGTTATTAAGAGATAGTAGACTTGGCCCAATTGGTGGAGGAACCTCAGAAATTTTAAAAGAGATTATTGCAAAAATTATTATAGACGGAAAAGAGTACAAGCCAGCAACATAGTCTTTGAGTTTTTTGAAACTTGTTTATCAAATCATCAAAATAATTCACTTTTGCTCCCATATAATTAAAAATTCATATTACATTTGCAGTCCAATTTAAAAATAGAACATTGAAAGGAGGTGCCAACATATGTTAATCATACCAGTAAAAGAAGGAGAGAATATAGACAGAGCTTTAAAACGTTTCAAAAGAAAATTTGATCGTACAAAGACCATGAGAAACTTACGCGAAAGAAAGCATTTTACAAAGCCATCTGTAGCAAAAAGAGCTCAAAGAATTAAAGCATCTTATGTACAAGGCCTCAGAACCAAAGAAGAAGTTGGTTAGACTTACTTATTATAATATTTAAAAACCCATATCACATGATATGGGTTTTTTTATTTTACTTTTAATTATTAATTTAGGGTATCTTTATCTTTAAATGGACTATTCTAACTTTTAAATACCTAAGTCATCAAAAAAATAATTTTAACTTTTAGCTTATTTGTTGTGTTATGCTGTAATAATGACAATGATTCCAATTATCAATCAACAGAAATAATTTTTACTGAAATTGGGAGAGGTTTTACTGAACTAAGTGATAATATGGCAAAAAATTTGATTATAACTACGGAAACTGAATGGAATATTTTTTTAGATTATCTTCCAAGTGAATTTGTAGATAATTTCAATGAAATAAATATTAACTTTAATGAATTCATTATCATTGCAGTAATAACTGAGAACCAGCCTAATACGGGTTACTCAGTAAGTATAAATGAGATTATAGAAAATAAAAATTCGATAAATGTCTTTTCTGAAATTCAATATACTGGAAGTGGATATACTAGTATTGTTCAACCATTTCATATTGTAAAAATACCCTCAACGAGTAAGGAAATAGTATTTGAATAATGAATATGTTAAGTAATACCACACATTAAAAAACAGCAGTAAAGAGCAAACCAAAATTTGATTCATTTCTACTATATTTGTTATGACTCGAAAAA
>CBFHOD010000034.1:17899-23957 GCA_965657365.1 Flavobacteriaceae bacterium
TAGCACATTTATCCTTGCTATTTTCCTTACCTATAACCTATGAATTTAATAGATTCTTTTCTTGAGTATTTGCTATTAGAAAAAAAATACTCTAATCATACAATTACAGCCTACAAAAACGACTTAATTTCCTTGCAAAATTTTTGTAAAGAAACCTATCAGCAAGAGACTATCTCAGATATTCATTATTCTCAAATAAGATCTTGGATTGTTGAAATGGTTGAAGCTAAAGTAAGTAATCGAAGTATTAACAGAAAAATAAGTTCTTTAAAGTCTTTCTATAAGTACCTAAAAAAAATTAAAATTATTCAAAATAACCCACTCTCAGGCCACAAGGCTTTAAAGACTCCAAAAAAAATTCAAGTTCCTTTTTCAATCAAGGAAGTTAATACAGTTTTGACAAACATAACTAAAAATGATTCTTTTGAATCTTCGAGAGATAAATTAATTTTAGAGTTATTTTATTCAACCGGAATGAGAAGGGCAGAGTTGATTGACCTGAAAATAAGTTCCATTAACTTTTTAGAAAAACAGCTAAAAGTAGTAGGGAAACGAAATAAAGAACGATTACTTCCTTTGCTTCCCAGTGTTATTCAAAGTTTAGAGTCTTATTTAGAATACAGGCACATTCAGCAGAGTTCCGAAGATTACTTGTTTTTAACCAAAAAAGGTAACAAAATATATGAAACACTTGTGTATAGAGTTATAAATAATTACTTTAGTAAAGCTTCTTCAAAATTAAAGAAAAGCCCTCATATTTTGAGGCATTCTTTCGCATCACACCTATTAAACGAAGGAGCAGATCTAAATTCGGTTAAAGAATTACTAGGGCATTCAAGTTTAGCCTCTACACAAGTCTATACACATAATAGCTTGGAGCAATTAAAAAAAGTTTACAAACAAGCTCACCCTAGGAGCACTAAAAAATAAAATTTATGAAAGTTTCGATTCAGTCAATAAATATTAATGCTACATTAAGTCTATTAAATTTTACAGAAAAGAAAGTTGCGTCTTTAGTAAAATTTCATGATAAGATATTAAAAGCAGAAGTGTTTCTTAAAATTGAAAACTCAAGTGTTAAAGAGAATAAAATAACAGAGATTAAAATAAATATTCCAGGAAATGAGCTAGTTGTAAAAAAACAGTTCAAAAGTTTTGAAGAAGGAATAAGTATGGGTGTTGAATCATTAAAAAGAAGGCTTAAAAAATCAAAAGAAAAATTAAGAGATTCAATAGCTTTATAAAAAGCATAAAAAAGCATAAAAAAGTTTTAGAAATTAAAAAAACTTATTACATTTGCAGTCCGTTAGAAATAACGGATTGTTTTTGTTTAAAAACAGCCGATGTAGCTCAGCTGGCTAGAGCAGCTGATTTGTAATCAGCAGGTCGTGGGTTCGAGTCCCTCCATCGGCTCCAAAACATAAACAACACGTTCATTAAAATAGTGAATTTTGGGGAGATACTCAAGCGGCCAACGAGGACGGACTGTAACTCCGTTGACTACGTCTTCGCAGGTTCGAATCCTGCTCTCCCCACAAAAAAATTAACTAAAGTTTGGGAGGAGCTAGAATTGACAATGTTTTTTAGTTTGTGAAAGCAAAACATTATCAGTGACATATCAGTCTCAAGAATAAAAAAATAAGAATATTGTTATAATTATACAATAAGATTATTGTGAGTTATGGCCTATTTAATGGTTATTGCTCATGTTTCCAAGCCGGTGTAGCTCAGTTGGTAGAGCGCATCCTTGGTAGGGATGAGGTCACGGGTTCAACTCCCGTCGCTGGCTCAAAATAAGAATTTATTAGACACTAATATATATTTAACTTAGAATTAAAAATTAATAATCATGGCAAAAGCAAATTTTGACCGTTCGAAACCACACTTAAACATTGGAACAATCGGACATGTAGATCACGGTAAGACTACACTAACTGCGGCTATTACTAAAGTATTAGCTGATGCAGGTTTATCTTCAGCACTATCTTTCGATCAGATTGATAATGCACCAGAGGAAAAAGAAAGAGGTATTACAATTAATACATCTCACGTTGAGTATCAAACAGCAAATCGTCACTACGCACACGTAGATTGTCCAGGTCACGCGGATTACGTGAAGAATATGGTTACTGGTGCTGCTCAAATGGATGGAGCAATCTTAGTTGTAGCTGCTACAGATGGACCAATGCCACAAACTCGTGAGCACATCCTTCTTGGACGTCAGGTTGGTATTCCACGTATTGTAGTATTTATGAATAAAGTAGATATGGTTGATGACGAAGAATTACTTGAATTGGTAGATATGGAAGTAAGAGAATTACTTTCTTTTTATGAATATGATGGAGATAATGGTCCTGTAATACCAGGTTCAGCATTAGGAGCACTTAATGGTGAGAAAAAATGGGTTGATTCCGTTATGGAATTAATGGAAGCTGTAGATTCATGGATTGAAGAACCTTTAAGAGAAGTTGATAAAGATTTCTTGATGCCTATTGAGGATGTATTTTCTATTACTGGTCGTGGTACTGTTGCAACTGGTAGAATTGAAACTGGTATTGCCAACACAGGTGATGCAGTTGAGATTATCGGTATGGGAGCTGAGAAATTAACTTCTACAATTACTGGTATTGAAATGTTCCGTCAAATCCTAGACAGAGGAGAAGCAGGAGATAATGCAGGTATCCTATTAAGAGGTATAGAAAAAACTGATATCAAAAGAGGTATGGTAATAACTAAGCCTGGATCAGTAACACCTCACGCAAAGTTCAAAGCAGAGGTATACGTTCTTAAAAAAGAAGAAGGTGGTCGTCACACACCATTCCATAATAATTATCGTCCACAATTCTATGTTAGAACTACAGACGTAACAGGTACTATTAATTTACCAGATGGAATAGAAATGGTAATGCCAGGAGATAACTTAACTATTACAGTTGATTTACTTCAGCCAATTGCTTTAAACTTAGGTTTACGTTTTGCAATCCGTGAGGGAGGTAGAACAGTTGGTGCTGGTCAAGTAACTGAAATTTTAGACTAATTTTTTAGTCAACAATTATAAGTTTTAATCGTTGAAGGTGTCCTGATTTATCAGGATGCCTTTACGAATAAATAGAGACGGGTTTAGCTCAGCTGGTAGAGCACTGGTCTCCAAAACCAGGTGTCGGGGGTTCGAGTCCCTCAATCCGTGCAAATAATGAACACATGAAGTTTATACAATATATTAAAGACTCTTTTGAAGAATTAAACAATCATATGACTTGGTCATCAAGTAAAGATGCTCAAAAAACAACGGTAACTGTTGCAATCTTTACGATTGTATTTGCGCTTGCTGTAGCTGGTATTGATTATGTTTTTCAGACAGGGTTAGATAATTTTTTCGGAATGTTTAAATCTAACTAATAATGACTGACTCAGTAATGAAATGGTATGTTGTGAGAGCAATCGGAGGTCAAGAAAATAAAGTGAAGACATATATTGAGACTGAAATTTCTCGTTTAGGTCTATCAGATTTTGTGAGTCAAGTTTTGGTTCCTAAAGAAAAAGTAATTCAAATTCGTGATGGAAAGAAAATAAATAAAGAAAAGGTTTATTTTCCAGGTTATATTATGGTTGAGGCTAATTTAGCAGGAGAAGTTCCTCATGTTATAAAGTCAATTACAGGGGTTATTGGTTTTTTAGGTGAAACTAAAGGAGGAGAGCCAGTTCCGATGAGAAAATCAGAAGTTAATAGAATGCTTGGTAAAGTTGATGAATTAGCTATCCAAGATGAAAATATTGCAATCCCTTACTCATCTGGGGAAACAGTAAAAGTTATTGATGGACCATTTAATGGTTTTGATGGAACTATTGAAAAAGTAAATGAAGAGAAAAGAAAATTAGAAGTCATGGTTAAGATCTTTGGACGTAAAACTCCATTAGAGTTAAGTTACATGCAAGTAGAGAAAATATAATTGTTACACAAATATATACCGATATGTTTTTTGCTTCCAATTAAAAAATATGTCACAATAAACATTTATAAAAATGGCAAAAGAGTTAAGTAAAGTAGTTAAATTACAAGTAAGGGGAGGTGCTGCGAATCCATCGCCACCGGTTGGACCCGCTCTTGGTGCTGCAGGTGTTAATATCATGGAGTTCTGTAAGCAATTCAATGCAAGAACTCAAGATAAACAAGGTAAAATTTTACCTGTTGTTATTAGTGTTTTTAAAGATAAATCATTTGATTTTTTAGTAAAAACTCCACCAGCTGCAGTTCAATTAATGGAAGCGGCAAAAATTAAGAAAGGTTCAGGAGAACCTAACAGGAAAAAAGTAGCGTCTGTTTCTTGGGATCAAATTAAAGTAATTGCTGAAGATAAAATGGTAGATTTAAATGCATTTACTGTTGAATCAGCAATGAAGATGATCGCAGGTACAGCTCGTTCTATGGGATTAACAGTTAGAGGTAATGCACCAGCATAAACTTTATAAAAACTAGTAAAATGGCAAGATTAACAAAAAACCAAAAAGAAGCGTACGCTAAATTAGATAATACGAAAGCATTAGATATAAATGTTGCTTCTGCTTTAATCAAAGAAATTACTAATGTAAAGTTTGATGCATCTGTAGATATCGCTGTCCGTTTAGGGGTAGATCCACGTAAAGCTAACCAAATGGTTAGAGGCGTTGTGACCTTACCTCACGGAACAGGGAAAGATGTAAAAGTTCTTGCATTAGTAACACCAGATAAAGAAGCCGAAGCTCAAGAAGCAGGTGCGGATTATGTTGGTTTAGATGAATACCTTCAAAAAATTAAAGGAGGTTGGACAGACGTGGATGTGATTATCACAATGCCAAGTGTTATGGGTAAATTAGGTCCCCTAGGAAGAGTTTTAGGTCCTAGAGGTTTAATGCCAAATCCAAAGACAGGTACGGTAACTATGGATGTTGCGAAAGCAGTAAAAGAAGTAAAAGCAGGTAAGATAGATTTTAAAGTTGATAAAACAGGAATCATTCATGCAGCAGTAGCTAAATCTTCTTTTGATGCCGACAAAATTGCAGATAATGCAAATGAATTATTACAAACAATTATTAAATTGAAACCAACAGCATCAAAAGGTGCCTACATTAAGAGCGTTTTTATGAGTTCTACAATGAGCCCCAGTGTTGAAGTTGATGTAAAATCTGTTTCGTAAGCAGTTAAAATGTATCATTATGACTAGAGAAGAAAAATCACAAGTAATACAAGATTTAACAGTTACGTTAGCAAGAACTAATACTATCTATTTGGCAGATATATCTGGATTAGATGCATTAGCTACATCAAACCTACGTAGAGCTTGTTTCAAAGCAGACGTTCAACTAGCTGTTGTTAAAAACACATTGCTATCAAAGGCAATGGAAGCTTCTGATAAGGAGTTTGGAGAATTACAAGGTATATTAAAGGGTAATACTTCTTTAATGATTTCTGAGGCAAGTAATGCACCTGCTAAAGTAATTAAAGAGTTCAGAAAAAAATCAGACAAACCTTTGTTAAAAGGTGCTTACATTGAAGAGGCTATTTATGTTGGAGATGACCAACTAGAATCTCTTGTAAATGTGAAGTCCAAAGATGAACTCATTGGAGATATCCTTACATTATTACAATCACCTGCTAAAAATGTTATTTCAGCATTGCAGTCAAGTGGGGGTAAATTATCTGGTATTTTACAAACATTATCAGAAAAATAAATTAGCGCATTAATAAACTAAATAATAAAATTTTTAAAACAATTGAAATGGCAGATTTAAAAGATTTCGCAGAACAATTAGTTAACTTAACTGTAAAAGAGGTTAATGAATTGGCTGGTATTTTAAAAGATGAGTATGGTATCGAACCTGCAGCAGCAGCTGTAGCTGTTGCTGGACCAGCAGCAGGAGGTGGCGATGCAGCTGAAGAGCAAACAGAATTTGATGTAATCTTAAAAGCAGCAGGTGGTTCTAAACTAGCGGTTGTAAAACTAGTTAAGGAATTAACTGGTTTAGGATTAAAGGAAGCTAAAGGTATCGTTGATAGCGCGCCTGCACCTATTAAAGAAGG
>CBFHOD010000035.1:0-22662 GCA_965657365.1 Flavobacteriaceae bacterium
TCATTTGATGAGTCTTGGAAAGTGGATTCTGAGGGTGATGTTGGATCTTATTGGGGTATTTGGGATAAGGATGAACAATTGAAGTTTCAAAAATAAATACTTCTATTTTTTTTGACTTTTACTATACCGCATAATATTCTTAAATTTGGGAAAATAAAAATTTAATTAGTTTTTACTATGAAATTAAATACTTTACCTATTTCAATTTTATTTATAACATTTTTGACTTTTGGTTCATGTAATAATTCTAAAATAGAATCAAATTCTGATATGCTTTCAGGAGGTTTAGAACTTATGTCTTCATTACACACAGGAATTAAATTCAACAATTCTATAACCGAATCTGAAACTGTAAACCATATCTATTACAATCAAATCTATAGTGGATCTGGTGTAGCTATCGGAGATCTAAATAACGATGGTTATCCAGATATTTATTTTGGAGGAAATCAAGTTGGTGATAAGTTGTATTTGAATAAAGGAGGCTTAAAATTTGAAGATATCTCAAATAAATCTAAAATAAGTCAAAGTCCTGGATGGACTTGGGGTATTACTATGGCTGATGTAAATACTGATGGGTATTTAGATATTTATGTCTGTAGAAATGGTGAATCTATGAACCCTAATGACAGAAAAAATAAACTTTTTATAAACAACAAAGATTTAACATTTACAGAGTCTGCCTCTGAATATGGAATTGCAGATAAAGGGTTTTCGTCTCAAGCTGTTTTTTTTGATATGGATAATGATGGTGATTTAGACATGTATTTAGTGAATCAAATTCCAGATTCCAGATTATTTAGGAGGTATAAAAATATTCCTAAAAAAAGATATCAATTATACAAGGATAAAGTTTATAAGAACGAAGGCGGAAAATTTATAGAAGTTTCTGAGGATATCGGTCTCGGTGACGGATATACCTATGGTTTAAGTGTTAGTGCATCTGATTTAAATAATGATGGTTGGACTGACTTATATATATCTAACGATTATGATGAACCCGATTTCCTCTATTATAATAATGGTAACGGGACGTTCAAAAATGTAATTCTAGATAAAATAAAACATATTTCAAGATTTAGTATGGGAACAGATACTGGAGATATAAATAATGATGGGGCTATTGATTTACTAACTTTAGACATGGCTGCTGAGGATCATTATCGGTCTAAAACCAATATGAGATCTATGAATGCCCAAGAGTTTAAAGAAATGATAGATAAGGGAGATCATCACCAATATATGTTCAATACATTACAGTTAAATAATGGTTCTGGTGAATTTTCTGATATTGCAAATATCGCTGGTATTTCCAAAACTGATTGGAGTTGGGCCGGTTTACTTGTTGATCTAGATAATGACGGATTTAAAGATATTATAATTAGTAATGGGGTAAAAAAAGATGTTAGGAATAATGATTTTTTATCGGGTTTGTATGAAAAGTTAAAAACTGATTCCCAAGATTTTTATGACATGTCAAAACTTGCTCCGTCAAACCCATTACCAAATTATGTTTACAAAAATAAAAATGGTTATGAATTTGAAAATGTGACAAAAAAATGGGGATTTGATATGCCTAGCTTTTCACATGGATTGTCATATGCTGATTTAGATAATGATGGAGATTTAGATATTGTCACAAACAATATGGGGTCGGAAGCCTCAATCTACAAAAATAACACCAACGGAAACTATTTAAAGGTTGAATTCGAAGGTTCTCCAAAAAATACATTTGGTTACGGAGCCAAAGTGATTATTTATCATGATAATAAAATTCAAATAGAGGAAAATACTGTTACAAGAGGTTATTTCTCATCTAAGGAGCCCAAGTTATTTTTTGGTTTAGGGAAAGAAAAGAAAATAGATAGTGTGTGCGTTATTTGGTCAGACACTAAAACACTTACCTATAAAAATGTTAATGTAAATAAAACAATTAAAACTAAATACTCAAAAGCATCAAAACCAAAATTTGTAGTAAATAATAGTTCAAAGACACTTTTGGGTGAAATAAAAGCCAAAGATATCGGGCTTGATTATCTCCATAATGAAAATGAATTTGATGATTTTGCTGAAGAGGTGTTATTGCCCCATAAACTTTCTAATAATGGTCCTTTTTCTACCTCTAGTGATGTAAATAACGATGGATTGGATGATATTTTTATTGGTGGAGCTATAGGTCAAGAAGGAGTACTTTTTCTTCAAACTGCTAGTGGAAAGTTTGTAAGAAGTAAATCTAAGCCATGGGCGGTAGACAAAAATTCGGAAGATTTAGGGGCTCTTTTCTTTGACTTAGATGGTGATGGTGATAAAGACCTATATGTGACTTCTGGAGGTAGTGAATTTAAACAGGGAAATCAATTACTTAAAGATAGAATTTATGTAAACGATGGTTTGGGGAACTTTTCAAAAAACAATAACGCTACTCCAAATATATTTGAGAGCACTCAAACAATAAAAGCATCAGATATAGATGCAGACGGTGACCTAGATTTATTTATAGGAACTAGACTTATTTCAGGTAAGTATACCTTTCCCGCAACAAGTTATATCTTAATAAATAATAACGGAATATTAAAAAAAGCTCCTAAAGAAATTGCTCCAGATTTAACAAATATTGGGATGGTTACAGATGCTGTTTTTTCTGATGTAGACAATGATAATGACGAGGATTTAATTATAGTAGGCGAATGGATGAAAGTTAAAATATTAGAAAATAATGAAGGGATATTTAATGATAGTTCTGATAAATTTGGTAATTATATAGATCAAAGTAGAGGCCTATGGTGGTCTATAACTGCAAATGATATAGACAATGATGGAGATGATGATTATATTATAGGTAACTTAGGGAAGAACAATAAATTTAAGGCCTCTAAAGAACATCCTTTCAAGGTCTATGCAAATGACTTTGATGGTAACGGAACCAATGATGTTGTTTTGGCAAAGTATTATAAAGATGGATATGTTCCCATGAGAGGTAAAGAATGTACAACTCAACAAATGCCTTATGTTGGAGAAAAATTTAAAGATTTTCATAGTTTTGCCTCGTCTAAGTTGATAGACATTTTACCAGAAGAAAAAATAGAGGAAGGAATGGTTTATGAAATCAGTAACTTCAAAAGTATTGTTTTGCTCAATAATAATGGAAAACTTGAACCAATAGCGCTTCCTATACAAGCGCAAACTAGCCCTGTAAAAAGTTCTTTAGTTGATGATTTTAATAATGATGGTTTTAAAGATCTTCTACTGGTTGGAAATCATTACGGTGTTGAGGTAGAAACAGTTCGTTATGACGGGGGATATGGATCACTTTTTTTAGGTGATGGGAAAAATAACTTTACTTTCTTGCCACCATCCCAAAGTGGAATCTATATTTCAAAAGATAGCCGTATAGTCTCTTCAATAAAAACAACTAAAGAAGAAAAGATTTATTTATCTACAAATAATAATAGTACTATAAGTTTATTTAAAAAAAAAATTAACATTAGATAATGGTTAAAAATCTTTTAACCCGATATCTAATTCTTTTAATATTTCACAAAAAACAACTAAAAAGATTATTTATAATACAACATTACCCCTACATTTTATGTAAAACCACAATTTCTCCTCATCTCCATTTATAAAACACTTCCAAGAATCACCTGCTAAGCTTAAATAAACTAGGATATTTCAACTCTTTAAGAACCATACAAAATAATGTATGATTTTTGTAAAGGTTACTTTTTCTTTTTTGTCTATTTTAAGTCTTAAATTAGTAAATTATTAATAAAACAAATCTTATGAAGAAAAAAATTACTTTATTATTTGCCATTTTGTTGGTTAATTTAGGTTTTGCACAGACATTACCATTTGACTTTAGTGATCCTATTCAAACCATGACAGGTGGAGATGGTGCTGGAGTTTCAATTGTTCAAGACAACGGAAATGATGTGTTGCAAATTGTTGGTACTGGTGGAGATTGGGACAATGCCCAAATAAACTTTGCTGAAAATCTCGATTTATCTGATGACGCTAACAACACCATTTCATTTAGAATCAAAGCTGTAAATGGAACAGGTAGTGGAAATCATGCTCTAAAATTTGAGAATGGTACAACTGGCGACACAGAATTAACATTTTCTATTTCAGGTACTGAATGGACTGACATCTCCTTAGATTTTCCAGCTGGTCTTGGTAGTTATGGGCGAATGGTCATATTTACCGATTTTGGTGGAGATGGTGGAGGATTAGATGACACTTATTTAGTTGATGACATTTCTGGTGCGTTTCATAGTACACCAGTATTACCTAATTTGCCTTTTGACTTCAGCAGTGATAATCAGTTAATGACTGGTGCTGATGGAGCTGTTGTAACTATTGTCCAAGACAATGGAAATGATGTTCTACAAATTGTGGGTTCAGGTGGAGACTGGGATAATGCTCAAATAAATTTTCAAGACAATCTTGATTTATCTGATGACGCTAATAACACCATTTCATTTAGAATCAAAGCTGTAAATGGAACAGGTAGTGGAAATCATGCTCTAAAATTTGAGAATGGTACAACTGGTGACACAGAATTAACATTTTCTATTTCAGGTACTGAATGGACTGACATCTCCTTAGATTTTCCAGCTGGTCTTGGTAGTTATGGGCGAATGGTCATATTTACCGATTTTGGTGGAGATGGTGGAGGATTAGATGACACTTATTTGGTTGATGACATTTCTGGTGCAACTCATTTAAGTGGCCCACCAGATTTACCAAGCTTACCATTTGACTTTAGCAATCCTAACCAATTAATGGTTGGTGCTGAGGGAGCTGTTATATCAATCGAACAAGATAACGGAAATGATGTTTTACAGATGATTGGTTCTGGCGCAGATTGGGACAATGCACAAGTAACGTTTGCCGAAAGTCTAGACATGTCTGACGATGCAAATAATACAATTACTTTTAAAGTAAAGGCTTTAAATGGTACAGGAAGTGGAAATCACTTACTTAAATTTGAAAACCCTGGTGGTAGTAATACAGAATTAACCTTCAATACAACTGGTACTGATTGGGAAGACATTACTATAGACTTTGGTAGTGGATTAGGAAGCTATGCTAAAATGATAATTTTTACTGATGCTGGAGGTGACGGTGGAGGATTGTCAGACACTTATTGGTTTGATGATATTGCAATAGGTGGTAATGCACCTCCTCCTCCATCAGGGAATAGCGTTACTGTAGCAACTTCACAGGCATGGAATGCATATGTAAATGCTTTTAATGTATCTGATAATGGATATGCATTTGGATTTTCATATACGCTTTCAGATCTAAGAGCTACTGCTACTGCAACAAGTATGACTTTAGAGCCAAATATCGCTATTTGGACTGGTGAAGCAACAAATGCAGCTTGGTTTGACCAAGGTGCAGCAACTCAAACTGCTCTCCTATACATTGAAGCAAGTTCTTTCATTGAAGACAATACGCTTGCTGGTTCAGACCTTACATTCACTGGAAATGTTTCAGTGAGTGATCTAGGCTCAGAATATACAGTAGTTGCATTTGTGAAGGCTTTAGATCCAAACTCTGGTTATGCTACTGTGGTTAACAATACAGCTGATATTAGTAGTACTGGAGACTTTACAGTATCAGCAACAGCAGCTGAATTAGCTGCAGGATACATTATTCAATATGGTTTTTCTGTAACAGGTCCTTTAGCTGACCCTGCAGACACAACCTTGGGTAGTGTTGTTATTGGTGAGGCTACAGCTGGTGTAGATGACAATAGTTTTGTAAATGTTAGCGTATATCCTAACCCATCCAATTCAAACTGGAATTTTAGAACGGGTAACACTGTAATAACTTCTGTTGAAGTATTTAATCTGTTAGGAAAAAGAGTGGTTTCACAAAACAACAACAGTACTGAACTTTCTATTTCTACTCAAGGATTAACTAGCGGAATTTATATTGCTAGAATTACCACAGAGCAAGGAGTGAGAAGTGTGAAATTAATTAGAGAATAATTTTTTAAATAATTCTTTATTAAATAAATACAAAAACGCTTAGAGTTTTACTCTAAGCGTTTTTTAATTAACTTTAAAATAAATACGATGAAAAATGTAATTTTAGGTGTCTTCTTATTCGTAGGATATCTTGTATCCGCTCAACAACAAGAGTATCTTTTTGATTTTGAACCTAATACTCCGTCTGGAGTAGCCTCGAACTGGTATACATTTGATAATAATCCTGCTGCTGCTGAAGTGGTAGACAATCCCAATTTAAATGGAACGAACCCTTCCAGTACAAAAGTTTTAAAAGTGGTGGTTGGACCAAGTAATGCTTTTTATGCCGGAGTTAATAATGCTTGGGATGAAGGAGTCTTTGGTACTTGGGAGATAGACATGGGGGTAGCTAATAATTTAAGCCTAACCATGGACGTTCATAAAAATTATGTGGGTACGGTAGGAATTAAAATGGGTACTGCTGGACAAGGGACTTCTTTTCAGATCACAAATCAAAATGTTGGAAATACTGTTGTAAATGAATGGCAAACCTTAACATGGGACCTTTCAGGCATCAACCCAAATGGAGATCTAACCAATATTAGTCAAATGGTTATTTTTGTAGATTGGACAGAAGGATTGCCAGATAGAGCTGAGAATAGCACAATCTATATTGATAATATTAAGTTTAATGCAAATAAATTAACAGATGCTCCACCAGTAGATTCCTGTGAAAATGGTGTACAAGACAATGATGAGACTGGTATAGATTGTGGAGGCTCTTGTAATGCTTGCCCTACAAGTGCTGCTATAATTATAGAAGATTTTGAAGGAACACCTCCACAAATTGCAGCAGATAATGGTTTGGGGTCTGTGAGTATTGTTTCTGATCCAGAAACAGGCGGAACAAATAGTGAGGTCTTAAAAATAGTTACTTCTTCCTCAGCGCCTGTTCCATGGCAAAATGCGCAAGTGTTTTTACAAGATGACTACATCCATTTAATTTCATCAAATAAAGTAGTTACTGCAGAAGTGTATTCAACATCAGCTTTTCATATGTTGGCCAAAGTTGTTGATGCTGTAGGAGGAACATTAGCTGACGAATCAGCTACAGATGATTATCACTCAGGATCGGGTTGGGAAACACTTACTTTTGACTTCGCTAACCCTAAAGATAATACACCTGTAGCAGCATACATATATGCTAGAATTCTTTTCTTTCCCATGTGGAATGGTAATGGATGGAATGCTAATACTGTAACAACAACCTATGTAGATAATATTACAGCGCTAAGTTCAGCAACTGCTGGTCTTGAAAATAAAAATTTATTTGATGCTAAGGTATATCCAAACCCTGCTTCAGACACCTGGACAATAAGTACTCAAAATAACGTAATAACCTCAGTTGAAGTATTTAATTTGTTAGGGGAAAGAGTTCTTTTACAAAACAACAGCAGTACAGATCTTACAATTTCTACTCGAGGATTGACTAGTGGTGTTTATTTTGCAAGAATAGCCACAGCAAAAGGAGTGAAAAGCGTAAAATTGATTAAAGAATAAATTATTGTTTTATTAATTTAATTGTTTTTAAAAAGACGTTGGGAGTTGAGTTGATTTCAATCTTCTAACGTCTTTTTTATTTTTATTTAATCGGTACTTAATTGATTTTTGTTACTTTTAATATTATAATCAAATTCATGTTCATGAAAGCTCGTGCTTCTTTATACTTACTGTGTTTTTTGCTTTGTTTTGCTTGTTCAAAAAATGAATCTAAAAAGGGAAATGATCTTATAAATGAGACAAGTCCCTATCTGCTTCAGCATGCTTATAACCCAGTAAATTGGAAAGCTTGGAATGAGAATACCTTAAAATTAGCAAAAGAACAAAATAAGCTTATTGTTATATCCATTGGATACTCTTCATGCCATTGGTGTCATGTAATGGAGGAAGAAAGCTTTGAAAATGATTCTATTGCTAAAATAATGAATGATAATTTTATCAATATTAAAGTAGATCGAGAAGAACGACCAGATGTAGATAAGGTATATATAAATGCTGTTCAATTGATGACAGGTAAAGCAGGATGGCCTCTCAACTGTATTACACTCCCTGATGGTAGACCTATTTTTGGAGGCACCTACTTTACAAAAGACCAATGGTCTAAAATATTAGAGGATGTTTCTAAGCTATACAAAGAAAACCCAAAAAAAGTAGAAGAATATGCCCAAAGAGTAACGGAAGGCATTCAAACTTCTGAATTAATTACCTTAAATAAGGAAGAGGCTGTCTTCAAAAATAAAGAGATTATTTCTGCAATAACCCTTACAAAAGAGCAATTAGACACTATTAATGGAAGTTTCATGGGAGAACCTAAATTTCCAATGCCAAATTCTTTAGACTACTTACTAAGATATCAGTATCATTTTAGTGATACTGCCTTACAAAAATTTATTAAAACCTCGCTTACTAAAATGGCTTATGGAGGTATTTATGATCAAATTGGTGGAGGATTTTCTAGATATTCTGTAGATGAGAGATGGCACATCCCACATTTTGAAAAAATGTTATATGACAATGCTCAATTAGTAAGCCTCTATTCTAAAGCATATCTTCAAGATAAAAACGAGCTCTATAAAAATGTTGTTCAAGGAACATTAAAGTTTGTTAATGAGGAATTAAGTGCTAACAACGGAGCATTTTATTCTTCTTTAGACGCAGATAGTAAAAATGAAAATGATGAACTAGAGGAAGGGGTTTTTTACAGTTGGACCAAAGAGGAATTACAAAGCCTGATTAAAGAGTATGACCTATTTTCAGATTACTATAATGTAAATGATTTTGGGTTTTGGGAAAAGGACCTTTACGTTTTAGTCCGGAGACAATCTATTGCTGAATTTACAAAAACAAATAAGATTTCTACAAAAGAACTAAAGAATAAAATAACGAATTGGAAATCTATTCTTGCTAAGGCTAGAAATAATCGTAAGAAGCCTAATTTAGACGATAAAATTCTGACTTCTTGGAATGCGCTTATGCTTCAAGGATATGTAGATGCATATAAAGCTTTTGATCAGGAGGAATATTTAAATAAAGCCGTTAACATTGCAGAATTTCTTCTTCGTAATCAATTAAGAAGTGATGGAGGCTTAAATCGAAACTTTAAAAATGGAAAAAGTACTATTAACGGATATGCTGAAGATTATGCAACTGTAATTCAGGCTTTTATTTCTCTTCATGAAGTTACTTTAGATGAAAAATGGTTAATTCTTTCAAAAGAAATAATGGAGTATACAATTACACATTTTTATGATTCAAGAAGTGGAATGTTTTTTTATACGTCTAAAGAAGACCCTAATTTAATAGCTCGAAAAACGGAAATAAATGACGGAGTGATCTCTTCTTCCAACTCAATTATTGGAAATAGTTTATTTAAGCTTGGACACTATTTTTATGATAAAAAAATGACCCAACTTTCTAAGCAAATGCTAAATAATCTAAAAGCACAAATCATTAAAAATCCTTTAGGGTACTCTAATTGGCTACATTTAATGACGAATTTCACCCAGCCTTACTACGAAGTCGCTGTTGTTGGAGAAAATGCACCTACAATAACCAAAGAATTATATAAAAATTACTTGCCTAATATCTTAATATCGGCTTCAAACAAAGATTCTGAATTGCCTTTACTTGAATTTAAATATATAGATGGAAAGACATTAATTTACGTCTGCGTTGATGGTACATGTAAATTACCTTTAGCAGATATTTCTAAAGCTATTAAAAATATAAACCCTAATTAAAAATCTAATTATTTATAAATTTCTAACAAAGTATGCTGTTCTTTAATAGCGTTTTTAAATTCTATTTTGAGGTTTTTAATTAGATTGCATACACTTGGTGAATCTTGAATAGAAGAGACACCCTGGCCAGCAGACCAAATGGTAGCCCATGCTTTAGCTTCGTCTTCTTGAGCTGTCAACTCCTCTCCAAAATCAACTTTTACTTTTCTGCTTAGCATCTCTTCAGTTATACCCATAGCGTGAAGACTAGGTCCTAAAAAATTAGCAGGAACTCCAGAGACAGCTGCAGTATAAACAATATCACTAGCACCAGCATCAATAATCATATCTCTGTATGCCTCTGGCGCCTTACTTTCTTTTGTATTAATAAAGCGAGTTCCCATATACGCTAAATCTGCACCCATTTGCATGGCAGAAGCAATATCTCTTCCGGTACTTATACAGCCTGAAAGTAGGATTGTTTTCTTAAAAAATGATTTAATTTCAGCAACCAATGGCATCGGATTAATGGTTCCGGCATGCCCTCCTGCTCCTGCAGAAACTAAGATTAGCCCATCTACCCCTGCCTCTTGAGCTTTTTCTGCATGTCTTTTCTTAATAATATCATGAAATACGAGGCCTCCATAATTATGAACTGTATTTACTAGTTCTGAAACTGCTCCTAAAGAAGTAATAATTAATGGAATTTTATGCTTCACACAAATCGCTAAATCTGCTTCTAGCCTAGGATTTGATTTATGTACTATGAGATTCACTCCAAAAGGAGCTGGTTTATTTCCTGTATTTTTTTCATGTTCAAGCAAAGCCGCTTTTATTTCTATAATCCATGCTTCAAAACCCTCAGATGTTCGTTGATTTAATGCTGGGAAAGTACCAACAATTCCGTTCTTACAACATTCTATGACTAATTGAGGTCCAGAGATTAAAAACATTGGAGCTGCTATTACTGGAATCGAAAGTTGGTTTATAAATGATGCTTTACTCATATTTCAGGGTGTAATTAAAATTAGTATAAAAATTGATTTTTGATAAAGTTATAGAAAAAAAAGTATTCATTATATTTAACCAAACTTATATTTAATTTACAAATCAAAAAAGACGCACAAATATGAAAAGATTAGAAGGACAAATAGCAATTATTACTGGAGGAGCTAGAGGAATTGGAGAAGGAATTTGTGATGTGTTTTGTAAGGAAGGAGCTACAGTTGCCTTATGGGATGTTTTAAATGGAGAAGAGGTTGTGAATAAAATTTCCGAAAAAGGAGGGTCTATATTTTATCAAAAGGTAGACGTAACTAATCAAGAATCTGTAAATGCCGCTGTGGCAGAAATTATTGAAAAACATCAAAAAATTGATATCTTAATTAACAATGCTGGAGTCATAAGAGATCGTTCATTTTTAAAAATGACTCGTGAAGAATGGGATGTTGTGATGTCTGTAAATGTAGATTCGTTATTTATTACAGCTAAAGCTGTTGTTCCGTATATGAAAGCTGCAAACTATGGACGAATTATTTCTGCGTCTTCAATTAATGCTTACCAGGGCGCTTTTGGACAAGCTAATTATTGTGCTAGTAAAGCTGCAATTGTTGGGTTTACACATTCTTTATGTAAAGAGGTTGGGAAGTATAATATTACCGTAAATGCTGTTGCTCCAGGTTTTATTAAGTCTGAAATGTCTGACTCTATGCCAGATGAAGTGATAAAAGCGGGTATTGCAATGATTCCTGTAAAACGTATTGGAACCCCGGAAGATATGGGGTATGCTTATTTATTTTTAGCTTCTAAAGAGGCTGGTTTTGTAAGTGGACATACTTTACATGCTAATGGAGGGTCTATGCCCTCATAAAAACCCTTTTATCTAGTTAAACAATACTCATAAACATCAATAAAATAATGGAAGAACAACATTTAAGACAAGAATCATATGCTACAGAAATTTCTCAACTGTCTGACTTAAAAAATTATATAGGAAAAGAATTAGGACTATCTGAATGGACAACTGTTTCACAAAACCAAATAGATACTTTTGCAAGAACAACAGATGATAACCAGTGGATTCACGTAAATCCAGAATTAGCAAAAAAATATTCTCCCTATAAGAAGCCAATTGCTCATGGATTTTTAATTCTTTCTTTGGCTTCCAAATTCTGTTATGAAACAGTAAAATTGTTGGATGTTGGAATGGGTGTAAATTATGGGTTAGATAAAGTACGATTTATGAATGCAACTCCAGTAGGCTCTTTAATAAGAGCTCGTGTTTCATTAATTTCTACAGAGGATATCCAAGGAGGACTACGTTATAAAATGAAACTTATTTTTGAGTTAAAAGGACAAGAAAAACCAGCTTGTGTTGCAGAGTTTATTGCTTTAGCATACATAGATGCCGCAAAGAAAAGTAAAAAGCCTGTACCTTCAAATAATAGTCAAAATTTAGACGAATTGAAAAGTAAGTCTGTCTTATTTAAAAAAGAGGGAGATATTGCTATTGTTACCTTAAATCGCCCTGAAAAATACAATGCTGTAAATGACGATTTAGTTAACGGTATAAACGAATCTATCGCTAAGGTCCAAAAAGACGAGAGTATCCGCGCTATGGTAATTACTGGGGCAGGAAAAGGTTTTTGTTCAGGAGCTGATATGAATACTTTTGGAAATATTACTCCTGATGAAGGAAGAACATATCTCACAAATACCTATGGGCCGTTAATGCGAAATTTAACAACACTCAAAAAACCAATCATTGCGGCAATAAACGGAACAGCTGCTGGTGTTGGAGCCTCTATTGCCTTAGCCTGTGACTTCAGAGTAATGTCTGAAAATAGTGGCTTGTTATATGCCTTTATCAATATTGGTTTAGGGCCAGATGGTGGTGCAAGTTGGTTACTAGCAAGACAAGTTGGTTATAGTAGAGCCTTACAAATTGCTGTGGAGGGTAAAAAAATAAAAGGAGAAGAATGTCATAGACTTGGATTAACAAATAAAATAGTTGAAGACGGTGAAATTTTAGCATCAGCTATAGATTGGGCGCATAAAATTGCAAAACTACCAACCTTAGCTGTAGGAATTACCAAAGAAGACATGTTTCACGCCATGGACAACGATTTACAAAGCACAATTGCATATGAAGCCGAGAGACAAACAGCTGCTTTTGCCAGTCATGACTTAGTAGAAGGAGTGTCTGCTTTTTTACAGAAGAGAAAACCTAAATTTATTGGGAAATAAGAATATGGAATCTGAAAAACTAATACATCGGTCAAATTATTCTTATTTTCAAAATATCACAACCAGATGGGCTGATAATGATATCTATGGCCATATAAATAATGTAATTTATTACTCCTATTTTGATACCGTAGCTAATCAATATTTAATAGAATCTGCTAATTTTAACCCTAGCATCACATCAATTATTGGTGTTGTTGTTCACTCTAATTGCACCTATATAAAACCGATTGCGTATCCAGATATAATAGAGGCTGGCTTGACTGTAAAAAAATTGGGAAATAGTTCGGTAACTTATGGTATAGGAATTTTTAAGCAAGGTGAGAACACACCTTGTGCATATGGAGAGTTTATTCACGTTTTCGTAAACAGAAAAACTAAGCAATCAACATCAATTCCTGAGGAAATAAAAAAAGTATTACAACAGTTACTTTAGTTTAAGCGACTGTTTTATTTCGATAAAAGTCCAATCTTTTTTTCATAATTGGCTTAAATAAGAACGGTAAATACGACAGCATTAGCATTGCTGGATATCCATAAGGTAAGGTAGGACTATCATTTTTTGATTCCAATACTTGATAAGGCTTTGCCCCACTGTGGTGGTGATCTGAGTGTCTTGTTAATTCAAACAACAAAACTCTTCCAATAATATGATCTGAATTCCACGAATGTTCACGTTTCACGCGTTCATATCTTCCATTAGCTTTCTTTTTTCTACGAAGTCCATAATGAGAAAAATAATTTTGGGCTTCTAAAACTGAAATTCCATACACAGCTGTGATAAAGTAGATAACTGTAACGTTAGCCCCAAAAAAGAAATTAATCCCAACAAAAAGTGACACCGATAAAAGTGTAAAAAATATCATTGGGTTGAATAATGAGGACTTTCCGCGAGATCTCAACCTCTCTGTTTCTAATCGCCATGTTTTAAAATAACCTCCTATTTGAGATTTCAATGCAAACCAATAAAAAATATCGCCTTCTTTAGCAGAAGTAAGATCATTTGGGGTTGCTACATCTCTATGATGACCAGAATTATGATAGGTCATAAAGTGATTTTGTATCGCCGTTAATAGTAATATATGAGCTAGAAATTGTTTCAATTTATGGTCTTTTTTATGACCTAACTCATGTCCAATATTAATTCCATTGACTCCTAAAATAGTTCCCATGAATAAAACACATGCAATTAAATCAGATACTAATATTTCAGGATTAGAAACTGTAACCAAAAATTGGTATACCACAAATAAATGCAGTGGTACAGAGAGATACAAAACAACATCATAAAAAATAGTTTCTGTTGCTAATTCCTTCTCAACAGAAGATAAATTATAAGAGCTTTGAGGTAAAAAGTTTTCTAATATAGGCACAAGAACATACAAGCTAAAAATTCCAATATAAGAAAAGTAACCTGTTGTATTAAATGTCAATAACCCAAGAAGAGGAACAATAAAAGCCGAAAAATATTTAAATTTTGCCATTTGATTTATCAATTAATTTAAAAAACAGCTCTAATATACTGATAATCAAAATATAAATAATATTATATATTAATTTACTTCTAATATGACTTTATTTTTTATGAAATAAATATTTCATAAAATAGAATGAGTGCCAGGTGGCACTCATTTATTGTTCATAACAATATCATCCCATTACTTTCCTCCCAACATCAACAATTCATTACAAACCACTTCTGTAATGTATTTTTTTTCTCCTTCTTTGCTTTCGTAAGAGCGTGATGTTAATTTTCCTTCAATAGCAATTTCATTTCCTTTTATTACATATTTTTCAATAATTTCAGCCGTTTTATTCCAAGCTATAATATTGTGCCATTGAGTGTCTGTTACTTTCTCTCCCGCAGCATTTTTATAGCTTTCGTTTGTTGCAATAGAAAATTTTGCTAACTTTTTGCCACTCTCTAAAGTAATGATTTCTGGATCGTTTCCTAAATTTCCAATTAACTGTACTTTGTTTCTTAACGTATTCATAAGATAAGGTTTTGCGCACTTAGACGATGCTTAGTGCAAGTTTATAATGTATGTTTTGTTGATGTATTTCAACACTGCAAAGATGTAACAAGAACCAAATTAGAATCGGTTGTAAAGCACTTACTTTCGGTTGTAAATATTTGTAGTCGTTTGTAAACGATTAATTTATACCTTTACGAAGATTATAATTATGAAGATGATAGACTATATTGAGACCGAGCGACTAATTTTAAGAACGTTTAAAAGTTCTGATGTTGAAAATATATTTAAATTAGATTCTAACAAAGAGGTTCATAAATATTTAGGGGGAAAACCAATTAAAACGATGGAAGAAGCTGAAAAAATAATTTCTTTTTTTGACTTACAATACAGGGAAAGAGGAATTGGCCGTTTTGCAACCCTAGAAAAATCTTCAGGAAGGTTTATTGGCTGGGCTGGACTAAAATTAAATGAAGGTGAAAAAGAAATGCTAAACGGATATACTAACTTCATAGATATTGGTTATCGATTTATACCAGAATTTTGGGGAAAAGGTTATGCTACAGAAGCCGCTAAAGCATCTTTAGAATTCGGATTTAGAGCGTTGAATTATACTACTATTTTTGGTGCTGCGGATATAGAAAATAAAGCTTCTAACAAAGTGTTAAAAAAAATAGGATTAAACTTTATAAATCAATTTGATTTCAAAGATGTTAAATGCAACTGGTATGAATTAAAAAATAATGAATATGGAACTTAGAGAATGTTTAGAGTGTGGAGAGGTGCTAAAAGGAAGAATTGATAAAAAATTTTGTTCAGATTACTGTCGAAATTCTCACAATAATAAAGTAAATAAAGACAGTAAAAACTTAATAAGAAATATCAATAATCGTTTGCGAAAAAATCATAAAATAATTTCTGAACTAAATACTTTTGGAAAAACAAAAGTGACTAGAACTCAATTATACGATAGAGGTTTCGATTTTCAATTGTTTACCTCAATCTATAAAACTAAAACAGGGAATACCTACTTTTATATATATGACCAAGGGTATTTAACTCTTGAAAATGAAAAGTTTTTACTGATAAAAAGAGAGGTTTAGAGAGTTTATTTTTAAGATAATAAAACTCAAGAAATAAATTTTCTTGAATTTTTATTTTTAATGTATAAGTAATCTAATCAATTTCTGAAACACGCAGTGTATTTACCATTCCTCTTTCCTCTACGGGCATAGAAGTTAAGTTGATTACAATATCTCCAGAGGTAACATAATTCTTTTCTTTTGCAATTCCATTAATATCAACAACTGTATCGTCTGTACTTAAGTTTTCATCATAAAAAAATGCTTTTACACCCCAAAGTAAATTAAGCTTCCCTAAAATTCTTTGTTGAGTTGTAAATGCTAAAATATGACATTGTGGTCTCCATGCAGATATCTGAAATGCAGTATAACCGCTATTCGTTAAAGTACAAATAGCCGCTGAATTCGTGTCTTTAGACATTAATGCTGCGTGATAACATAAAGATTTAGTAATAAATCTATCGGTTCGAATATGAGGTGCTTGATGAGGCACTTTTATTAGTGGTGAATTTTCAACACTCATAATAATTTCACTCATCTTCTGAATTACTCGTACTGGATGTTTTCCTACAGAAGTCTCTCCAGATAACATCACAGCATCTGCTCCATCCATAATGGAATTTGCAACATCATTTACCTCTGCTCTTGTGGGTACAGAATTAGTAATCATAGTCTCCATCATTTGAGTGGCAATAATGACAGGAATACGAGCCTGCTTAGCTCTCATTACTAATTTCTTTTGAATTAAAGGAACTTCCTGCATAGGTATTTCTACTCCTAAATCTCCTCTGGCAACCATTAATCCATCACAATAAGGAATTAAAGAATCTATGTTTTCAACAGCTTCTGGTTTTTCAATCTTAGCGATCACAGGAACTCTATAGTCTGAATTTTGGGCAATTAAGTCGCGAAGTATTCTTAAGTCTTCTGGGGTTCTAACGAATGATAATGCCATCCAATCTACATTTAAGCTTAACGCAAAAACAGCATCTTTTTTGTCTTTTTCTGTAAGTGCTGGTAATGAAATATTTGTGTTAGGAAGGTTAACTCCTTTTTTAGAAGATAAAGTTCCACCAACAATAACTTTAGTTATTACCTTTAATTTCTTGTCGGTAGAAATAACTTCAAACTGCAATTTTCCATCATCTACCAAAATCTGTTCACCAGGTTTTACGTCTCTTGGAAAATTTTGGTACGTCATAAACGCTTTTTGGTTGTTTCCAATACATTTTTCTGTAGTAAAGATAAACTCAGCACCATCCTCTAAAATAACCCCTTCTTCCATTACTCCAACTCGTAATTTTGGCCCTTGTAAATCAGCTAAAATAGCTACATTATAGTTGTTCTCTTCGTTAATTTCTTGTATTTGTTTTACACGTTGCTTTACGTCTTCATAATCTGCATGAGAGAAATTAATTCTAAAAACATTAACTCCTGAACGAGCAAGTTCAGTTAGGGTTTCTTTTGTATTTGTTGCAGGACCTAATGTGGCAACAATTTTTGTTTTCTTGTTTATGAGCATATTTAAAAAATTAAAAATTGTTTAGATTTTAAAGAATCTGTTTCAACAGTATAAGAGGTAACAACTTGGTTAATTTGTTTAATCTGATGTACTGTTTTATAAATTATTTCTTGAGTTGGTTCACCAACTATTTTTATGAAAAAATCTACTTTTTTCTTTTCTGGAATTAAGTAGGTCTTAGTTTCTGTTGCCAATACAATTGTATCTAAAGCATTTGTTCTTTCTTCAGTAAAACTATTAGATATTAAATACCATTCAAAATCATATTCTTTATTAATATAATTATAAACGGAAAAAGATGCCTTACTTTCAAAATCTAAGCTGTACGTTGCTTTTGAAAAATGAGTGTCTAAATTTTTATTTAATAAATAAGCTAACTTAAAATCTTCTAATGCCGTATGAATACCAATTAGCGTATAATTATCTTCATTAAAATCGTCTATGTCTAACGAGTAAACTTGCATTAAAAGTGGTATTGAGTTTATTTAATAATACTACTAAAGCAACAAAATTAATGATTGTTTTAGGAACGAACATAAAAATTAACGAAATCGTTATCGATTACGCACTTTCAATTTGTTTTTGAAAGGTATAATAAACTCTTTTCGATGCTTGTTCCTCAGCTTTCTTTTTTGATGTTGCTCTTCCTTTTGCAATTTGAATATCATCAATACTAATTTTAACACTAAAGTGTTTTACAGGTTCATTTCCTGTATCTTCATAGGTATCTATATTGTATTTTTTCTTTTGCTTTTGACACCATTCAATAATAAGGCCTTTATAGCTGGTTATTTTTCCTTCTAGTTTTGGGATATCTACATAAGGGATAATTACTTTATCATATATAAATTTATGACAATATGAGTATCCTCTATCTATATAGATAGCACCTATTAAAGCTTCAAAAATATTTCCATGAATATTATCACCAATATTATTTTGGGGGATATTACTCTTTACAAATGAAATTAAATTTAAATCTTTACCTAGCTCGTTTAAATGCTCTCTACTAACAATTTTAGATCTCATTTGAGTCAAGTATCCTTCAGATTGATTCGGTGCTTTTTTAAAAAGATAAGAGGCAATAACTGCTCCTAGCATAGCGTCTCCAACAAACTCTAATCGTTCATAATTAAAAGGTTTTCCTTTTTGATCTACTTTTTTTAAAGATCGGTGAGTAAATGCTTTTTGATAGTTCTCTATCCGATTTGGCTTAAATTTCAATAAATTTCGCATAGCGTTATAAAATGTCCTATCATCGCCATTTGATGATTTAGGAACTATTTTACGAATGAAATTCATGAAGTATTAATCTATTTTTCTAAATGCTACACAAGCATTATGTCCGCCAAATCCAAACGTATTGCTCATAGCAACTTTAATCACTCTTTTTTGAGATTTATTGAGTGTTAAATTTAAATCTGGGTTGATATTTTCATCTGCAGTACTATGGTTAATTGTCGGAGGTACAATACCATGTTTCATTGCTAATATAGAAGCTATAGATTCAATAGCACCAGCCGCACCCAAAAGGTGACCCGTCATAGATTTTGTAGAATTAATATTAATGTTTTTTGCGTGATCACCAAAAACTTCTGATATCGCCTTTAGTTCTGCCACATCCCCTAAAGGGGTTGAAGTTCCATGTGTATTTATGTGATCTACATCTTCTGGTTGTATTCCTGAATTTTCTAAGCAATTTTTCATCACAGCAATGACCCCAATACCCTCAGGATGAGGTGCTGTCATGTGATGTGCGTCTGAAGACATTCCACCACCAATAACTTCTGCATAGATCTTTGCGCCTCTTGCTTTAGCATATTCATATTCTTCCAAAACAATGGCTCCTGCTCCCTCACCCAAAACAAACCCATCTCTCTCAGCGTCAAAAGGTCTAGAAGCGGTTTCTGCAGTTTCATTTCTTGTAGACAGTGCGTGCATAGAATTAAACCCACCCATACCTGCAATCGTAACGGCTGCTTCACTACCTCCCGTGACAATCACATCACAATATCCTAAACGAATGTAATTTAAAGCATCTATCATTGCATTAGCAGAAGATGCACAAGCTGACACTGTAGTATAATTTGGTCCCATAAATCCATTTTTAATGGAAATATTTCCTGGAGCAATATCTGCAATCATTTTAGGGATAAAGAAAGGGTTAAATTTTGGAGTTCCGTCTCCAGAAGCAAAATTTAAAACTTCGTTTTGAAAAGTTTCCAAACCTCCAATACCTGCTCCCCAGATTACACCTACTCGTAACTTATTAATAATGTCCAAGTCTAATCCTGAATCTGCTATTGCTTCATCTGAGGCTACCATAGCGTATTGAGTAAACTTATCCATTTTACGAGCATCTTTTCTGTTCATAAAATCTGTAACAGTAAAGTTTTTTACTTCACATGCAAAACGAGTCTTGAACTTGGTAGCATCAAAATGCGTAATGGGTGCCGCCCCGCTAACTCCGTTAACTAAGGCAGTCCAATATTCTTCAACATTGTTCCCAATTGGTGTTAATGCACCAAGTCCAGTTACTACAACTCGTTTTAATTGCATATAAATGTTACTTTTTAGCTTCTTCTATATAGCTGATTGCTTGGCCTACGGTTCCAATGTTTTCCGCTTGGTCGTCTGGAATCTGAATATCAAATTCTTTTTCGAATTCCATAATTAACTCAACAGTATCCAATGAATCTGCTCCTAGGTCATTTGTGAAACTGGCTTCTGTAGTTACTTCATTATCGTCTACTCCTAATTTGTCTACGATAATAGCTTTTACTCTTGATGCAATGTCTGACATAATTTATTTATTTTAAATTTTAAATCGAGGCAAAAATACAAATCTTATTAGTTTTAACGAATTTTTAGCAAAAAAATGAAGGGTAAAGTATATTAATATGTTGATATGTTGATAATGAGATTATAATATCAACTATTATGCTTTATTTTGTTATTGAATATTAATGTACATGAAGAGAGTTGTTATTTTTGCATCAGGATCTGGTTCTAACGCAGAAAACATTATTAATTATTTCGAAAATTCTGAAAAAATTAGTGTTGTAAAAGTATATTGCAATAAAAAGAAAGCTGGTGTTTTTAAGCGTTGCATCAAACTGAATAAAGATTGTGAATGGTTTTCTCGAGAAGATTTTTCTCAAAAAGATACTCTTCTTAAGAAGTTAGTAAAAGAAACTGATTTTATAATTTTAGCTGGATTTTTATGGAAAATTCCTGAACCAATTGTAAAAGCATTCCCAAATAAAATTATCAATATTCATCCTGCCTTATTACCTAAATACGGTGGGAAAGGGATGTATGGCATGCATGTTCATGAGGCTGTAAAAAATAACTGTGATAAAGAAACGGGTATTACAATTCATTTTGTTAATGAGCGCTATGATGAAGGTGCCATTATTTTCCAAGCAAAAACCACATTAAAAATAACTGACTCTTCAAAAGATATTGCTCAAAAAATTCATAATTTAGAATATGAATATTTTCCAAAAACTATTGAAAAAACCATCTTAAAAAATGGGAGCTAAAAAATACTACGTCATATGGAAAGGAAAAGAAACTGGTGTATTCTCTTCTTGGGACAAAGTTAAAAAAATGGTTCAAGGGGTTGAAGGAGCTAAATACAAATCTTTTGGAAGTAAAGCTGAAGCCAACAAAGCAATCAAAAAAAAATACTCAGATTATCAAGGAAAAAGCATTCCAAAGAAAACATTATCAAATGCTGATAAAGCACGTTTTGGTGTTCCCATAAAAAATAGCTTAACTGTTGACGCTGCCTGTAGTGGAAACCCAGGAAAGATGGAATATCGTGGGGTTTTACACCATAACAATCAAGAGGTTTTTAAGATGGGTCCTTTTAAAAATGGCACTAATAATATTGGGGAATTTCTTGCCCTAGTTCACGGAATTTCATTGCTAAAAAAGAAAGGCCTTCACTCCTTGCCTATCTACTCAGATTCTAAAATTGCCATGTCTTGGGTTAAAAAGAAAACCTGTAGAACTAACATTGCTTTTGACGCATCTAATAGCGACCTTTTAACACTAATTCATCGTGCTGAAAAATGGCTGAAAGAAAATTCATTTAAGAATCCAATATTAAAATGGGAAACCAAAGCTTGGGGAGAAATTCCTGCTGACTTTGGCAGAAAATAATGTCTACGCTTCTTCTAAAAAGAAGAACCCCCAACAACGTTGAGGGTTTTTAATTTATTTTTATTGTTTATCCCTTGAAACTTGCAGATAAATACTCGCGATTCATACGCGCTATATTTTCTAAGGAAATTCCTTTCGGACATTCTACTTCACAGGCCCCTGTATTCGTGCAATTTCCAAAACCTTCATCATCCATTTGCTGCACCATATTTAATACTCGATCTGTGGCTTCAACTTGCCCTTGAGGTAGCAAAGCATATTGTGAAACCTTTGCAGATACAAACAACATAGCACTAGAATTTTTACATGATGCTACACAAGCACCACATCCAATACAAGTTGCTGCATCCATGGCTTTGTCTGCCGCATGTTTAGATATTGGAATTGAATTTGCGTCTTGTGTATTCCCTGAAGTATTTACAGAAATAAAACCACCTGCGTGCTGCACTCTGTCAAAAGCACTTCTATCTACAACTAAGTCTTTAATTATAGGGAATGCTTTCGCTCTAAAGGGTTCTATATGAATAGTATCTCCATCTTTAAACATTCGCATGTGTAATTGACAGGTAGTTACTCTTCTGTCTGGACCATGGGCTTCACCATTAATATACAATGAACACATTCCACAAATTCCCTCTCTACAATCATGATCAAAAGCCACAGGAGAATCTCCTTTTTCTATCAGTTGATTGTTTAATACATCTAACATCTCCAAGAAAGACATATCTGGAGATACATCAGAGATCTGATAATCTACCATCTTCCCTTTATCGTTTGCGTTTTTTTGACGCCAAATTTTTAACGTTAAATTCATGTCTCCTAAATTATTTATATGATCTTTCTTTCACTTCAATATTCTCGTAAACCAACGGTTCTTTATGCAATAATGCATCTTTTGGTTCTCCTTTATAT
>CBFHOD010000036.1:0-2993 GCA_965657365.1 Flavobacteriaceae bacterium
AAAGGATTCAGAATTAGAATTTATAAGTAATTCGCTCGTAGAATTATGTGAAAATATACACGAATGGTCTAAAGATTATGTGTATGATTCTTCAAAAAACGATTATGTACACAAATCAGTGGTGCCAATTGAAAAACAACTTGTAAAAAAATGGTTTCAAGTATAATTAAAAGTTGGTGTTTAGCAGATAAAAATTATAAAAGAAATCACAAATCATAAAAATCACAAATCCATTTAAAAATTATTTGGAGTCTTTTAATTGTCGTAATAGCTATTACATTCTTTAACATATTCATATTTCATGCTATACTTTAGGAGCTTTATTTCTATGCTTAAAACGTTTATGAGACCATAAATAATAAGCTGGTTGGCTATTGATGTTTCTCTCTGTTATTGCTAAATACTTGTCTGTGATTTCGTAATCTTTAAAATTATTAGGGTGTTCTGTAATGGTTTCAAAAGTAACTTCAAAATACCCTCTTTTTAATTTTTTAACGCTATAATTTACAACAACCATATCAAACTTTTTAGCAATCAACTCTGCTCCTGTATGAATAGGAACTTTTACACCCATAAATTCTCGCCAATAATGTGTTTTGTGAATTTGTGGTGATTGGTCACTTAATAATAAATACAAGCCTTGAACCCCATTCTCAAAATTACGAGAGATAGATTTAATTGTTGCACTAGTTTTATAACCGATGAAACCAAATTTGGTTCTAGAATCTTTAACGGCTTTGTCGTAATACTTATTTCCAATTTTAGTGTATGCACCAAAGCATTTAATTTTTACATGAAGAGGAATGCTTATAGACCACTCCCAATTAGCTTGGTGAGCACCCACAAAGGCAATACTCCTTCCTTTTTCATACAATTCATTGATTAACTCAGGGTTAGTAAACTTATATCTTTTTAAAATTGTTTTTTTTGTAATCGAAAACGCTTTGATACTTTCAACAAATATGTCTGTAAAATGTTTAAAAAAATCTTTGTGAATAATTTTTAATTCATCTATTTTTTTTTCTGGAAAAGCGAGTTGTAAATTTTCAAGGACTACTTTTTTTCTGTAACCTATTACATAAAAAAATAAGAAGTATAAAAAATCTGAGAATAGGTAAAGTATTCGCATTGGTAAAAAAGACAATAACAAAATAACTGGGTAGGTTATAGCAAAAATTAAAAACTGCATCTTTAAATTTTATATCACAAATATCGTATTTAAATTTTGAATGATATCTATAATGAATCCATAGTTTTCTTTATGTTTGTGAAATGATACAAAATATGAGTCAGGCTGTTTTACTTCTTATTTTAGCGAACGTTTTGTTTTCTATGAAGGGGTTTGGAGATCAAGTTTTTTTTGAAAAGTTTAAATTTCAAGTAGCAAAAATTTTACAAGGTGATAAAAATAGAATGATTACTTCGGGTTTTCTTCATGTTGATTGGTTACATCTTGGGTTTAATATGTATGCACTATATCTTTTTGGAGATATAGTTAATGCAAAATTAGGAACTATTAGTTTTCTAGTAATCTATTTTGGTAGTTTATTTTTTGGAAGCTTGTATTCATTAAGTTATCATAAAAAAGAACTTTACTATAGTGCAGTTGGTGCTTCTGGCGCAGTTTCAGGGATTGTTTATTCGTGTATTATGTTATATCCAGAAATGCAACTAGGACTAATTTTAATTCCCATTCCTATCCCAGGATATATTTTTGGGGTTGCTTATCTGTTATATTCAATTTATGGTATGAAAAATAGACTGGGTAATATTGGTCATTCTGCTCATTTAGGTGGAGCCATTGGAGGTTTTGCTTTTACTTTATTATTTTTTCCTCAAATATTTCAAGAAAACCTCTTAATGCTTACTTTTTTATCTCTTCCAATTTTAGTATTATTATTTTTTGGAAAAAAATTAAATGTATAAAAAAAGTCTTATCAAATGATAAGACTTTTAGAGCGAGAGACCAGGTTCGAACTGGCGACATTCAGCTTGGAAGGCTGACGCTCTACCAACTGAGCTACTCTCGCTGGTAAAAGATGCAAATATAAAATCATTTTTGGTTTAGGCAATAAAAAAGTGAAAAATTAATGTAATTTTTATTATACATCTCAACACTTATTTTTACAAAGGAAACTGGTTATTAAATTGAAATATTAATTTGTTAACTCAAATCCTTAAGAATCTTCTATTTATAAATTTGTGCTATCTTCTTCTCATTAATAAATCAAACAAATTATTAACATTTTAATATAAAAAAGTCGAGTATAAACTCGACTTTTTATAGTAGCGAAGACGGGATTTGAACCCGTGACCTCAGGGTTATGAATCCTGCGCTCTAACCAACTGAGCTACCTCGCCATGATAATAAGGCTGCAAATATAATTCAATTTTACAGTACTGCAAGGCGTGTTTTTAATTTTTTTTAACTAGATATATTAACTATATTGCCTTAGTGATTGTTTGAATTTTTTTTTCATCAATAAAATAATAAATGAAACTATGAATAAAGTCAAATTCGAAATAGAATTTCCAATTCATGCTTCTCCTAGTATGTTATATCAGTATTTCTCAACTCCTTCAGGTTTAGAAGAGTGGTTTGCTGACAAAGCAAACTCTAGAGGAAAAGTTATTACATTTTTTTGGGATGATTCTGAAGAACAAGCAACAATTATATCAAAAAAAAATGGAGAGAAAGCAAGATATAAATGGATTGAAAGTGATGATGATGAAAGTTATTTCGAGTTTAGAGTTCAAGTTGATGAAATCACAAAAGATGTTTCTTTGATGGTTACTGACTTTGCTGATGAGGACGAAGTTGAAGAAGCAAAAATGCTATGGGAGAATCAAATAGATGAGTTAAAGCACAGAATAGGAGCCTAAATTATTATACATATCATTTATGATTAGCTTTGGATAAAATCCAAAGCTTTTTTATTTACAAACTCCTCTATTTCATTTAAATTTGTAAATTATTTAGTTTTTTAAAAAAA
>CBFHOD010000036.1:3091-22525 GCA_965657365.1 Flavobacteriaceae bacterium
TAACAAAAGATAATTATAAAGTAGATTTATTTAAAGACTTTTATCTGTATTCTGGACATTTGTCAACTATAAAAACTAATAATAAGTTAATACATACGCTTGCAAGTATTTTTGCTAAAGAAAATGATCTAGATAATTGTATTCTTCTTAATGAAAGAAAAGGAATTGTAGAGGCTACAAACGCTACTCTCTTTTTGATAAAGGGAAATACAATTAAAACACCTTTGTTGTCAGAGGGGTGTCTAAAAGGTATTGCTAGAGAGAAAGTAATTAAAATAATTGAATCTAATAATGATTATGATATTGAAGAGACTGTAATTTCACCTTTTGAAATTCAGAAAGCCGATGAGATTTTTATAACAAACTCTATAATGGGAATTCAACCCATAACTAACTATAGAAAAAAAGTATTCTCTACAGATGTTACCAAAAAACTAGCAATGCATTTAAAAGTTTTAGAGGTAACTAGTAAATGATTAGTTTAAATTAATATTATTTGGTGCATTTGCCCAAATTTTATATTCACCACCTTTTTGCATTAATTTATTTTTCCAAAGTGTTTTATTATCTGAAGATAATATGTTTTCAAAATCATTATCTGAAACAAACCAAGACTTATTTAAAACTTCTTCTTCTAATTGAATTTTAGCCCATCCAGAATACCCCAAAAAAAAACGAATTTCTGTATTTTTTATTTCTTGTTGTTGTAAGAGATTTTTTAGACTTTCAAAATTACCACCCCAATAGATTTGATCACTTACTTGCATGCTATCAGGAATTAATTCGGGAATTTTATGAATGAAGTATAAATTATCCTGCTCAACAGGCCCCCCTTGGTATATTTTAAAAGAACAATTAATTTCTGGGATAAGGTCTTTGACGGTGTAGTTAAGAGGTCTGTTTAATATAAATCCAACTGAACTTTGATCATTGTGTTCTGTAAGCAGAATAATAGATCTATTAAATGAATCATCATTTAAAATTGAGGGTTCAGCTATAAGAAGTTTTCCTTTAAGGATTTTCAAAACAGTCATTATTTTTACTAAATTTAATAAAAATAAGTATATAAAAAAAACCTTCTTGGTAGAAGGTTTTTTTTTAATAAAAGAAAAGTTATTAGTTTACAGCACTGCTTAAACCAGCTCCAGCTTTAAACTTAACAACGTTCTTTGCAGCAATTTTAATTTCTGCTCCAGTTTGTGGATTTCTACCATTTCTAGCAGCTCTTCTTGAAACTGACCAAGTTCCCCAACCTACTAAAGCAACTTTCCCACCTGATTTCAAAGTTGAAGTTACGTTAGATGTTACTGATTCTAATGCAGCCTTTGCTGCTGCTTTTGAAATTCCTGCGTCAGCAGCCATTGCATCGATTAAATCTGATTTGTTCATAATAAATAGTATTTAAATTAATTGTTTTACTTGCATAAATGCTTTAACAAATATAGACGGATTAAGGGCTTATGCAAGTTTAGGCTTATAAAAAAGCCCTTTTTGTTAATAAAACTATGTAAATTGTTAATAAGGGACTCCTTATTTACTTAAAAATCACAAATGTAGTATAGACAAAGGCTTTAGAGCATTTTAGCATTAGTTGAAAAAGAATAGCCATTTAGAAGACTTTTACTGTCTAGTTTTTTCTTTCCAGAAATCTTTAATTGATCTATATAGATAAACCCCCCATTGACAGCTATTTTTATTTCTTCTTTAGATGTTATAATATTTTTTATGACCTCATTATGGTTTATTTTCTCTTTCCTAACTTTATATATTTTTAAAGGCATAACAACATCGTTATTTAACATTTCAGACCATGCCGCAGGAAAAGGATTTAAACCTCTAATATGATCGTATATGCTGTCTATTGAGTTGTTCCAGTCAATCTTACAATTTTCAGGAAATAGTTTTGGAGCTATTTTTTGACTGTTCTGTTTTTGTTTTTGAGTGGTCACAGAATTATTTTTTATTTTTATTACAGTTTCAGCAACTAAATTTGCTCCCAAGTTCATAAGTCTATCATGTAATTCTCCTACAATTTCATCTTTATGAATTATAATTTCATTTTGAAGAATGATATTACCAGTATCTATTTTTTCATCAATAAAAAAAGTAGTAACTCCAGTTTTTTTCTCACCATTTATGATAGCCCAATGAATAGGTGCTGCTCCTCTATAATCGGGGAGAAGTGAGGCATGAAGGTTAAAAGTTCCATATGAAGGCATTTTCCACACCAGTTTTGGTAACATTCTAAAAGCAACTACAACATGAAGATTTGCTTTTAAAGCTTTTAAATTATAAATAAAGTCTTCGCTTTTAAGGTTTGTGGGTTGTAGTAATTTCAGTTTATTTTTAATCGCATATTTTTTAATTGCAGATTCATGTATTTTACGTCCCCTTCCAGCTTTTTTATCAGGAGCAGTTACTACTCCTACAATATTGAAATCTTCCTTTATTAATTTTTTTAAAATGGTGACAGCAAATTCTGGAGTTCCCATAAAAACTATGCGTAGGTCTCTCATGAGATAAAAAATTTATTAGTATTTGTTAAACCTATTATTTCTCTTGATAATAAGAATCGCAAATGTATTAAAATTGCTTTTTCATCTTTATCTAAAGAGAAGATAATTTCTTCTTGTGAAATTTCTTTTTTGTGATTAAAAAGTTCTAGAATATCTTTTTCTAAACTTGATGAGTTATTATTTTTTTCAGATATACAAACATTACATATACCGCACTTTGAAACTTTTTTTTCTTCAAAATAAAGTGATAATTGAATATTTCTACACGTATTATTATTTTTAATAAAGGATATTAAATCTTCAGATTTTTGTATTTTTTGCTTTAGAAATTTTTCAATTGAATTTGAAATTCTATTAATTGTTTTATCGTCTTCTCTGGGGATTAAGAATCTTAACTCCTCATCAGCATTAGCTTCTTTATAATTCAGAATGTTTAATTGATTTAAAGTATTTAATTCATTTCTTACAGTTAATGAATTGATTTGCATTTTTTTTGCAATATTAAATTCATTAATTTTTATTTCTTTCTGAAAAATTCCTCCATAGCTTCTTAAAATAAAATCTATTAATGTTCGGGTTAATTTATTTTTAAACTGCTGTTTTACAAGACGATTACTTGATATAGTGAAAATAATAGTAGATTTTTTACTGTATTTTGAATTAATTTCAATGATATTGTTTTTTTTAAAAATTTGAAAAATGGCGGCAGTCTTTTTGTGTGAAAGTTTATACGTTTGGCAAAATTTTAAAAAATTAAAATCAAACGAGACTTCGGACAACTCACCCAATGCAATTTGGAAGTATTGATATAATTTTCGATGTACGTTTTTAATCTCATTAATAGTAGGGATAGCTTCTAATGTGTTTTTTTTAATAGAATTGATGTCATTTTCGTTTTGTAGGATGACTGAAAAAGATTTTTCACCATTTCTGCCAGCTCTTCCTGCCTCTTGAACATAGTTTTCTATACTGGCAGGGAGATCTATGTGTATTACTATTTTTACATTTGGTTTGTCTATACCCATACCAAAGGCATTTGTAGCTACCATGATTAACTTTTCTTCTTTCATCCATAAGTTGAAAGCCTTAGATTTATTATCTGAAGTCATTCCGCTGTGATAAAAAGTTGAAGCGTATCCCTTAGAATTTATGAGGTTAGAAATGTCCTCTGTTTTTCTTCTAGACCCTACATAAATAATTGTAGGATATGGGTTTTTGTTAAGTATTCTCTCAAGTTTTCCAAATTTGTTTTCATTTTGAATAACTTGATAAGCCAAATTTTTTCGAAAGAACGATTTTTTAAAAATTGAAGTATTAGAAAAATTTAAATTTTCAATAATATCATCGATAACTTTTTTTGTGGCTGTAGCTGTTAGTGCAATCACATTTATACTGGGAAGCACATCTCTAACCCTCTGAATAAGTCTGTAAGAAGGTCTAAAATCGTGTCCCCATTCTGAAATACAATGCGCCTCATCTACTGCAATTAAATTGATATTAATTTCTTTAATTTTCTGGATGACTAAATCTGATTGTAACCTTTCAGGTGATAGATATAAAAACTTGTATTGACCAAATTTTAAATTGTCAAATAAGGAAACAATTTCATCTGTTGTTGCTTTACTTTTAATAGTTAAAGCCTTAATTCCGTTATTTTTTAATTGTTCTGTTTGGTCATGCATTAAAGATATTAACGGAGATATAACCAAACACACCCCTTCTAGAATTAATCCAGGCACTTGATAACATAAAGATTTACCTCCACCAGTAGGTAGAACCGTAACTACATCTCTTTTATTTAAAACAGCCTCAATGATATCCTCTTGAGAGTCTCTAAACGAAGAATGTCCCCAATATTTTTGTAAGATTTGAAATGGTGATGTCATACATTTTTTTTGAGCCAATTAAGGATGAAATTAGATCTGTTTCCTACCGAATCAAATGGGACTTCAATTAAAAAATAATTTAAATCTCTATATGTTTTTTTTAAATATTTATTTATAACTTGAACTTCTTCAAAGCTTTCATACCTTTCGCCATCTGTAGTGAAAATTTCTTTCCATGGTTTAAAAAGAAACACATAATCATATCTGTATTTTTTGCTAGATTCTTTAAAGTTTGATGAATATTTCTCATTTTTAAAATCTAAATAAGCATGAATATCTGGTAGACCCCTATCAAAGAAAATGAAATCATGATTACTATTAGAAGCTTTATCATGTTGTTCCTTCCTACCCTTGAGTAATAGTTTGCTAAATAATATAGGTTCTGTTAAAAACAATTGATTTATACCTTCTTTTTTTGCTTTGATAATTATTTCTCTTGAAATCTCTTCCATACAAAAGAAACCACTACTTTTAAGTTCATTTAAAACAGCGGATTTTCCAGTTCCAGGACCTCCTATAAGTACAATTTTCTTCTGCATAAAACAAAAATATAGTATTAATTTATTATAATGATATAATGATGTAATTTTGTGATTAATTCTTATTTTTATTTCGAATAATATTAAAATGAAAGATAAAGAAAAATTTTATCAAAATTTAAAAATCCAACTTGATGATACCACCAAGTTTCCATCAGAATATCTATACAAATTTATAGTTCCAGCCTCTGAGAATAGGGTAGATCAAGTAAGACAAATATTTGAGAATAGTGCCTTGTCTATTTCCATAAAAAAATCTAAAACTGGAAAATATAATAGTATTTCCATAGTTATTAATTTAGCAAATTCAAATGAGGTAATCTCATATTACAAACAAGCAGAAAAAATTGAAGGAATCATATCACTCTAACACAATGAGAAAAATTATTTTATTACTATTTACATTTTATACATTAAACATTTTTTCACAAAAAGATACAGATATTTTGGTAACCATCAACGATGAAAAAGTTTCTGTTGAAGATTTTAAAAGAATATATGAGAGAAATTTAGATGCCATAGATAATGAGGAGTCTAAGGATATAGAACAAAATCTCAATTTATTTATTAACTTTAAACTAAAAGTTAAACAAGCATATGAATTAAAACTAGATACCCTTAAATCATACATATATGAATTAGAAACCTACAAGAAACAATTGATTGCTCCATACACTCAAGATAAAAATCAATTTAATTCATTAGTTAAAGAGGCATATAATAGAACTAGAACTGAAATTCGAGCCAGTCACATATTAGTTAAACTTCCAAGAAACTACAAACCAAAAGACACTTTATTACCTTATTCTAAAATAATGGAAGCTAGACAAAGATTATTGTCTGGAGAACCTTTTAAACAAATTGCTGAAGAAGTATCTGAGGATCCCTCAGCGATAAAAAATGGAGGTGATTTAGGTTTTTTTTCAGCATTTAATATGTTATATGATTTTGAAGATATGGCCTACAAAACCACATTAGGTGATGTATCTCCAATTTTTAAAACCCGTTATGGATACCATATCGTTAAAAAAACGGATTCTAGAGTCTCTAAAGGAGAAAGACAGGTTGCTCACATACTTATTTCAGATACTACTTCAAATGGAAAAAAAATAATAGATGAAATATATGCCGAACTCAATAATGGTGTAGCCTTTAAAAAATTAGCCCTTGAGTATTCTAATGATTCAAGAACAAAGAAAAAAGGTGGTATTTTACCAAAATTTGGATCAAATAGAATGGTTAAGCCTTTTGAAGAAGCAACATTTTCACTTGTCTCTATTAATGATGTTAGTTTGCCTTTTAAGACAAAATATGGATGGCATATTGTAAAGTTAATAAAGAAATTTCCAATACTTACTTTTGAGGAATTAGAAAAAGAAATTTCACTTAAGGTAAAAAATACAGGGAGAATTAAATTATCAAGTAATTCTGTATTGAAAAGATTGAAAAATGAGTATTCTATTAATATTATAGAATCTGTTAAGAAGTCTCTCCAGAATAATTTTAAAGACTCATTACAAACTACATTTCTAACAATAAATCAAAAAAAAATAACAAAGGGTAATTTTATTTCCTACAGTTTAAAGAGAAAACAGATTCCTTTTGAAACCCAACTAAATAATTTCCTTAATGAAGAAATATTAACTTACTTTAAAGAAAATTTAGTTAATACTAATAAAGAATTTTCAACTACCCTCTCAGAATATCAAGATGGTCTTTTACTTTTTGAACTTATGCAACAAAAGATTTGGAATATTTCATCAGATACAATAGCTTTAAAAAAATATTTTGATGCTCATAATAATTTATATAAAACTACTGATATAGAAAGTATTAAGGGTAGGGTGATGAGCGACTTTCAAACCTCATTAGATAATGAGTGGATTCAATCATTAAGATCTAAAAGTGAGATTAAAATAAATAAAAAAGTATTAAAAAAATTAATTACTCATTACAGAAAAGAATCTTGAAAAATTATTTCTATATATTAATATTTGTTATTTTTTTTTCATGTGATTCGTTAGAGTTTCAAAAAAAAGAAAACATTGCAGCTAATCAACCAATTGCAAGTGTATATGATGAGAGTTTATTTAAAGAAGATCTAAATTCTTTACTTCCCAAAAATATAGATAAAAATGATAGTATTGCTCTAACTAGAAGTATAATAAATAGTTGGGCAATCAAACAATTATTATTAATAAAAGCAGAGGAAAATACTTCACAAAATGATAATTCTGAGATAAATGATTTAGTTAGGGATTATAGACAAGCACTTTTAATTAACGGTTATAAAGAGAGACTTATTAAGCAACAGTTAGATACTATTATAGAACAACAAGAAATACTAGATTATTATAAATTAAATAGTAAAAATTTTAGATTAAACGAAGAGCTAATTAAAACCAGATATCTTCATTTCTCCAAGGATTTAATTGATAAAAAGGAAGTTCTCAAGTTATTTAAAAATGGTTCAATTGAAGATTTGGAAGCTCTAGAATCAAGACAACTTTCCTTCAAAAAGATGATGTTGAATGATTCAGTATGGACCCCTGTAGAAAATGTTTTGTTAAAATTGCCATTTTCCCGCTATGATTTGTTAAAAAAAACTAAATTAATTAAAAAAGAAGATTCTTTAAGTTTATATTTGGCTGTTACAAAAAATGTTTTATTAAGGAACCAAATAGCACCCCTTAGTTATATTAAGCCCTCAATAAAACAAATGATTTTACATCAAAGAAAATTACAATTAATTAGAGACATAGAAAAAATAATAGTAAAAGATGCCACTCAAAATAAAATTTTTAAAATTCATTAGCGTAATGCTATTTACTTTTTTGTTCAATCAAATAATAATTGCTCAAAAAGTTAAAATCGACGCTGTAGGAGTTGTTGTTGGAAAAAATATTGTTCTAGATTCTGATATCGCAAAGTTTAAATTAGAACTAGAAAATAGTAGTGAAGGGAAAATAAAAATTTCTGACTGCGAAATGTTAGAGCAACTAATGTTACAGAAATTATTAGCTCATCATGCCGTTGTAGATAGTATAATAGTTTCAGATGCTGAAGTTAATGATCAAGTTGAAAGAAATATTCAATTTTTTAGTCAAGAATATGGAAGTATTGAGAAAGTTGTTGAAGCTTATGGTTTTAATGATTTAGAAGATTTAAAGAAAGAACTTTTTGGTATAGAAAAAGAAAATTCTTTAATTCAAAAAGAGCAAATACAAATCACTGAAAATATCGATGTAACTCCAGAAGAAATCAGAATTTATTTTAATGGTTTAAAAGAAAAAGGAGAATTACCAGAATTCCCAGCAGAAATTCAAATAGCTCAATTAGTTCTCAATGCAGAAGCAACTCAAGAAGAATTAGATAGAGTTATTAATAAGCTCAATCAGTTAAAAAAAGATATCGAAGGTGGTTCAAGTTTTAAAATGAAAGCTATCATTAATTCAAATGATCCTGGAGTAACAGAAAACGGAGGTAGGTATTCTATTGATAAGAATAGTCAATTTATTAAAGAATTTAAAGAAGCTGCTTTTTCTTTAGATGTGAATCAAGTTTCGGAACCCTTCAAGTCTAAGTTTGGCTATCATATTCTTCAATTACACGAAATTAGAGGAGAAACTAGAATTGCCTCACACATTTTAATTCAACCAGAAATTCCTCAAGAAAAATTAAATGAAACAAAAGAAAAACTTGAAAATATAAAAACAGAGATTGATAATGGTGTCATTACTTTTGATGAAGCAGTAAAAAAATATTCAGAAGATAAAGATACTAGAAACAATGGAGGCTTAATTGTTAATCCTTATTCTGGAGAATCTACTTTTGACCTAACAAGAATGGACCCTGCATTATATGCTAGAGTTAATAATTTACAGAAAGGCCAAATGTCTGATGTATTTTATGATGAAGAACGTGAAGGGAAAAAGATGTACAAAGTAATGATCATGAAAGATAGAACAAATACACATATAGCAGATATGGTTAAAGATTATGTGAAAGTTCAAAATCTAGCACTCCAAAAGAAAAAACAAGAAACCATTGCTAAATGGTCTAGAGAAAAAATAGGAGATACTTATATAAAAATAAGTGAAGAATTTCGAAAATGTACTTTTGAGAAAAACTGGACAAAAGAAATAGCCAATTAATGTCAGATGTGGCTGAAATAGATTCTCTAGTTATTAAATTTAAAGATTTAAAAGCAGAAATAGGAAAGGTAATTGTTGGTCAAGATCAGACTATCAACTATGTTTTATTATCAGTTATCTGTGGTGGCCATTCACTCTTGATTGGTGTTCCAGGTCTTGCAAAAACTTTATTGGTTAATACAGTTTCAGATGTACTTGGATTAAACTTTAAGAGGATACAATTCACACCTGATTTAATGCCCTCCGATATTTTAGGAAGCGAAGTTTTGAATAAAGAACGAGAATTTACTTTTTTAAAAGGACCTATTTTCTCTAATATTATTTTAGCAGATGAAATCAATAGAACACCACCTAAAACTCAAGCAGCTCTCTTAGAGGCTATGCAAGAAAAATCTGTTACGATATCCGGACATCATTATAAATTAGATTTACCTTTTTTAGTTTTAGCTACACAAAACCCTATAGAGCAAGAAGGAACCTACCCACTTCCAGAAGCTCAACTAGATCGTTTCATGTTTTCTATTAACTTAGAATATCCAAGCTATGAAGAAGAAATTGAGGTAGTTAAAAACACAACAACAGAAATTTTGACCAAAGTTGAATCTATACTATCTATTGAGGAAGTTCTAAGTATTCAGCGTTTAATTAGAAAAGTTCCTGTATCAGATAATGTTATAGAATATGCTGTTACTTTGGTTAGTAAAACTAGACCTACAAGTCCTAAAGCTACAGATTTAATTAAAAATTATGTAGAATGGGGTGCTGGGCCAAGAGCATCTCAAAATTTAATTTTAGGTGCCAAAGCTATTGCAGCTGTTAATGGAAAATATTCTCCAGATATTGAGGATGTGAAATCTGTGGCTATTCCAATTCTATCTCATAGAATAGTGAAAAACTACAAAGCAGATGCTGAAAATATTTCTATATTAAATATTATTGAATCGTTATTATAATTCCTTATTAGCTTCGTAAAAGCTGAAAACACTTCCGCCATATTTTTTTGAATAGCTAAAAAATTTATTTTCTGATAAATCCATATGCTTTGAATGCTCAACAATTAAAAGACCATTTTCATTTAGAAGTTTTCGTTGAAATACAATTTCTACGAGGTTTAAAAACTTATTTCTATTTAAGTTATAGGGAGGGTCAGCAAAGATAATATCAGTTTTTAATTCCGTTTTTTCTAAAAATTTAAAAACATCACTTCTGAAGGTATTTATGTAGAAATCAAATTCTGTAGAAATTTTATCAATAAATCTCAGGCAATTAATGTTAACATCTACTGCGTAAATATTTTTAGAACCCCTAGAAGCAAATTCAAAAGCAATATTACCAGTCCCAGAAAATAAGTCAATGATAGAGATAGTGTCTAGGTAGTAATGATTGTTTAAGATATTAAATAATGATTCTTTAGCCAAATCAGTAGTAGGTCTAACGGGAAGTTTTTTTGGAGCTGAAATTCTTCTTCCCTTATGTTTTCCAGAGATTATCCTCATCCTAATAAAATAAAACTTGAATGTTTGTCTATTTCTTTTTGATTGTTAAAAATAGGATTTTTGGAGTTGAAAAAACTAATATTTCTAACATAGGTATACAATATTTTATAAAGTTCAGATTGCTTGTCAATATCTCCTAAAATTGAGATCTTAGTTGTTTCTGCAGAAAGTTCAAGTTGCTCTAAAGTAAATAAAATATAATAGATGAAATCTTCTTTTGTTTGATATTCAAAAATATTATAAAATAAAATTTTAGAATCTTTTATTACAACTATGTCAAAAAAACTAGGTGAAATATTTATAAAGAAATTTAGAGAATTATCAGAGTGTAAAAATATTTTTTCAAGTAAAATACTTGAATGATGTTTGTATTCAAATTCTCCAAAATTTTGAAAAATAAAATTATTAATATTCACAAAAGGAACATAAATATTTTTAGCTTTTATGAAATTTAAATCATCATAAACAATTAGATCTGAACTAATTGTTTTAATTGAATATTTTAAATAATTATTGAGGTCACCCTTTTTAAAATATTGATTAGGAACTAATGTACTCAAGTTATTTTGATGAATTACACTAACAGTTTCAAAATCTTGTTGTAAAGATTTTTCACTCTTAAAAATCTCTTGAATTTCTTTCAATATCAATTCAGGAGACTTGATAGCTTTGGTAAAATTATAAGAAGTGAACTTCGAAATAAGATTATGAGTATTGGAGATATAAAAAGAAAATCCATCCAAACTGAATTGGATGGATAGTTTCTTTTTTTGTGTTTCTTTTATTTCTTTATTGATCGTCGTTTTCTTCACGATTTGCTTTATCATAAGAAGGAGGCCAGTTACCACCAGTTGTTACTTCATTAAGAGATCCAACAGATACATATTCTCCTTTGATTTGATCACTTTCAATAGCTTCCATTTCTTGTTTAACAAGAGAAATATCCATTCCCTTTAACAAATCTTTTTTCTCAGTTCTTGCCTCAAAAACTGGAACCTGTAAGCCTGCTATTTTTTCAACTAAACCTACAGTAAGTTCAAATTGTTTTTCATCAACTCCCGGAACATTAAACATGTTCTTATAATCTTTATCTTGAAAACTTTTTAGGATAGGTTCGTAACCAATTGTATCAACTATTCTTTTCTCTACATCAACAATGACTGGCTGCCATCTACTTCCTTTATTCACTTTAACAACAGTATCTCTTACTTCTGTAATTGCAAATTTAGCACTATCTATAAATTGAATTAATCCTTCTTTATTTTCAGTATAATTTCCGTTTACTTTATAAAATGCCAATTGAGCATCTCTTATGATTTTTAGTTTTTGGATAACTTTTACATATTTAACTCGTTTATCTTTATTAAAATTGATGGGCTTCATTATACCATCATAAATTTTGATAACTAAAAGAGCACCAGTAAAAACTAATACTAAGGATACCATCCATTTATATTTTAGTGGAAGGTATTTCACTATCAAATAGGCAATTCCAAATGTAGCAACAATAGCTAGAATAATCAGTATAATCATTTTGTATATTTATTTTTTTTGCTAGTAGCAAATCTACAATTTTTTTTTAATGATAAAAATTTTTAATGACAAATCAACGTATCTTTAGGGCTTTAAAGATTTCATGTTAAAAAACGTTACAGATTTTCACAAAGAACTTTTAAATAAGTTTTCTCATCAACCTACTTTAAGGCAATCCAAATTATTTGTAATGTTGGTAAATTTTGTTTTCTCTAAAAATGATCAATCATTATTTTTATTGAAAGGCTATGCAGGGACAGGAAAAACTTCAGCTATAGCTACTTTGGTTACAAATTTATGGAAAACTGAAAATAAAGCCGTTTTATTAGCACCTACCGGAAGAGCAGCAAAAGTAATTTCTGGATATTCAAAAGTACCAGCTTTCACTATTCATAAAAAAATATATTTTCCTAAAAAACAACAAAATGGGTCTATAGATTTTGTTTTACAACCCAATAGGCATAAGAATACAATTTTTATTGTTGATGAAGCTTCTATGATTCCTGATAGGCCTCAAAACGGAAAACTGTTTGAAAAAGGTTCTTTGCTAGATGATTTAATTTCTTACGTTTATTCTGGTAGTCGTTGTAAACTAATTTTAATTGGAGATACTGCTCAGTTACCACCAGTCAAATTATCCATTAGTCCTGCATTGGATAAGAGTCGATTAGAAATTGATTATCACAAAGACGTATATGAAATTGAGTTAAATGAAGTAACACGCCAGCATGAGAACTCAGGAATTTTATTAAATGCGACCCTACTTAGAACTCTCATTGAAAATGATACAAATAATTTTAGGTTTGATATGATTTATCCAGATATAGTTCGATTGATAGATGGCTATGATATCCAAGATGCCATTTCTGGATGTTATGACAATAACGGTGTTGAAGATACTGCATTTATTGTTCGTTCCAATAAAAGAGCTAATCAATACAATCAACAAATTCGTTATCAAATACGAGGAAAAGAAAATGAAATTTCTACAGGAGATTATATTATGGTTGTTAAAAATAATTATTATTGGTTAAAAGAATCTTCTGAAGCAGGCTTTATTGCAAATGGAGATACATGTGAAGTGCTCCGAATCAATTCTATTAAAGAATTGTATGGATTTAGATTTGCCGAAGTAGAAATTAGAATGATAGATTATCCTGAGCAACTACCCTTTGAGACCGTTTTAATTTTAGACACACTTTCAAGCGAATCTCCTTCCTTAACATATGAAGAATCTAACAAGTTGTATGAAGCAGTAAAAGAGGATTATGCTCTTGAGAAATCTAAATATAAACAACTCCTTTTAGTAAAGAAAAATATATTTTTTAATGCATTACAAGTTAAATTTTCTTACGCAATTACATGTCATAAGTCACAAGGTGGTCAATGGAAGACAATTTTTATAGAACAGCCATATTTACCAGAAGGACCCTCAAAAGAATATTTTAGATGGTTGTATACAGCAATAACAAGAGCTCAAGAAAAATTGTACTTAATAGGCTTTAAAGATGATTATTTTGTGGATAGTTAATAAAAAAATTGTGTTTCTGATTCTAAATTTATTTTTTTTTCTCAAGTGTTAGCAACATAAGCTAAAAACAACATTAGATTAAAAATTAATACTTTAAAAATTTATATAAGAAAAAAAGTAATATTTTAGAGGCCAATTTAATTTTAAATGACAAAAACTAAACCTTTTTTAGAAGCAACAGATTTTTTAGAATCTAATTCTTCTCAAGATTTAATTAGCAAACTTAACACCAAAGGAATTTCATGTCAAAAAGTATTTGATATTATTACTTATGAAAAACAATTAAGATTTTTACAGATAGAATTAGTTAAACTGCAACAATGGGTTTTGAGGGAAAACAAGAGAGTTGCTGTTATTTTTGAAGGAAGAGACGCTGCAGGAAAAGGGGGTAATATAAGAAGGTTTATGGAGCATTTAAACCCAAGGTCTTCAAGGTTGGTGGCATTAAATAAGCCAACAAATATTGAAAAGGGGCAATGGTATTTTCAGCGATATATAAAAGAATTACCAAATCCAGGAGAAATTGTTTTTTTTGATAGAAGTTGGTACAATAGAGCAGTTGTAGAGCCAGTAATGGATTTCTGTACAGATAAAGAATATAATGAATTCTTAGTACAAGTTCCTGAATTTGAACATATGTTATATGAAGATGGTCTAATTATCATAAAGTTTTGGCTGTCTATTTCAAAAGAAGAGCAACTTAAACGTTTTAATGCCAGAAACGAGAATCCATTAAAAAGATGGAAATTTAGTCCAGTAGACAAAAAAGGTCAAGAACTTTGGGATACCTACACACATTATAAAGAAGAAATGTTTAGTAAAACACATACCTCTTATAGTCCTTGGATGCTTATTAAAACGAACAAAAAAAAAACAGCTAGATTAGAGGCCATTAGGTATGTTCTGTCGATGTTTGATTATGATGGTAAAAAGGACTCAGAAACAACATTAACTCCAGATCCAAACGTTGTTATGCGTTATTATAGATCTGCTTTTCAAATAGATTAAATATGAATAGAGAGTTATCATCTACAGAGTTGAAAAAATTAAATTCTAAAAAAGGATTAACATCATTATTATCTAAAGATTTAATCAACATAGACAGAACACTAAGATATATAGAATACGAACGTAAACTAAAAAAATTACAGATAGAGGTAATTAAATTACAGACCTGGGCAATCAATAATAATGAACGTATTATTGTTCTATTTGAAGGAAGAGATGCTGCTGGTAAAGGTGGGGCTATAAGAAGAATTACAGAAAGAATAAATCCCAGACATATTAAAATCGTAGCCTTACCTAAGCCCTCAGAAGATGAAAAAACTCAATGGTATTTTCAGCGTTATATTGAACAATTTCCAAAAGCAGGAGAAATGGTTTTTTTTAATAGAAGTTGGTACAATAGAGCTGTTTTAGAACCTGTAAATGGTTTTTGTTCACAAGACCAATATCAGACATTTATGGGTCAAGTTAATGATTTTGAGAGAATGATTTTAGAATCCGGAATTCACTTGGTTAAAATTTATATGTCTATCTCTAAAAAAGAACAAGCAAAAAGGTTTGATGAGTTGAAAAGTAACCCTTTAAAGCAATGGAAGTTGTCTCCTGTAGATGAAAGAGCTCAGGAGCTATGGGATGAGTATACAAAATACAAACAAACCATGTTTGAAATAACAGATACTCAAAGATCTAACTGGAAAGTCATAAATGCCAATAGAAAAACCGATGCTAGGGTGAATACTATTATCCATATTCTGAAAAGTATTCCTTACGATAAAGACATTAACATCTAATTATAACAATCTCTTTATTTCTTTAAATAAATAATATATTTGAGCAGCTATAACCGCACTGGTCTTTAAATAAGTTTCATCTTGTATGGAGGTTTTATCAGAATGTTTAGGATCTACATAAGGCAGATGAAATCTATGAATAGCTTCCGGTATAAAAGGACAATTCTTGTCTGCATTATTACAAGTAGTTAAGACCAAATAAGGTTTTTTATTCTCGTCATTATCATAGATTTTAGAGAAACCTAATAATGAGGGTTTATTATCGTTAAAGGAGATACTATATTTTGGGTTTATATGAGAGAATTCTTGAATACTAAATTTAAAACCTACTTCAGTTAAGGTGTTAACTGTATTTCTATGAAAAGCAGTTACCTCTGTACCACCTGAAAAAGCATTAACTGGAACATTAAAATAATCAGCTGCAAAAAAACTCCAGACTTGTCCTAGTTGACTTCGTCTAGAATTGTGAGTGCAAATAAAATTAATGTTCACCCCAGTGTCAGTAAAATTAGCTACTATTTCTTCTGCTATTTTTACTAATAAAGTTTTTCTATCCTTATCAATAACAATATTTTTATGGGAGGCTTCAAAGAAATCTTTTACCATAATAGTGTTAGTCTTTATCATCTTCTTATTTTTGTTCCAAAGATACTACAACAAAAAATACATAAAGATTAAGTTAAGGTTAATTATGCAATTTCTTCTAGGTAATAAAGTAGCTGTTTTAGATGACGTCTTGAAAGGTGTTATTATAAGTATTGATAATCAATTAATAGGGATTGAGGATAGTGATGGGATGATATATCAATACCATCAACAAGAATTAGTCCTTATAGAAGAAGATCAATACCAATTATCTAAATTTTCAGACATTAACAACGTTTTTTTGAATGAAAAGTTAGAAAAGACTTCTCCTAAAATATCTAGCTTTAAAAAAGAGAAAAACGAAGTAATACTTGAAGTAGATTTACACATCAATCAATTGATAAAAAGCACTAGAGGGATGGATAATTTTGATATGTTAACGCTACAATTAAATACAGCAAAAAGTAAAATTGAGTTTGCCATTTCAAAAAGAATTTCAAAAATTATTTTTATTCATGGAGTAGGTGAAGGTGTTTTAAAAAGTGAGCTTCATTATTTATTTGGTAGGTACCCAGTTAGGTTTTACGACGCTTCCTTCAAGAAGTATGGCTTAGGAGCTACTGAGGTTTATGTATATCAAAATCCAAAGTCATAAATAATAAATACTTTTGTAGTATGAAAAAAATTTATTTAGATAACGCTGCAACAACTCCAATAGCTAAAGAAGTTATTGATGTGATGCAGGAATCAATGTCAGAAAATTTTGGAAACCCTTCCTCTACTCATCAATATGGTAGAATGGCAAAAAATTTAGTTGAGACAGCCAGAAAAAACATAGCAGGTTTACTTAAAGTATCAGCATCTGAAATTATTTTTACTGCAGGAGGAACGGAGGCAGACAATTTAATCTTACAAAACGCAGTTACCAATTTAGGCGTAGAACATATTATTACCTCCAAGATAGAACACCATGCAGTATTACACACTGTTGCTTATTTAAAAAATAAATATAATCTAGCGGTAGATTTTGTTAAAGTATTACCATCAGGTGATATTTCTCTAGACCATCTAGAAGGTTTACTTAAAAAAACCAATAAAAAAACCTTGGTTAGTTTAATGTATATCAATAATGAAATTGGAAATATTTTACCATTAAAACAAGTCTGTGATTTGTGTAATACATACAACGCTTTATTTCATTCAGATACAGTTCAAGCTGTTGGCCATTATACAATTAATTTACAAGAAACTCCCATAGATTTTATGGTAGCAAGTGCACATAAATTTCATGGTCCAAAAGGAGTTGGATTTGCATATTTTAAGAAAGGTTTTGGAATACAACCCATGTTTCATGGTGGAGATCAAGAAAAAGGCGCTAGATCTAGTACAGAAAATGTTCATGGAATTTTAGGAATGGAAAAAGCATTTTTAATAGCCTCAAAAACAATTGAATCAGACATGAAGGCAATGAACACTTTAAAAATATTTTTCATGAAAGAACTGCTGAAAATTAATTCTGATATTCGTTTTAACGGGCAATCTTCTAATATTGAGTTGAGTAGTTGCACTATTTTGAATGTATTACTACCTATAAAAAATGAATTATTATTATTTAATTTAGACCTTCATGGAATCGCTGTTTCTGGAGGAAGTGCATGTCAAAGTGGAAGTTCTAAGGGGTCACATGTTTTATCAGAAATAACAAATTATGACCTTGAAGGTTATACTTCTATCAGGTTTTCTTTTAGCAGATATACAACCAAAAAGGACCTAAGTTATACTATAGAACAACTAAAAAAATCATTATAGCTTTTTGAGAATATGTTAGGAATAATTTTCGTGGGTTGGAAGAAACTATAAAAACTAATTTCTACCGGTTTTATCATATTGACGTATCATGAAAAAAGCCCAAATGAAAACAAAAGCAACTACAAATATGGAAAAGTAAAGTACTATATTATCTGCGCTCATGTTCTATAAGTTTAAGATAAATTAATACACCTAAAAGTGTTGGTGCCCATAAACCAATAAAAATTCCATTCAGTTTGTTTCCAGATAAAAATAAATACTCAGCTATGACAATGATGATAAAACACAATGCTAACATAAGTAAGTTAGACCATCCTATTTTTTTTATAAAATTCATTAATCGTTATTTTTGATAAAAGTAAAAAAAATGATTTATAATGCGTTTTAAATTAAATTATTTTTTTCATACATATTGTGTGTTGAGAGAATGGCAAGACCAAATAAAACTGCAACAAGAATCAATATGGTATTAATTAATCCACTAACTCCAAAAGACATTCTTATTAAAATTGTAGAAATTATAAATCCAGAGTTTCTAATAATCTTATGAAACTGATCTGTGTAAAAGAATGAAATTAATAGTAATACCACATCAACTAAAATTAATACTGTAAAAAATTGATCAAAAAATAGATTATTAATACTTTCAAATGATAAAAGATCATCAGAGGAAACAACAAATCCAGTAGACCAATTTATGAGAGTGTTTATAGCCATAAAGAAAAACAAAGGGACCAAAATAATAGCGATTAATTGTTTTTTTTGTACAAATTTTTCTATCACAGGATTTAAATTAAGTTGTTCTTTGATTTTCTTTTTTCCTTGATTTTGAAATAAATAAATTAAAAAGAATAATAAAAGAGAGGCAATTAAATCATATGTAAATTGTAAATCTCCTTTAATTTCAAACCAATTAGACGTTAGTTCCAATGAAGATAAATCTTTAAATAATTTACGAATGACTATTAGAGTAATTATTTCATATTGTTTTGTTATATAAGTTGTAAAAGATTTTGGCAAGTAGTATATTAAAAGATATACTTCATAGATAAGAATAAATGAAAAAGGGGTATAAATTGCAGATATGGGATTGTTTAATAATTCAGTACTAGATGTGAAATTAAAAACATCTAATTTAGATAAATATATTAATGCTAAATGAATGAAAAAGCTAAGCAAAGCAATATTTAGAATAACTTTCTCAGTCTTGGTTCTCGTTTTATCTGAAAGAAGCTTATCAAATATAAGTTGTTGTATTCTATTTATTTTGACCATGTAATATATTGTATAATAGCATTTTGTGTAATTATTTACACTAATTTAATCTAAAATAGTGAAACTTAAGCAACTGTAGTTATTTTAATAGACTTTTCTAATTATTAAAACTTTAAATATTACATAAGTTATCACCAATTATAATTTACGAAATTTTTCCTATTTATCTGAATGTTTTTTTGACTTTCTTTTATTTTTTTATAAACTAAAAATACTCTCTATTTCTTTGATGGATAATTTATGGTATTTTTACCGTAGAATTAAATCATTTTATGCCTAAGCCTTACGCAAAACAAACCATAAAAAACAATATC
>CBFHOD010000037.1:0-22113 GCA_965657365.1 Flavobacteriaceae bacterium
GCAAAATTACATGTGTAATTTTCTATGATTTCTTTTTAACATTTTTCTTATAAGCAACTCTTTTAGGGTTGGTTTTTTTGTCTTTTAAATATAATTATTTAATCATTCAAACTAGAAAAATGAGTACACAAAAATTTTCAACAAACGCATTACATGCAGGGCATGACGTAACACAAACCTCAGGAACTAGAGCCGTTCCTATTTATCAAACATCATCGTATGTTTTTAACAATTCTGAGCATGCAGCTAATCTTTTTTCATTGAAAGAATTAGGGTTTATTTATACCCGTTTAAACAATCCAACCAACCAAATTTTACAGGAACGTTTGGCTACATTAGAGGGAGGTACAGGAGCTGTTGTTTTTGCTTCTGGGTCTGCTGCAATTGCCACCGGATTACTAACCTTACTAAAATCTGGAGACCATATTGTAGCCTCTAGTAGTTTGTACGGTGGAACCTTTAACTTGCTAAACGTAACCTTGCCAAGATTAGGCATTACAACAACCTTTGTAGATGCCTCTGACCCTGATAGCTTTGCTGAAGCTATCCAAGAAAATACAAGAGCTTTCTTTGTAGAATCTCTTGGAAATCCAAAATTAGACGTTCTAGATTTAGAAGCAATTTCAGTGTATGCTAAAGCTGCCCGAGTTCCATTTATTGTAGACAATACAGTGGCAACTCCAGCATTGTTAAACCCAATTAAACATGGAGCTAATATTGTAATTCATTCGCTTACAAAGTATATTGGAGGACACGGTACCTCTCTTGGAGGAGCTATTATAGATGCGGGTACTTTTGATTGGTCTAGTGGGAAGTTTCCTGAATTTACAGAGCCATCTGCAGGATATCACGGTTTGGTATATCATGATGTTTTGGGTGCGGCTTCGTTTACTTTTAAGTTAATTTTAGAAGGATTACGAGATTTTGGAGGAGCCTTAAGCCCAACCAATGCTTTTCAAATAATTCAAGGATTAGAAACCTTAGAACTTAGAATTCAACAACATTCTAAAAATGCATTTGCATTAGCTACTTGGCTAGAAGCTCAAGAAGAAGTTTTATGGGTAAATTACCCAGGGTTATCTTCCAGTAAATATAAAGAGTTAGCAGATAAATATTTGCCTTCTGGACAAAGTGGGCTCGTTACTTTTGGAGCAAAAGGAGGGTATGAAGCTGCTAAAACTATTGTAGATAATGCAAAAGTATTTTCTCTTCTAGCTAATATAGGTGATACTAAATCTTTAATAATTCACCCAGCTAGTACTACTCATCAACAATTAACAGAAGAGCAACAGCTAGCAGCAGGAGTTTCAAGCGACCTGATACGACTTTCTGTTGGGTTAGAAGATATTGACGATCTCAAACTTGATTTAAAAGAAGCATTTTCTAAAATTCCTTCAGAAGTTTTAGTATAAAAATTTGAATCAAGAACTGTTATACATACAAGTCAAAGATTTTACTACCAAGAGTGGTCTCCAATTTTCAAATCTTCAATTAAGTTATCAATTGTTTGGTTTAGAACTGGGAACCGCTCCAGTAGTTTTGGTAAATCATGCCTTAACTGCAAACAGTTTAGTGGCAGGTGAGTATGGGTGGTGGAACCAGGTGATTGGAAAAAATAAAACCATAGATACCAACAACTTTACTATTATAGCTTTTAATATACCAGGAAATGGATATGATGGATTATTGATAGACAATTACAGAGATTTTGTTGCTAAAGATATAGCGAACATGTTCTTGTTAGCTTTAAAAAAAATGAGCATATGTAAACTGCACGCCATTATTGGAGGTTCTTTAGGAGGAGGTATTGCATGGGAAATGGCGGTTTTAGATCCAGTTATTGCTAAACACATTATACCGATAGCCGCAGACTGGAGATCTACAGATTGGTTAATTGCCAATTGCCGTATTCAAGAACAGTTTTTATTAAACTCCAGTAATCCAGTTCATGATGCTAGAATGCACGCCATGATGTGTTATAGAACACCAGCATCCTATAAGGCTAAATTCAATAGATCTATTCATAAAGACCTTAACATTTTTAATATAGAAAGTTGGTTATTTCATCATGGAAAAAAACTACAGAAAAGATTTCAGTTAAGCGCTTACAAAATGATGAATCATTTGTTACGAACAATTGAAGCAACTCATTCTGAAAATTACCTAGATAATTTAAGTAAAATAAGAGCACAAATTCATATGGTAGCCATAGATTCTGACTTATTCTTTTTAGCGGCGGAAAATAAAGAAACCTATAAGGAATTATCAAAAACATCTGTTGAAGTATTTTATAATGAAATAGTATCAATTCACGGACATGATGCTTTTTTAATTGAGTTTGATCAATTGGACAAGATTTTAAGACCAATTTTTAAAGTATAATGCTATTATCAAGCATTAAAACCTTCATAAAATAGCAAAAGCTCTCTAAAAGAGAGCTTTGCAACAAAAATTATTTTTAAGGAGTTATGTTAAATTATAATCTATTAAAGATTCTGTTATTTAGTTCGAAATAAATACTTAAATAAGTATTTATTTTAAGCTAATCATCCCAGCCTGGAGGGCTTGGTGGAGTGTCGCCACCTCGAGGTGGTGGATCACCAGATTCATCTCCAGCACCTCCACCACTTCCACTATCTGGAGATGAAGAAGCAGAGAATGCTTGTGCCTTTTTTGGATTTAAGATCATAAACGTACCAAGTGCAGTGATTGCTGCATACTTCCCCATTTTCTTTAGGGCATCCTTTCTGGTAATTCCAGAAGGAGCTATTTCTTCTTTGTCTTTATTTTCTTTATTCATAAAATATTACTTAATAAAAAGTTTTTTTGTTAGTAGAATATTTCCTGATTCTAATTTTACAATATAGATACCCGCTCTTAATCCCTGTGTAGAAATTATTTGTTTGTTATTCGTAGTGTTTAAAGTTGCACTAATTACTTCTTTACCAAGAATAGTATATAATCTTAATTTGGTTAAATTCAATTGATTGGCTAAACCTTCTACCGTAATAAAATTATTTACATCTGCTTTAAACACATTTAAATAATTGGTTTCAATTTTATCATCTATAGATAAAACAGATTCTGTTAAGTGGATGAAGAATCTTCCTATTCCACTCAATTCATTTTCGGCAGTTAATTCGAAGTCTAGATCATTTAATAGAGTCATTGTTCCTTGAACATTATCTTCTAAATAAACATTTATAGCTGAATCAATATTAAAGGTACCGATACTTATTCTGAAATTATTTCCCGTTTCCCTATTAATTTCAAGAGGAACTACAACATTATTTACGCTCTCAAGTCCCATTGAATTAATAGCTAAACCAACACCCTCGTCATTTTCAATTAGCCTGGACATTAAAGAAGCTCCTTGATTAAAATGACCAGCATCATAACCAGGGTCTAAATTTAGACTAAGACCATCTCCAAAATAAAATTTAGTATGGTCTATCTCAGAATCTCCCTCATAAAGTTTAAGAACTAACTCAAGTGAGTTTACGGGATCTCTACCAACAATTAAATCATCTCCACCAGCTATGGTTCTCATAGCTGTTGTAAAGGAAATATTATCATTGCTAGTATTGTCCGATGCGACCATAAACCCCTGTCCTGGAGCAATACGAAGTGCTGCACTTGTATTATTGTAAATGGTATACCCAGATCCATCTGCATCATAGCCATAGATGGCTTCATAAGAGTCATGGAGTTTATCGCTATTAATAGTTAAAAAGTTGTGTGAACTATCTGCATTGGCATTTCCATGTATGTATGAAGGAAAAGGATTTGCTACTAAGTTCCATCGTGTTCCAGCTCCTGAATTAGCAGCATCATTATCAATAATTGCCCATGTTTTATTTGTAGCAGCAGGAGCTCCAGTAAAAGAAAGAATCCCAGTTCCATCAGCAATAGTTCCCATTTGAAAACCTTTGCCAATCTCAAAGTTACCTGCAGCTCCAATTGTAGAAGAGGTATAGTTTGTCCAAGTATTGTTGGAATTGTTATAAGCCCCAATGGCGTAAGTATTACCATTAGTCGCTAAAATTGAGGAATTTACAGTAACAAACGAGTTTAAAGATTGCCCGCCTACTGGAGCCCCAATTAAATCCCACTCATTGGTACCTACAGAATTAACATACCGATTGTAGGTAATGTTTCCAGAAACAGACCCGCCTATTATTAGAGATGAAAACTCTTTAGAATCTGAGTTTAAGGAAAAGGTTCCAGAGTTTGAGAAATTTCCACTCATGGTCACAGACCCTGTTTTTTCAATTGTAAAACTTTTACCTGAAGCAACTGTAATATTTTGAGCTTTTGTCAAAAAGGATACAAAACATAGTAATAATGTTAGCTTTTTCATGATATCTTATTTGTCAGACATTAATTTTTCTACTAATTTTTCTAATCTTGAAATCTTATCGTCTTGTTCTTTAAGTGCATTTATAAGCACAGGAACAAGTCCTTGATAATTTACCGCTAACATCTCTTTATTATCTGTTGTAACGAGTTCTGGAAATACTTTTTGAATATCTTGTGCCAATACGCCAATTTTTTGTTTGCCGTTCTTTTTCATTGTGTAACGCTTCCCATCAATTAGCAGTAGTTTGGCAAGTGTAGAGCCCAAAGAGACAATATTTGCTTTGAGTCTTGCGTCAGATGATACCACAACATCGCCATTTACAGTTAGGTCATTATTAATAGTAGTATTACCGCTAAACTTCACCACAAAAGCGTCGGACCTTGCACTATCAGCAGTTCCATTTCCAATTACAAAGGCATTGTTTGCAGTAAAAAAACCGGTAGGAGAACCTGAATTACCCTCAGTACCAGTTAGATTATATCGTCCAATTACTAATGATGAATAATCTCTTGCTGTAGTATATGATCCCATTGATGTTGAGTATAAGCCTACTGCATTTGTATACATTCCCATAGCTGTAGTTCCATCAGCATGTGCTGTGCTTCCTCCCATGGCAACTGAAAAAAAACCTTTTGCTTCTGAACTGTGTCCCACAGCAAATGAAGCATTCCCGCTTGCTGTAGTATTATACCCCATTGCTGTAGCGTATTGTGCAGTTGCATCAGTGCTACTTCCCGTTGCTGTAGACGCAGTTCCACTCGCTGTTGTGTTGTTACCAATTGCTGAAGCATTGGTTCCACTAGGATTTGTATTATTCTCAGCTACTTGCGCATTTACAGAAAATGTAATAGTAATTGCTAAAAGTGTAATTATTTTTTTCATAGTAAATAGGGATGTTATTTTTGATTTGAAACAAATTGTTTAAACATTTTTTTTAGTTCATTTATTTCTGATTGTTGTTCTTTGAGTGCATTAATAAGTACAGGTACAAGTCCTTGATAATTTACCGCTAACATGTCTTTATCGTCAGTTGTAACAAGTTCTGGAAATACCTTTTGTATGTCTTGAGCCAATACCCCTATTTTTTGTTTACCGTCCTTTTTCATTGTGTAGGTCTTTCCATCTATTTGTAATAGTTTGGCAAGTGTAGTGCCCAAAGAGGCAATATTTGCTTTAAGCCTTGCATCTGAAGAAACTACAATATCTCCAGTTACTGTTAAATCATTACCAATTGTAGTATTGCCGTTAACCATGACTTTAAATGCATCAGATTTTGCATTCGAAGCAGTACCATTTCCGATAACAAAAGCAGTATTAGCAGGATTGGGCAGTAATGCGCTATTGGTAACCGTTGAGCCGCTTAAATTGTATTGTCCAATTACTAAGGAACCAAAATCACTAGCTATGGTACTTTTCCCTAATGCAATAGATGCTTTACCACTTGCTGTTGTTAACCATCCCATGGCTGCAGAAGAGTTTCCACTTGCTGTAGTTTCATATCCAATAGATGTGGATCCAAAACCACTTGCTGTAGTTTTAAACCCCATTGCAGTAGAGGCACCTTCAGTAGATGAGGTTTGATATCCCATTGCTATTGATGCACTGTTGTTAGCCTCTGTTTCGAAACCCATTGCAATAGATGTTTCTCCACTAGCAGTGCTGTTATTTCCAATAGCAGTTGATGTTACTCCACTTGCAGTACTATTATTTCCCATAGCAATAGAGGCGGTATTTGTTGCAGAGGTTTGGTAACCCATTGCTGTAGAGGTTACACCACTGGCTAAAGTTTCCCTTCCCATTGCGGTAGATACTGTATTACTTGCTGTTGTATTAAATCCAATTGCAGAAGCATTAGTTCCACTATTAGTTGTTCCACTGGTAGCAATTTGAGCACTAACTGTAAAACCGATAGTTAAAGCAAGAAGTGTAAATAGTTTCTTCATCATTGATAATTATAGGATTAATTTTTTTTCTCTATTTTATAATAAATATTCATTCAAAAATTAAAATAAGCGTAATATTAGTCCTTATAATTTGTGGAGACAAAAGTTAAATTTTAAATAAAATATCCATTATTATTATTTTTTGTCACAAATAACATCTCACAGATATACGAATGTATGTATTGATAAAATTTATATGAAAAGAATAGATAATGAGAATTATTATCTTAATTTTGAAAATCAATAAAAAATAAAAAAGAAAAAAATAGTTCTTACATTAAATTAGATAAAAACAGAAAGTTATGGCATTAGAAATTACAGATGCAAATTTTGAAGAGGTAGTGTTACAATCAGACAAACCCGTATTGGTAGATTTTTGGGCTGCTTGGTGTGGACCTTGTAGGATGGTAGGGCCCATTATCGACGAAATTCATGGAGAATACGATGGAAAAGCCATTGTTGGAAAAGTAGATGTTGATTCAAATCAAGAGTTTGCTGCTAAATATGGTGTGAGAAATATCCCTACAGTTTTATTATTTAAAAATGGAGAGGTTGTAGATAAACAAGTTGGAGTAGCTCAAAAAAATGTATATACAGATAAAATTGACGCTAACTTATAAAAATTTCCTAAAAAAACGGAGTTAAAAGGTTTGGCATTTGCCAAACCTTTTTCTATTTTGGGTAACAATGATTGAACTTTCAAACATACAAAATTCAGAGATTAAAAATCTAGAGCTTTTGGCTAGGCAAGTTGTTGAAGGATTTATTACTGGATTGCATAAAAGCCCTTTTCACGGTTTTTCAGTTGAGTTTTCTGAACATAAGTTGTACAATAAAGGAGAAAGTACAAGCCATATAGATTGGAAACTTTTTGCAAAAACAGAAAAATTATATACGAAAAAATACGAGGAAGAAACAAACTTGCGTTGTCATATTATTATAGATAATTCTGCATCTATGCACTATCCTATTGTAAAACAACAACAATTAGATCAATTAAATAAAATTGGCTTTTCAGCAGTTGCTGCAGCTTGTTTAATGGAAATTTTAAGTAGGCAACGTGATGCTGTAGGCTTAAGTATTTATGCAGACACTTATCAATATTATGCTCCAGAAAAAGGAAGTAATCGACATAGAAAGATGTTGATAGCGCAATTAGAAAAACTCCTAAAAACAAAATCTAATGCTGCTACTAAAACTTTTATGTATTTACATGAAATTGCTAAAAAAATTCACAGACGCTCTCTAATTTTTTTATTTACAGACATGTTTCAGTCTAATACACAACAAGAAGAATTGTTTGAAGCCCTTCGGCATTTAAAATACAACAAACATGAGGTAGTCTTATTTCATACCTTTGATGGCAACACAGAATTTAATTTTGATTTTGATAATTCTCCTAAAAAATTTATAGATGTTGAAACTGGCGAGACCGTAAATCTATATGCCGAAAATATAAGGGAACAATACACAGATTTGGTTAATTCTTATTTTATAGAATTGAAAAACAAATGCTTGCAATACAAGATAACCTATGTTCCTGTAGACACAAAAGAAGGCTTTCATCAGGTATTAACTCGCTATTTTTTAAGTAGGCAAAAAATGATGTAATTTTCACGCTTTCTGTTTGGATATATAAAAAACTGAGTTATATTTGCAACCGCTTTAAGCAACGGTTTGGTAGTTCAGCTGGTTAGAATGCCTGCCTGTCACGCAGGAGGTCGCGGGTTCGAGTCCCGTCCAGACCGCAAAATAGCATCTCATTTGAGATGCTATTTTTTATGATCTATGCCTCGATATTAAAATTAAAAAAACAATTTGATAATTGAAATTATATAGAAATTAGAATTTTTTTGTGAATAAAAACAATGTTTAAGATTATTCATATATCATTGAAAATGCTAACTTAGTGTTATGAAGTTAAATTGTGTAGGAATAAGTTGTAATTTATTACCATTATATTTCTTTTTTGTTTTTCTTTCTTTCAACTTAAATGCACAAGATTCTTATTATGGCTCTGTTGTAGATGAAAATGGGGAACCCCTTATTGGTGCAACTGTTTTTGTAAAAAATTCAACTATTGGTACTCAAACTGATTTTGATGGAAATTTTATATTAAAGGCAAATATTAATGATGTGCTAACAATAAGGTATATTGGATTTAAGAACCAAGAGTTTATTTTAACTGACCAAAAAGACTTGGGTAAGATTGTTTTGAAAGATGATGTTGATATGTTAGATGAGATTATTGTAATTGGATATGGCAATCAAAAAAAAGAAATTTTAACAAGCTCAGTAAGCGAAGTTAAAGGAGATGATTTAGCAATTGAACCTATAGTGAATGTAACTCAAGCTTTGCAAGGAAAGGTCGCAGGATTACAAATAATTGCTTCAGATGCTCCCGGAGTGGCTTCACAAGTTATAATTCGAGGTCTTGGGACTTTACAAAGTGGTCGAGAGCCTCTTTACGTTGTAGATGGAATATTAACAAACAATATTAACAATATCAATACTGCTGATATTGAAACAATTAGTATTTTAAAAGATGCAGCCTCTTTAGCTATATATGGCAACAGGGGTGCTAATGGAGTTGTAATTGTTACAACAAAAAAAGGAGTTAAAGGAGAGATTTCTTATTCCTTTGATAGCAGTGTTGGTTTCAGAGATATCAATTACAGACCTTTAATGGCAGATACGAATTCTTTTGTAACTTATAGTAATGAAGCAATATTATTGAATTTATTAACCGATTCAAATCCCAACAACGACAATAGTTTAAGTTACTTTTTTCCTAGCAATCAATCTTATAATACCAATTGGTTAAATGAAGTCACACAACCAGGAAAGATTACTAATCACAATATATCTGCTTCAGGAGGGAATGATGATATTCGATCTTTTTTCAGTTTTGGTTTAAACCAAGAAAAAGGAATTTTAATCGGAAACAACTTTGAGCGAGCTACTTTTAGAAATAATATCAATTATAAAATCTCTGAAAAATTAGATTACTCTCACAACCTAAGTGTTCAATTAGCTAATTCAACTCCTAAAAACTTTGGAGTATTTACAAGTGCCTATAAACAAGCTCCAATTGTACCCGTTCGTGACGAAAATGGAAGATATGGTTCTTCTGTTGCATTTAACAACGTAGCTAACCCAGTGGCACAGATAGACCTTCAAAATGAAAAACAACGTTTTTTAAAACTACAAGGTTCATTTAAATTAGAATATAAAATTATTGAGCCCCTTACAATTACCTCACGTTTTTCAGTAGAAACAAACTATAATCGTTTTTATAATTTTGATAATAGATTGGCAAAATATTTATCTCTTGAACCCGGAAATACAACGGGTAATTTTCAACCTACAGATCCAGAAGCGCCTGAAATTCCTGAAACAGTTCTATATGTGACACACAGTAATGACTACCGCTGGTTTTTTGACAATTATTTTACATTTAAGAAAACAATCAATGAAAAACATACTATTGATGCTACTTTTGGGATGGTTGCAGAGGCAAACAAATATGAAACACTTTTTGGGTCCAGAATTAATGTTCCACCAGGCTCAAACTTAAACTTCAATCTTGATTTAGGAAATAATAATGATGGAACAGAAGAATCAGGTGGGGGGTTTTCTGAGATAAGAAAGCTGTATTCTTATATTGCTCGTTTTAACTATGATTATAACTATAAATATATTTTTAATGTTTCGTATCGTAGGGATGCAGCTAATTTTTTTCAAGAAAAATATAGATATGGTAATTTCTTTGCTTTTAGCGCAGGATGGCTTTTAAGTAGAGAAGATTTCATGGCAAATAGTTTATTTGATAAACTCAAGCTTAGAATTAGTTATGGTGAATTGGGTAATGCACAAATACCTAGTTTGAATGTTGTTAGATTCAATCAAGGTTTTCCATATCCATTTGGTGCAGATCAAAATACGCAACAAGGCGGAACCGTATCTGCCACTGTTCAAGAAGACTTGTCTTGGGAGTCTACTTATGAATACAATCTTGGTGTTGAGTTTGCGCTGTTTGATTATAAATTAAAAGGTGAATTAGATGTATATCAAAGAATTAACGACAATGCCATTTTGACTTTAAATTTGCCAGATACGTTTGGTTTTGATCCTTTTTTGTCGCATGTTGGTGAAATTACTAATACTGGAGCTGAATTAAGTATTAATTGGTCAACTAAATTAAATGATAATTTTTCATATAGTATTGGAACAAACATGGCCTATAATAAGAATGAACTAAGTAAGATCTCAAATCAATTTTTCACCAATCAAATAGGAGGAAGTATCAATAATGGGCAGTACACGAAAATGGTTTCATTAGGACAATCTTTGGGTAGTTTCTTTTTATATGAAGTTGATGGAATTGATGATAGAGGGGAATTTGTTTATAAAGATCAAAACAATGATGGAGAAATTAATGAAGATGATAGGCGCTTTTTCGGCTCATTTATACCCTCATTTACTTCATCACTCAACTTTAAAGCAAGTTACAAGAATATTGATTTTAATTTGGACACTTTTGGAAGTTTTGGAAATAAAGTATATAATGGAAAAAAAGCGCAACGCTTTGGAAATGAAAACATGGAACAATATGTTTTCAATAACCGATGGACAACTCAAAGATCTAGTAACACAACTCCCAGAGCTTCTAATAATGTCCCACTCTCTTCAAATTATTTTTTAGAGTCAGGTGATTTTTTAAGAATTAATAACATTACCGTGGGTTACTCCTTTAAAGCTTCAAAATTAAAATTATTTAACAAAATAAGAGTATATGCTACAGCTAAAAATCCTTTAATTCTCAAAAGATTTTCGGGCTATACTCCCGAATTACCAGGGGATCCACTAGGCTCAGCTGGAATAGAACTGGATGCCTATCCAACTCTCAGTTCTTATTTTATGGGCATTAATATTTTATTTTAATAAATTGAATTAAAAGGATGAAAAAAAATAAAAATAAATTAAAATCATTATATTTTTTGATGATTTCACTATGTTTTGTTTATCAATCTTGTACAGAAGATTTTTTAGAAATTGATGCAAACCAAATTACTGCTGATGCAATCACTGCAGAGCAAGCGGTTGAGTTAGTAAATGGAACATATAATATATTTTTAACTTGGCAGGTTAGTTCTTTTTCATGGAATGCTATTACTAGTATTGCAAGTGATGACGCTGATAAAGGAAGTGACCCAGGTGATACAGGAGCTGACAAACACCTCTTTGATGCGCTAACCCATGATGCTACATCAATTTCAGTTGCAGAAGTATGGGAGGGACATTTTAATGGCATCCAAAGGGCCAATCAAGCGATTAATAGAATTCAACCTTTTGACGATTTAGACTCAGATTTGAAATCTCGACTTATTGGTGAAGCTAAATTTTTAAGAGCATTGTTATACTTTAGACTTTTACAAACATTTGGAGGTGTTCCTCTAATATCCGAAACACCAGATATTAATTCTCCACTAGAGGACTTATTAAGCAGAGCTTCTAAAGAAGAAACATTTGCTTTTATTGAGAATGATTTAATAGAGGCTATTGATGTCTTACCTGAAAAAAGTGCTTACCCAGATAATCAATTAGGTAGAGCTACCAAAGGCGCAGCAAAAACACTTTTAGCAAAAGTTAGTATGTATCAAAATAAATGGGAAGTAGTTTTTAATTTAACTAACGAGGTTATAGTATCGGGCGAATATAATTTAACGTCAAATTATGAAGATATTTGGAAAGAAATTGGTGAAAACAATCAAGAATCAATTTTTGAAATTCAGGCCAAAGGAGATCTACCACAGGTGGGAATAGATAAATATAGCTTAACTCAGGGAGCTAGAGGCGAAGGTGGCTGGGGCTGGGGGTTTAACGTGCCTAGCGAGGATCTTTTAAATTCATACCACATGAATGATTTAAGAACAGCAGCAACAATAATTTTTCGAGGAGAAACACTTTATGATGGAAGGTTTGTGCCTGAGACTGTAGTTAATCCTATGTATAACCAAAAAGCCTATTCAAGCGCATTTACAGAATCTGAGCAAACAGGTAAAAATATTAGAATTATGAGGTTTGCTGAAGTCTTGTTAATGAATGCCGAAGCGGCTACCCAGTTGGGTGCTGATGTGGCGGGACCTCTCAACCAACTCAGAGTTAGAGCAGGTTTAGACCCTATAAGTAATCCTTCACAATTAGATGTTTGGAATGAAAGAAGGTGGGAACTTGCCTTTGAACACGATCGATATTTTGATCTTGTACGACAAGGGCGAGCAGCTTCAGTTTTACAATCTTTAGGAAAGCCTTTTGAAATTGGAAAACATGAACTATTTCCAATACCTCAAGTTCAAATAAATTTAAGTAATGGTATTTTACAACAAAATCCAGGATGGTAAAAAATAAGAATATGAAGTTAAATAGTTTTTTAAATTCAATTTATGTGATAGCCACAATTATAGTAATTACTGGATATTCTTCATGTGCTAATCCCAATGATATAGAACCTCCTCCAGCAGATGTTGGCTTTGTTCCAGACGAAACAGTAGAGGTAATTCCTTTTGAAGATTTGCTTACTCTGACTCAATCCCAAACGTTTAAATATTTTTGGGATTTTGCAGAACCAACAAGTGGTTTGGCAAGAGAAGACAGTGGACGCCCTAACATCATTACCATGGGTGGCTCTGGTTTTGGCATTGCATCGTTTATTGTAGGTGTTGAGAGAGGCTGGATTACAAAAGGTGAGGCCATAGACCGAATGGATACGGTATTATCTTTTTTAGAAGGAGCTCAAAAATATCATGGTGCTTTTTCTCATTGGTATGATAACACAGGGAATACAATACAATTTAGTGCTTTGGATGATGGTGGAGATATTGTCGAAACTGCCCTTCTAATGCAAGGTTTATTAATTGCCAGACAATATTTTTCTGACACTAATACTGAAGAAACTGAAATCCGTAGCAGAATCACTGTACTTTGGGAAGCAGTAGAATGGACTTGGTATACACAAGGTCAAAATAAAATAACTTGGCACTGGTCACCAACACATAATTTTGATAAAGATCTAGATGTTAGTGGATGGAATGAATCACTTATTGTATATGTTTTAGCAGCAGCATCTCCAACTTTTCCGATAAGCAATGATGTTTATAATGAAGGATGGACAGGAAATGGTGCTATGGTAAATACAGGTACTTTTTATGATTTATTTTTACCTCTTGGAGAAAACTTTGGTGGACCGTTGTTTTTTTCTCATTATTCTTTCATCGGTCTCGATCCAAGGAATTTAACAGATGAATACACAAATTATTTTAATCAAAATAAGGCTCATTCGCTTATAAATTATGAGCATTCTGTTAAAAATCCATATGGATATGATGGTTACAGTGATGATAGTTGGGGAATTACAGCAAGTACAAATTATAATGGCTACTCAGCGCATAGCCCAACAAATGATTTGGGTGTAATTGCTCCTACAGCAGCATTATCTTCATTTCCATACACACCCACAGAATCTAAAAGAGCATTAGAAAATTTCTATTATAATCTAAATAATAATTTGTGGGGTGAGTTTGGTTTTTATGACGCTTTTTCTGTTCATTATAATTGGTATTCAGAAATATATTTAGCTATAGACCAAGGACCTATTATATTAATGATAGAGAACTACAGAACGCAATTATTATGGAATTTGTTTATGCAAGATATAGATATAATTAATGGTTTGAACAATCTTGGATTTTAATTTTTAATACAATGGGTCAAGAATTATATTTTTCAAATAAAAAATAGATTATGAACAGATTAAATTTTTATATAAAAACTTGTGCTGTATTTTTTATTTTGTGTATTCATTTGTCCTGTGAGGATGAATTTCAGAGTTTTCCAAATATTATTTATAGTCCTTGTCAAGATAATAATGTCCCAATAGACCCTTATATTATAAGTGATTTTGAATGCCAAGCAAATTTTAGTCTAGACAATGTAGAAACACAAAGAAACCCATCAGAAACCCCTTTAAACACAAGTAAATTTGTTGGCATGTTTACTGACACACAAGGACCAATAGATTTTATAGAAATAGATTATGGCACCTCTATTGATTTATCAAATAATACCGTTTTTAAAATAAAAGTAAAAACTGAAATTTCTGGAGAACTCAGAGTCATGTTAGATGGTGGTAGTTCAGAACCTGTATATATTTCTCAAAGCGTTGAAGGCGATAATGGTTGGGCAATTTATAGTTTTGATTTTAGTTTGAGACAGAATGAAAATCACACTACTTTAAAAATTTTCTTTAACTATGGTCAGGAAGTGATAGGTGGTATTCCTAATGTATATTATATTGATGATCTATTTTTTGATGTTTATGTTGACCCCTGTCAAAACATACAACAAAACCTAACCATTGTAAATGATTTTGAATGTCAAAAAAATTATGAATTATTGAATGGAATAACTAATGTTCTTTCAATAAATAATCCATCTCCTGACGCTATCAACAATAGTGTTTTTGTTGGATCATATACTGATGATGGTACTGATGGGTCGGATGCACTTGTTATTAATTTTGGTGAAGCTCTTGATTTAACAGATAATGCTCAGTTTCACATAAAAATACATTCATCTATAACTGCACCCTTACTAGCTCGATTAGAAGGAGGTGCATTTCCTGTAGAGATTAGTAATACTATTATTACAACAGGTGAATGGATTAATTACGAATTTGATTTTAGTGCTGCTGATAATGATCACACAAACTTAAAAATATACTTTAACAATGGAGTAACAAATGGGAACTCAACTCAAATCTTCTATATAGATGAGTTAATGTTTTTACCAGTACCTTGTGATGAACCTCTTGTTGAAAATTGTTTAGGAGTTGTAACTGACCTCAATATTATTAGCGATTGGAATTGTCAGCAAAACTACAGCATTGAAAACACTATTCCAATTGTTTCTAATCCTCAAATAAGTTGTGAAAATAGAAGTGAATCTGTAGGGGAATATACCGACAACGGAACGCAACCTTATGATGCATTTATTCTAAACTATGGAACAATCATTGATTTAAATAATTATAACAAATTAAAATTTAAATTATTCTCAACATCATCTATTCAGGTTTTGGCAAAAATAGAGGGAGGATCAGCTGTTGAAAAATGGTCAGATTTTAGTACAGCTAACACATGGCAAGAATTTAGTTATGATTTTAGCGATTCAGTGACTAATGGAAACACAAAATTAGTTCTATTTTTTAACGCAGGACAGAGTAATGGTTCTATCGAAGACACATATCTAATTGATGAGCTGAGATGGGAAGAAAACTAAGATCATTTAATTTTTAATTATATAAAACTGTTAGTAAGGTTTTAAATTTGTTTGGTGCTATTAAAAACAAATATTTAAAGTAAAACTTTATGTATTAATAAACAAAAAAATGAATAAAAATACGATTACATATATTCTGATCGTTTCATTATTATTTTTAAGCTGCGAAAGAAATAAAAATACTAATAATTCAAAAAGTGATATTTATTACAAAGTAGATTCGTTGATGAAATTAATGACCTTGCAAGAGAAAATAGGTCAAACAGTTATTTATAGTGGTGATTGGAGTGTGACAGGGCCTGTAATTAGTTCAAATAATTTAAAACATCTTAAAGAGGGAAACCTTGGTGCAATGTTTAATGTTTATTCTGCAAAAAAAACTCGAGAATTTCAAAAAGTTGCTCTAGAGGAAACTCGTTTAGGGATTCCTTTGCTTTTTGGTTATGATGTTATTCATGGATTCAGAACAATCTTTCCTATCAATTTAGGGCATGCTTCCAGCTGGGATTTAGAGGATATTCAGAATGGCGCAAGAATATCGGCAACAGAGGCTTCAGCTGAGGGGATTCATTGGACTTTTGCCCCCATGATAGATATTGGGAGAGATCCTCGTTGGGGACGTATTTCAGAAGGAGCAGGTGAAGATGTGTATTTAACGAGTGAAATAGCAAAAGCATATGTAAAGGGGTTTCAAGGAGATGACCTTTCTAAACCTAATACCATTTTAGCCTGTGCTAAGCATTTTGTTGGTTATGGAGCTGCTCAGGGAGGTCGTGATTACCATACCGTAAATATGGGGTTTGATGAGCTTAGAAATGTATACTTACCTCCTTTTAAAGCTGCAGTTGATGCTGGAGTAGAAACATTTATGACCGCTTTTAATGAGCTAAATGGAGTACCTGCAACTGCAAATAAATTTATTTTTAAAAATATTCTTAGAGATAAATGGAATTTTAAAGGATTTGTCGTTACTGACTATACAGCCATTAATGAACTAGTACAACATGGTTTTGCAGAAAATGAAAAACATGCTACAGAATTAGCAATTAAAGCAGGTATTGATCAGGATATGATGAGTAGTGCATATAGACTTTTCTTGGAAGAATTGGTTAATGAGGGCAGGGTAGACGAAGAGTTGATCAATGATGCATGTCAAAGAATTCTTACAGCAAAATACAAATTAGGACTGTTTGATGATCCCTACAAGTATTGTGATGAGGATAGAGAAGAAGAAATCATATATAAGCCAGAATTTTTAGAGGCTGCTCGTAAATCTGCCGCAATTTCTTCAGTATTGTTAAAAAATGATAAGGAAGCTCTGCCATTAGATAAAAACGAAACAATTGCTTTAATTGGGCCTTTGGTAAAAGATAAAGAACATATTATTGGAAATTGGGCTGCGGCTGGCGATAGAAATGGTAAGGCAATTAGTATATACAAAGGAATAAGAGCGGTTTTAGATGATGTAAATATTCTTTATGCAAAAGGTTGCGATATTGAAAGTAAAGATAAAAGTGGATTCACTGAAGCTATTGAACTAGCAAAAAAAGCTGATAAAATAGTTTTAGTTATGGGAGAAGATCATAATATGAGTGGAGAGGCTGCAAGCAGAACCAATATTAAAATTCCTGGAATTCAAACAGAATTAATTAAATCTCTAAGGAAAGAAGTACCAAATAAAAAAATTATTTTGATATTAATGAATGGTCGTCCTTTAGATTTATCAGAAGAAGATATCTTAGCTGATGCAATCCTTGAAATTTGGTTTCCTGGAACTATTGGTGGATATGGTGTAGCTGATGTTTTATTTGGAGTGTACAATCCCTCTGGTAAGCTTCCAGTAACATTTCCAAGATCTGTTGGACAAGTACCCATATACTATAATGTTAAAAATACAGGGAGGCCTATTCCAAAAGAAAACCCTACTGAAGATTATAAATCTAATTATATAGACTCTCCAAATACACCGTTGTATCCCTTTGGTCATGGATTGAGTTATACCACATTTGATTATTCAAATATTGAATTGTCTGCTAATTCAATTAGAGTTTCTGACATTTTAACAGCTTCTGTTACTATAACTAACTCAGGGAACTATGATGGACATGAGGTAGTCCAGTTGTATATTCATGATAAGGTAGGAAGTATAACAAGGCCAATAAAAGAGTTGAAGGGTTTCAAAAAAATATTTCTCAAAAAAGGAGAAACTAAAACAGTAAATTTTCAGCTAACATCTGAAGATTTAAAGTTCTTTAATGGCGAAAAGTTTTCATCAGAACCAGGTGAATTTGAAATAGCAATTGCTGGTTCGTCTGATTTTAGTTTTGTGAAATCATTTAAACTGAAGCCATAACTAAATATATGTTTTTTATGAAAAAAGTTATCGTATTTTTTTTATTTATTTTTTTGTGTTGTAAAAACTACAATATAAAAACCTATGAAATAGGAAATATAAAAACTATTTATGGTGATATGTACTTTTGGCTCTATGAAGAAACACCATTGCACAAATCGAGTTTTATAGAGTTATCAAATAAAAACTATTGGGATAGCTTGAGTTTTAATAGAGTCATTGAGAATTTTGTGATTCAAGGAGGGTGTCCAGACGTTCCTGAGGGGTTTTCAAATTCTCCTTATTTAATTAAACCAGAATTTGTTCCTGAAATTAAACACCTATATGGTGCAGTAGGTATGGGAAGAGATGATAATCCTGAGAAGCTTTCTGCAGGATGTCAATTCTATATAGTTCATGATTCTCTTGGAATTCCGAGACTAGACCAAAATTACACTGTTTTCGGTCAATTATTCAAAGGCTTTGAAGTTTTAAACAAAATTGCAACGCTTCCAACCGATTCTTTAGACTCACCAATAGATAGAGTTTCCATTAGAGTAAGTACTCGTAGGGTTACAAAAAAAGAATTAACACAACTCGGCGGTTTTTCTTTTTTAAAATAAAAATTAATGAGGGTTTTTTATTAACTAATATTTAGTATTAATTTTATTTATAATAAAAAAATTGTATTTTTGTTACTATTGATATTGTAATTAGTATCAATAGTAGTAAAAATAAAACCCCTAAACTCCTCAAATTAAATGGAAACTAACCTTTCTGTACTATTACCTCGCGTAAATAAACTTTCACAAAAATTCGATAATATTTCATTAATGCTAAGTCATCATTGGGTTTTGGTTGATGAAACCCAGAGCAAAAAAAAATTATACATATTTAGAAATAATAATGAACTTATAATTTCAGAAAATGGATCTATAGACCTTGCCAAATGGAGATATTTAGGAAAAAACACACTAACAATAGAAAGAGAGGGTGATAATTTTTTATACAAACATGGATTCTTTGATGAAAATTTAATTGCGATCAAAATACATAATGATGATGAGTATTCATTTTTTGTAAATGAAACTAAATTTGACTTAGGACTTAATTCAAAAAAGAATATTGCAAAATATTTACATAAAAAATATATTCATAATATTGTTAAGAATAAAGTGACGAGACGCAGAAGAAAATCATATAATAACAAAAAAAATAGTGGTTTTTATAATTATAATTTCAATTATAATTATGAATATAATGTGATAGATAAAATAAACAATAAAAGCGCTATCCGAAAGTTTAAATTTTTTTTAATAAACTTTTCTTTAGTATTTTTTGTGTCTGTATTTGTTCTATTATTTCTTCAATATGCCCGCTTGTTCTAGCAATAAAATCTCCATATAAAATGAAAATACTTGTAATTTAGAGAGATAATGAGTCTTAAAAATTGTTATTATAAACTCAAAAATTTAATCTTAACCTTGCTTAATTAAGTAGCAGCCAAAATTAGTTTTACTCCTTTATAAACTTAATAGGTTTATCGTTTTCAAGTTTTAATAAATATAGTCCTTTTCTAAAATTTTGGACGTCAATAGTTTCATTTACATTAATTAAACCTTTTACAATTTCAACTCCTAAAAGAGTATATATTTTATAGGCCTGTTCTTTTTGAATACCTGAAATAGTTATGAACTTTGAACTAGGATTTGGATATATGTTTTTTTTCTTTATTAATTCAGTTTCATTATCAATAGAGAGTATTTCACTGTTTTCTATACTCGTTTCAAAATCATCTAAGAAATATGTTCCCTCATAATTACCCAATAGAACTTGAACTTGAATTGATGTTGTATTATCAAGAATTGTATATTCAAACTCATAAGGATTTGTTGGGTATTCATTTGTTAAATCAAATTCCGATGAAGGTATAAATGAGTTCTCATCGTTTACAATTGCTTTAATTCTAATTTTGAATGTTTGACCACTAACAGATAAAGACTTAGCATAGGTTCTTATGGTTATTTTTTTATTTGTTAGATCTTGTGTAAAAACGTGATTGCCCAATATAACTTTGTTAAAATTATCTGCTGAAGTTACTTCAACTTTTGCCCCTGAAAAACCATTTCTAGAGGCTGTTCCTGCATCAGAAAAGGAGGCCGATGCAGTACCTGAGACATTAAAACTCCAATCCGTATTAAAACCACATTCAAATTCTGGATTTAATATAATACTATTTTCTGTCGATCCATAACACAATGGCCAAGAACCTGAACTTAATAAAGCATCTCTAACATCTAAAACCCATGTTCCAGTAATCTCATTAGCTGTGTTTGGATTATCAGTTCTTAAATGAATTGCTTTATTAGATTTATTTCCAGCATCCCAAGCAGAGAAAGAAAACCCTCTGTTAATTGCCTGTTCAGCTAAATACCTGTGATATTCAACTCTACTTGCATTTATAGGTCCACCGTATGCACCATAAATTCCAGTATTATAATTCAGTCCATTTTCGTTATCTGCACCAAATTCACCTAAGGTAACAGGAATATTTTTAGAATTTGACCAACTTTTCATGGAATCAAAATGACCATCAACTGAATTTTTATCTACTACTGTGCCCCAATTAAAATCATTATTATTTTCTGTTGAAGAACTTGTAAAATTAAAAGGTTGATAATAATGAAAAGAAGCTATTAAATAATTGTCACTATTAATAACCGCGTCACTTATTTGCTGAGGTGCATTGTATGAATTTACACCTCCACCAGTAATGATAATATTTCTGGTACTATTATTTTCACCCGAAATTCTTATTGTAGAAATAATCATTGTATTTAATGCATCCATTTCTAAAGCACCCACCTCAAAATAAGGCTCATTAACTATTTCAAACAATAAGTTTTCAGAATAGGTTTTGAAGCGATTACTTATTTGATTCCAAATAGAGTTGAATTTATCAAGGTCAGCGGCTCTTTTTGCTGAGGATGGATGTGTGTACTGTGTATTTGAATCTGAGAATGTATATAAAAATTCAGATTTTAATTGAGCGCCATGAAAATCAATAATGGTAACAAGTCCTTGGTTTAAAGACCAATTTACAACTTCCTCAATTCTATTTAAATACTCTTGATCTACAATGTAATCATCAATTGTTCCATTATAATCATCAGAAGTATTAGCAGCAATAGAATATTGAGTTGTGGTTCCACTAGTTCTATTCCCATAGAAGTCCATTGGTATTCTTACATTGTTAAAACCAGCCTGTTTGAGATCAATAAAGTATTGTTCATAAACTACAGGTGCCCAATTACCCTCAACTAGAGCACTGAATGTGTTTCCTAGATTAATTCCTCTATCCATTTTTTCAACCATGGCATAGGGCCCTGTTTGACTCTTTACATTACTTATACTTAAGGAAAATAATACAATAATTATTGTGAATAATTTCATGCCTTTATTATAAAATTAAAAAAGGTTAAGTCTTTTTAAAACTAACCTTTTAATTGTTTTACCTTTTTAAAAAGATGAAAATTTACTTTTTATTATTTTGTTGCCAGGTTCTATGCAGCTTGTTAATCATATTAACTTCCTTCATCGTGAACTTTTCTAAAAGATTATTTTTTGTTTCAATAAAAGAAGCCTTATAAATTTCTCGCTTTTCTTCGCCTGAAAGATCTTTACCTCTTATTTTTTTTCTATTTGAATCATATTTTTCAGATAAAATAGTGAAAATATCTTTCTTTTGATTTTCATCAAAATTTAATTCAGAAGCAATATATTCTGATGCAGCCGTTGCTTTTTTTAAAATATTTGCAGGTATTTTTTGAGCAAAAGTCACAACACTTACACTCATAAAAAAAATTGTAATAATTAATTTTCTCATTTTTTATTGTTTAGATTTCTATTATTAGTTATTTAATTTTTTAATCATACATATCTCCAATTCCTTCATACATGTCTTCATTTTGTTGATCTATAATTTTGTCAAGTGCTCCAGGATTAACACGAAACCCATCACCTGGTGTACCAGGGCTATTTGCTTGTGCTTTTTTAGGACTAAGAATCGTATAGGTTCCAATAGCAGTTAAGGCTGCATACTTTCCGTAGTTTCCAATTTTTTTAAGAGCCTCTTTTCT
>CBFHOD010000038.1:0-15755 GCA_965657365.1 Flavobacteriaceae bacterium
GATATGGCCTGAAAACTAACTACATCTTCTTCTAATGCATACAGTGTACCCAATTTTTCATAATAAAAAATAGCACTATCATTTTTTTTTATAAATTGATATTGACTCCCTAGTCTGAGTAAATTTTCAGCATATTTTTTTTTATTTACAGAATCTATTTTTTGACCATCTAAAAAATCACTTTTTAATAGATTTAAAGACTTTTTATAAAATGCTATAGCCTTTTCATGATCTCTATTTTTTCTGTAAATTTCTGCTATTAAAAAGATAATTTTGAATTGAAGATACTTATTTTTTGTAGATATTATTTCTTCATTCAAGTAAAGCGCCATTTGTAAACTTTCTACATAATTCTTAGTTTCATACAAAGAATTTGCTTGCTTGAATTTTATGTTTAAAATAGAATCTTTAGAATCTTGAATAAGCAATAAAGAAGTTTTTGTGTGAAAAACTTCTTTATTGATGAATATTTTTTTTTTTGCATGTAAAGAAATACTAAGCAAAAAAGCAAATAATAGACTGAATAACGTTAGCACGTTTTTATGCATATGAAAATAAATCTGAGGGTGTAGATTCTATAAAAATAGTTTTTTTTTATTAATTAATACTATAAAACTAACTTATGGATTTACCCTATCTCTGCCTCAATATCAACTTCTGGTCTTCTCCTAGTTGTTGAAGTGGTTCTGCTACTGTCAGATGAATAATAATTTATAAAGGCAATGTGTAAGTTCTCACCTTCTTCTTTTTGAAAGGTAACTGTATACTCTGATTGACTTCCATTACCTGGCTCTAAGTGTATCATATAATCACCTGTTGCTTCATCTTGTGTAAAATCTACTTCTATAGAAGCATCTACCGTAAAGTTTACATCGTAGGTGTTGTCTCCATTGTCAACCACGCTGTATGATGTTAGGTGGTCTTCCTCTTCTGTTTTTGAAAATTGGATATCTTTATCAAAAATTGTTAATTTAGAAGTTCGGTTGCTAATCATATTGTTAAGGTTTACTGAGAAACGATCTTCTGAACCAGCAGTCATTGATTCTGTAATATTCTGTTTTTTAGCACCAGTCTCGCTGTAAAGATCTATATCTAAGCTGTTAGCTTTATCATTATTATTAATGGATGAAGCGATGTCATTACTGGTTTCTAAATTCATAGTGTAAGCTCCTGATGCATCTCTACTTAAGACAACTTTCCCAAATAATTCTGAACTTGGTTCTTCTAAGAAAGTAGTTTCTTCTTGAGAACATGACGAAAAAACAAGGGTAATAATTAATACAAAAATTGATAAGGATAAATTTTTCATGATAATGGTTTTTAGGGTTTGTTATTTATTTTAATTGTGTGTTATTTAAAGTGAAATGAATAAGATGTTTTTATAAAAAGTAGTTTTATTGTCTACCTTATTTATATAATATTATTTTTAACTGCATACATTGCTAAGCCAATTGAATTCTTAACATTAGTTTTCTTAAGTAAACTTTTTCTATAAGTATCTACAGTACTCTGACTTATATTTAATATTTCTGCAATTTCGGGAGAACTGTATTCGTTAGTTATTAACTTTAACACTTCAACTTCTCTTGGTGTTAAACTATTCAAAATTGTACTTTCTGGTCTTACACCAGATTTTACATTTTTACCCGTATAGAGTTTTAGTAAATTGTTTTTAATAGAATCACTAAAATATTGATCGCCATTATGAACAGTTTTAATGGCTTCTATAATGTGTAAACCTGCACTATCTTTAGAGAGAAATCCATTTGCACCTAGATTAATCATTTCTTGTACTAATTTAACATCGTCATAACTAGATAAAATAATAACTTTTTGAGTAATTTTCTTTTTTTTAAAAAATTTTAAAACTTCAATACCATCATACTCAGGCATATTAATGTCCAAAATTAAGATATCTGCACTATTAAATTCAATCCATTCCATGACCTTTTTTCCAGTCAAAGAATACCCCTCAACTTCAATAAAGTTATCAGTATTTATAACAGCAATGATTCCTTCTATGAGTATTTTGTGATCATCAGCGATGTGTACTTTAATTTTATTTTTCATTTTTTACAAATTTATAGGAGTATATAATATTTTACAATACCCTAAATTAATGAAATTTTAGAGTCCCCATAAATAGGTAGAAGAATATTTTAATAAAAAGTGAAGTTTATAAATTATTAGGATAAAAAAACCAGAGTCAAGACTCTGGTTTATCGCATTAAATATACTAAAGTAATAGGTCTATCGAAGTCTATCAACAGATTTTACAAGATCTTCATCCTTTTTGATTGCCTTATTAGCTAAAAAAGCAAATAAAATAACAACAATAGGGATAAATATCCCAATACCTTTCTCAGAAGAAACTTCTCCAGGTATAGTTAGAGATAGATAAATCAATATTCCTAGTAAAAAGAGATTGATCAAAATAACAATACGTCCAATTACGAACTGTAACTGTCTTTTTTTAAATTTAAAAATTGAGATTAATGCAATTAATGCAGATATAAAAAAAAATACAGGTACTAGTTTCGCTAAAAGAGACTGATCAGTAAATAAGTCTAAAGCAAATACTTCTTTATTATTTACTTCCCACAATTTGAAACCAAAAGGAAATATTGTTGAAAGTATAGTAATTATTAAAAGATAAATTGACTGGATTCTCTGTATCATTTCATATAAACGAAGAACAAAATTATCATTTTATTTTTTTAAAAAGAAACATAAACATATAAAATAATTGTATATATTTGCAATAAGACAACTACACTAAATGTTAATTGTATAGCACTTTATACAATATTTATAAAATCAAAAAACTTAACAAATTCTTATACAAATTAAGAATCCTAACTTAACTAAATATTTATGTTCGAAATTTCTGAACTAAAAGCAAAAACACTTGTTGATTTACAGCAAATTGCTAAATCTATTGGCTTAACAAAAACAAGTCAATTAAAAAAATTAGATCTTGTATACCAAATCCTAGATTTACAAGCAGCTTCACCTTCCAAAGAAGAACAAAAAAAGTCTGAAAATCTAAAGCCTAGACTTAATAAACCTAAAAGAAAACGAGTTGTAAAAAAAGTGGTGTCAGAGGACAGTATTACTAAAGATAAACCAAAACAAACTTCGGAAGACGTAGAAAAAAAAGCTACATCAAATTCGAATATTTCTGAGGACAAACAACATAAAAAACCTATTCAAAAAATAGATCACTCAGAAAAAAAGACCTCTATTAACGAATCAGTTGACAAGAACTCCGCAAACGAAGAAAAACCTATTCAAAATAAGGCAAAGCCAAATCATAAAAAGCAAAAACAACAACATAACAACAATAGAAACCAAAAAAATCAAAACCAGCGTAATTCAAATAATGGTAATAAATATAAAGACCCTGACTTTGAATTTGATGGAATTATTGAAAGTGAAGGTGTTTTAGAAATGATGCCTGATGGATATGGTTTTTTACGTTCCTCAGATTATAATTACTTATCATCTCCCGATGATATCTATGTTTCTCAATCCCAAATTAAATTATTTGGTTTAAAAACTGGAGACACTGTAAGAGGTAATGTAAGACCTCCAAAAGAAGGTGAAAAATATTTTCCTTTAATTAGAGTTTCTAAAATTAATGGATTAAATCCTAATATTGTTAGAGATCGTGTATCATTCGAACATTTAACACCATTATTTCCAGAACAAAAATTTAATTTAGCTGAAAAAGGGAGCTCTCTCTCTACCAGAATTATTGATTTATTTTCTCCAATAGGAAAAGGCCAACGTGGTATGATTGTAGCACAACCAAAAACTGGTAAAACAATGCTATTAAAAGATGTTGCCAATGCTATAGCCGCAAATCACCCAGAGGTTTATCAAATCGTTTTATTAATTGATGAACGTCCTGAAGAAGTTACTGATATGCAGCGAAGCGTCAGAGGCGAAGTAGTAGCTTCTACATTTGATGAACCAGCAGATAAACATGTAAAGGTTGCTAATATTGTATTAGAAAAAGCCAAACGTTTAGTGGAGTGCGGTCATGATGTAGTAATTTTATTAGATTCTATTACACGTCTTGCCAGAGCCTATAATACAGTTGCTCCAGCATCAGGTAAAATATTATCTGGTGGAATAGATGCAAATGCATTACACAAACCAAAACGTTTTTTTGGTGCCGCAAGAAATATAGAAAATGGAGGTTCGTTAACAATTATTGCCACAGCTCTTACAGAAACAGGTTCAAAGATGGATGAAGTTATTTTTGAAGAATTTAAAGGTACTGGAAATATGGAATTACAATTGGATAGAAATATTTCTAACAGAAGAATATATCCTGCAATAGATCTTATCAAGTCAAGTACACGTAGAGATGATCTTTTATTAGATTCCAAAAATGTTCAGCGAATGTGGGTATTAAGAAAATACTTAGCAGATATGAACCCAATAGAAGCGATGGAATTTATCAATGATAAAGTTAAATTTTCTAAAAACAATGAAGAGTTTTTAATCTCTATGAATGGGTAAACTCAAAATAATACAATAAAAAAACCGCTACGATGTAGCGGTTTTTTTTATGTAGAAAAAATCATGTTATTGTACACCATGAAAAGCAGCTCTATTATCTTGAACATCAGAGGTTTTCTTTAAAGCACTAAATATAGTGGTTACTTTATTTTTTCTTTCTTGAGATAAACGTTGTCTGTAAGCATCATAGTTTGGTAAGCTAGTAGCATTCTCTTTTTTAGACAATACAAATGCAAAAACACCTTTATCACCAACAACTCTGGTATATAATTGATTTTCTTTGGCATAATACATAGCTCCTATAACCTTAGGTTCTGACCCTACTCCTGTCACTGATGGTGATTTTAATGAAGTGTTGTCTATTTTAATTAGAGAGACATTATTAGCAGTAGCAATATCACTTAGAGATGCTCCAGTCATTTTTTCTTTAATTATAGCAGCTTTTTTCTCATTTAATAATTTTGGCCTAAGTCTATTAATTGCTTTTGAAGCACTTACCAAACCTTTCTGGGTTTTATTAGTCAACATAGCAACTACATAACCATTATCAACATCAAATCTTTGAATAGATCCAACTTTGTTATCACTACCAAAAGCCCATGTTACTATTTGTCTTTGTGTTTCTAAGATTCCAGGTACTCTCTCATCCATAATTCTCAAACCAATAGCAGGCTTTGATTGATATGAATTATCTTTTACAACATCATAAAAGTTTTTACCATTTGAAGAAATCTCTAAAGCAAATTTTTCAGCATTTAAAAATGCAGTATTTTCTGTCTCTTGAGATGCAATGATTTCTCTACCAAAAGTGACCATCTTCACTCCTTTTTGTCTGTTTCTTTGCTCATCAATTCTAATCACATGGTATCCATATTTAGATTTCACAACACCAACTTTACCTCTTTTATTTTGAAACATAAAAGCTGCTAAATCAAGATCAAATCTTTCAGAATTATATGAAATGTCATGTGTAATCCATCCAATATCACCCCCTTTATCCTTGCTAGCATCTGTATTAATAACTTTAGCTATCTCAGTAAATTTATTTTTACTTCTTCTTACTAATTTATATATGCTGTCAATTGAAGCTTTTGCTTGTGCTTCTGTTTTTGTAGTGCCTTGAGTGGCACCTTGAGAACCTATGTAAGGAATAAAAATACTGCTTGCTTTTACTGAATCTGGCCTAGAAAAAATTTCAGTAATTTTAGATATTTTGTAATAATTATTATCTAAATATGGGCCAAAAGTAGTATTAATTTCACCTTTCATTACTTCATCAGATATTGCTTTTGGCAATTTATCTTTCATATAATAAGATTCTTGTACCGGAATATCTGAACTACTTTCTTCAAAAAAGATAGCATAGTCTGTTGAATTTTTTAATCCTTGAATAACAATCTCCTGAGCTGTTGCTTTGTTAACGTCTTTTCTATCTTCTAAAAAACTTGCTACATCACTTTTAATATTTTCTTTGTCTTGATCTGTTGGAGAAATATCAAACTTAACATAGGCTATATCCCTAGAGGCTTCAACTTTATGTTCTGATGGGTTATTTTTGATATAAGCCTCAACTTCACTAGTTGTTATAGAAACTAAGCTGTCTGGAACTGAGGTGTAAGGTATATAAACTAAATCAGCACTTAATAAATCGTTATCTTCTTGATAGGTATAAGATCCCTCTTTTAAGGAAGCACCAAGACCAGATTTAATTAGATTGTTATAAGTATCTCTTTTTAAATTTGACCCAACTTCATTTATGTAGTTGCTCCATGCATTCCACAAGTTTTGATCATCACTCTCTTTTGTATCTTTCAGGAATTGCATAAAACTATCTCTATCAAATAAACCTGCTTCATTTAAAAACTGTGGATTCCCTTGTACAGATGGAGAATTTATGATGGTATTTAAAATATCCATCTCCCCAACAGTAACACCAGCCTGGTCAATTTGCTTAGAAAAAATCTTATCTTTAAGTATATTTTCCCAAACAGTTTTGGCTGCCTGCATATTAGAAATATTACTATTATTTCTTGTTTTATAAGTATCTAATGCTTCTGCATATTCTTGCCTAGAGATTGATTCTCCATCTACTACACCTACTTCATTTATTTTAGAAGAATCAAAAAATTCTGTTAGTGTTGAAGGATCTAACACAAAAGCAAATAAAGCAAGTCCAATAACTGCTATCAATGCAATAGAACGATCTCTTATTTTAGATAAAATTGCCATAAAATCAATAATTTAATTTGAATGGGCGAATATACAATTTGCGCAGTAAAAAAGCAACCAGAAGCCTATGTAATTGATGAATTTATTAAAGAACTAATTTTCCTCAGTATCTAAAACTTTTAAGGAAATTTCTTCAATTTTAGAAGAACTTACATCGAGTATTATAATTTTATAATTTAATATGTATAATTCTTCACCTTTTTGAGGAATACTTTCAGTTTGATTAATTATAAAACCTCCTAGAGTCTCATAAGCATCCTCCTTTGGAATATTAAGGTTATATTCTTCGTTAAGATAATCGATTTCTAATCTAGCAGAAAGTTTAAATTGAGTATCATTAATTCTGACATCAATTAATTCTTGTATATCATGCTCATCTTCAATTTCACCAAAAAGCTCTTCAACAATATCTTCAACTGTTATCATTCCGGAAGTTCCTCCATATTCATCTATTACTACAGCTATACTTTTTCTTTTTTTCATTAAGCTATTCAAGACATCACTAATCATCATAGATTCCGGAACAATTTCAATAGGTAGTAAAATTGACTTAATAGTTTTGGGTTTTTTAAATAATTCAAAGGCATTTACATGACCAATAATATCATCTAGAGATGTCTTGTAAACTAAAATTTTAGAATATCCACTTTTAATAAATAATTCGCTGAGTTTTGAAACAGTTTCATGGATTTCTAGGGCTAATATTTCTGTTCTAGGGACCATAATTTCTCTTGCTTTAACTTTTTGAAATTCAAGAGCATTTTGAAAAATTTGTATTTCTGAATCAATTTCTTCTTTATTTTCATTACCATTTTCTAATTGCTCAGTTATATAATCTCCAAGTTCCTCCTTACTAAAAGCAGTTTGATTCTTATCTTTATCTGTACTGAAAATAAACTTTAGAAAGAAATCTGATATACCATTTATTAAATAAGAAAAAGAATATAACAATAAATAAAAAAAATAGGCTGGTAAAGCAAAAATCTTAAGGGTTTCGTTTGCGTAAACTCTAAATATTGCCTTGGGAATAAATTCTGCTGTCACAAGTATTAATAAGGTAGAAATTAAAGTTTGAAGTAAAATACTACTCATCCCGGAATATGCTACAATTACCTTTCCCATAAAGTAGCTGTAAATAACTAATGATATATTGTTACCAACCAACATAGTGGTGATAAATTTTGAAGAATTCTGAGTTATTTTTCCGAGTATATTTGGAAAAAACCCTTTTCTATTCTTTTCTAACTCTATATGTAATTTATTTGCAGATATGAAAGCAATTTCCATACCTGAAAAAAAAGCTGAAGCTATAATTGAAAAAAGAATGATGATGATATCAATCTCCATTTATGATTTAGTTCTCTTCTCTATTTTTTTTCTAAAGTTTCTCTTAAAGAAGAATATTAATAAAATAAAGATAGAAAAACCAAGCATAAATAATGCTTTATTTTGATCTTCTTTCCATTCAAATAACGCCTCAACCAGAAAAATTAGAGCTATGATAAGGTATCCGTACTGTAAAAACTTCCAAATGTTATTCATAAATCATTACTTTTTGTCACTATGTTTCCTACGGTTTTTTTAGCAACATATTTTTTTAAATTTTCTTTAGACTCAAATCCTTCACCTACTATTGTATCATTAATTTTGGTAAGTATAAAACTTTTTTCAGTAAAAAAATATTTATTTTTTTGATCCCAAAATAATTGATTGGTCTCTAATCTTGTGGTGTCTGAATGATTGATTACAATTACATTTCCATTAAGTTCAGATATAGATGTTTTGGAGTATGATAAAGCGTAATCACCTATAACAGTTGTAGAATCTATACTATTTTTTTCAAAATTAATAATTTTAATTCCCTCAGGAAATTCATTGTAAGGATGGTTCTTTCTGTTACTAAAATCGTTTAAAAGTGAAGTCGTTAACTTTGAAGTTATTCTACCTGAATCTTTATAAATATGATGAATATTTTTAGCAACTCCTATGGGAAGGTTTTTTTCTGCTAAAAAATCTCTTACTTTTTTTGAATCATTAGTACAAGAAAAAAGCATTACCACAAATAGAATTGCAGCAATGCTTTTTTTCTTTGTATTTGATATTTGACTCATTATTATTTACCGCTGGAAGTAATCTTAACAGATTCATTTATCCAACATTTCACCTTAAATGGGGTTCCTTCGTTAACACCTTCTGTAAAAATAACTTTTTTAGATGGAAAGTTTGCTTTATAATTTCTTGTAAACTTTCTGGCTACAGAACTTATACTTGGATCTACATTACTTGCTCTAACCGCTTTATTATAAGCAGCTACATAGGTCATCCTTTTTTCAAATTCGTTTGTACCACAAGCATTTACTGAGGATGCATATAAACTAGCAATAAAAAGGTAAGCTCTACCCATGTTTGGGTTAAGAGCAATAGCTTCTCTAGCCAATTGTCTTGCTTTTGACTTTTGACCTCTTTTTTTTGCTGCTTGAGCAAATTTTAATTTAAAATTTGCCTTTTTGAGAGGATCTGTTTCTAAATCAAATGCTTTCAATCTCATTTCTTGGGCTCCAGAATTATCACCTTTTTTTGCTAACACTCCCGCAACAAAAGAGTATGCATCTGCAGAAGGAGATGCATCAGCATAGGCAATTGCAAGTTTTTCAAAAAGAGGGTCATCAGTACATTCTTTGTTAAACATTCTAGACACTGCTCTTCTTAACCACTTTGAATTTGTTTTGTTTTCTTCAAAATCTCTTTCATACAAAGGGATTAAACGATCGCAAGTAGATAACACTATAATAATTTTATCTAATCCAGATTCTACTTGTCCTAAAGCTTTAGAATTTATAGTATAAGCTCTAAGATTTTTTGCCTCTCTTTTGTCTAAATCTTGTCCAGCTTCAGTTTTATCATTCAATGCCTTTAACTTTTTAGCATAGTCAGCAAGTTTTTCTCCAACAGACTCTAATACATCATCATAGGTGTCAAAAACTTTTTGAGGATTAGTGTCTTTGTAGGTATCAGTAATTCCCTGAAAATATCTGTAAATATTTCTTACGCTCATACGAGTAGGATCTATGCTGTAAGCTAGTTGTAAAATTTCAAAAACCTCTTGGCTAGAAGCTAATTTATTTTTTATTAAAAAAGTAGCATAGTTACTGTGAGCTTTTGCAGGATCTATATTTGGAAAATTTTCTAATCTTTGGAGATATACTCGTTTAACAAGAGCTGCTGCTTCGGTTTTATTTTCTGCATTTTTAAATCTTACTTGAGCTAATTTATCTCCAAGTTTGTATACATTAATAGATAATTTCTGACAATTATCCATTAAGTGCATCCAATTAGGGTAAGCATCTTCGTACTTTTTTGATTGATAATCTCCCTTAAATAGATTGTATTTGATATTACATTGTTGCTGTGCATCCTGAGCATTTAAAGCAAATAACCCTAAAAAGAGAAATAGGTTTGTTAATAAAATTGTTTGTTTTTTCATTTCTAATCGTATTTGTTAATCAATTTTTCGCTTTTTAAACCAGACATCATTTAATGAAAGACTCAGTCTGAAATTAACATATTTTTCTTCTAATAATCCATTATCTGTAGTTCCTTTCTTACCATATTCAACACCTAAGTTTATGTTAGATAACCTGTTACCTAGAGGAAATCCTAGTCCAAAAGATATGCCAAAGTCATCAATACTAGTGAAAGTATTAGAATTTGGATTTCCATTAACTAAAAGACCTAATTTTTCAAACTTTAAACCTCCTCTAAAAGTAACTCTTTGCCAATAGCTAGAAATGGAGTTTATTTTTGGAATAAAAAAACCTCCGGCAGAAAGTCTAGTAGATTGTCCATATTGAAAACTTTGCGCACTATTATCAAAATAACCTGTTGCTACAAGAGCATCTTGAGTTTTGTAATTTATTCCTGCATACCATTTATTTGTCTTACCTAAGCCCAACCCCAATATCGTTTCTAAGGGTCTATCAAGGGTTGCTGATAAGGGTCCTGAAAATATAGTATCTCTTGGCTGTTCAAAACCTGAAGCTCCTATTGATAAGGAATATAAATTTTCAGTTCCTGTAGAACTTAACGAATTACCTAACTTAACAGAAGCTCCAAAATGTAAATTCAAATCTTGAGTTAAAGTTGTTTTGTATTGAGCTCCTAATTTTATTGATCCTCCTCTTACATTAGAATTCTCAACATTTTTGGTAGCTAAAGCAACTTCCTCACGAACATTTAACACACTATTTTGAATGTTCCCAAATAAGAAATCTAATTCTAGCCCGACAGAAAATCCTTTAAAGAGCTTTAATCCAAAACCTCCGTATATTCTATTCACATCTCCTGATCCAACATACTGAGTAATTTCTTCAGGATTTCCTTCATCATCGTTCAATGTATTTACTAAAGAATATCCAACAGAAGATGTTGGTTGCATACCAAATACTACTGCCATTTTCTTAGTTAAAGGAAATGCAATGCTGAAATAGCTTAAACTTGTAGAATTTGTTGATTGATTTATATCTGCATCGCTGACGGTCAAATCATTATTCAAAACTCCAAATACATAAGTAGCAAGTCTTAATTCAGATAATGAAGCAGGGTTTACAAAGTTCAAATATCTTGGACTACTATATGCAGCTCCAATACTACCCATACTTATTTGTTCTACAGTTCTTGTTCCAAACTCTTCACCAACACCAAAATAAGAATAAGGAGAGGAAGTTGATCTTTGAGAAAAAGACTGGGCTGAAATCAGAACAGCTAAAATGAATATGAATTTTTTAATCATTATTGATTGTTAAATGTCAATATATTATTTAATCCATTAAGGAGAAAATTTTGATTCGCAAAGATGCTATTTTTTAATTGTTTGGACAAGAATTTTGTGTCTCCTCCTGTTAAAACTATTGTTAAATCACCAAAATCTTGCTGATACTGGGCTATTATCCCTTTAATTTCACAGCTTATTCCATTAATAATACCCGAATGAATTGAAGATTTAGTTGATGTACCTATGATATTAAACTCCTCATTTTTAGACAATAAGGGTAGCTTTTCAGTGTACTGATGTAGAGATTTATATCTCATAGCTATTCCTGGAGAAATTGCACCACCCAAGTATTCATTTTTAGCATTAATAAAATCATAAGTAATGCATGTGCCCGCATCTATGACTAGTGTGTTTTTTAATGGGTGTATACACACCGCGGCGGCGGCCAATGCAATTCTATCATTTCCCAATGTTGATGGAGTTGCATAAAGATTTGTAAATGGTAATAGAGTATCAGTATTCAATGTGATTAAAAAGGGTAATTTCTGTAATTCTTCAAGATATTCTTCATTGATATCCTTTACTGAACTCACAATACTTCGCTCAATAGCATATTGGTTAGAAATTCTTTTTAATTCCTTTAAAAGATTAATTTCCTCACAAACAACAGTTGTGATTATTATATCTAATTCAAAAACAGCTACTTTAACTTTTGAATTTCCTATATCAATAACTAGATTCATTATTCATTTAAAAGTGAATGTCAAAAATACAATAGATTTTTCTATTTTTATTTGGTAGTTGTGAAAAACTCGCTTTATATTTGCGACCGCTAAGTACAAAGGTACCTTAGCTCAGTTGGTAGAGCAAAGGACTGAAAATCCTTGTGTCCCTGGTTCGATTCCTGGAGGTACCACAAAAAAATCCGAACATTCTTGTTCGGATTTTTTGTTATATCATTTGTAAATTTGATAATTCTTGTTTGGTTAATTCTCTCCATCTCCCGCGTGGTAAATTCTTTTTTGTTAAGCCTGCAAAAAGAACTCTGTCTAATTTTACAACCTTATAACCAACATGTTCAAATATTTTACGGACAATTCTATTTCTCCCTGAATGAATTTCGATACCAATCTCGGTTTTAGTTTGACCTTCTACATAAGATATTGCATCAATAAATACTTTCTTACCTTCAATAATGACATTACCTCTTAGCTTTTGTAAATCTTTTAAATCTAATTTTCTATCGAGAGAAGCATGATATAATTTTTTAACATCATGTTTAGGATGTGTTAATTTTTTTGCTAATTCTCCATCGTTAGTGAATAGAAGAAGGCCTGTAGTCATTCTATCTAACCTTCCTACCGGATAAATTCTTTCATTTGCTGCATTAGAAACTAATTCCATAACCGTTTTTCTTCCACGATCATCATCCATAGTAGTAATATAGTTCTTAGGCTTATTTAGTAAAACATATTTCTTTTTTTCAGGAGAAATAGAGGTTCCATCAAAACGAACCTCATCATTTGGCTGAACCTTGAATCCCATTTCAGTAACCAAATTACCGTTAACAGTTACACTACCATGCTCTATATAGGTATCTGCTTCTCTTCTTGAGCAAATACCAGAGTTGGATATAAACTTATTTAACCTTATGCCTCCAACATCAACTTTTTTAGGAGTTTTTAATGGTTTTTTGAAGTCTTTACGAAAGCTATTTTTTCTTTGTGGAGAGCTGCCTTTTCTTGCTTGTCGTCCTCCCGACGATTTATGATTTGAATTCATTTTAAAAAATTTCTGGCAAATGTAATCATTAATTATTTTACAAAAAACTTACAGCAATTAGTGTCTGAAAATTGGTGAATTGAACTTCTAATATCGTTTTAAAAAAACCAACAAAAAAATTCAGCACAAAAACTCAATTTACTAATTTGAGCGAATTAATCATCTTGTCTATGATTAGGGAAGTATCTATAAAAACCAAACTAAAAACACCTATTAATAATAGTATTTTAAGGGTAGTATGTAAGATCGTATATTCTTCCTTTTTTGATGATTTAAGTAAAACTGCACCAATAATAATTAAAGAAACAGCCACCAAATAAAAATAATATTTCATAAATGAAATTGCTGGGTGATTTAAAAGAATAATCGCTGTAAATAGCGCTAAAAACAATATTACAATTGATAGTAATTTGGTATTTCTTTCACCATAGGCTACTGGAAAAGTTTTATAATTACTGGCTACCGCACCTCGCATATTTTCTAAATCTTTTATGAGTTCTCTAACCATAATGACTAAAAATAAAAAAATAGCGTGAACAAAAATTATGTTTGAAAAATTTTTAAAGTACACAAAAATGACAAAAAATGGCAAGATTGTTAGCAGGGACGCTGACATTAAACCCGTTAAAGGATATCTTTTTAATTTATGGGAGTAAAACCAAATACTAAATATGTATGATACAAAAAATAAGGCCGCTTTCCACGAAACTAAAAACCCTGAAAGAACTCCAATAATATTTAAAAAAAAGTAAATAGATAATATTGTTTCTTGTTTAACATAGCTGTCTAAATCTGATTTATAGGGTCTATTTATTTTATCGGCTTTAATATCATAAAAATTATTGATAATGTAGCCTCCTGCCACTACACAGACGCTAGCAAATACAATAAAGAAAAGATGCAAGTCAAATAATACAGAAGGAATTGATTTTTTTGGAGAAAAAATATAAATAGAGGCTAAATATTGAGCGATTACAAGAACTAAAATATTATAACCTCTAACAACAGATAATAGACTGAAAATTTTATAAAATAAGGAAGTTTTTTTACCATTCTCCATAAGTGAAGAAGTTAAAATCTATATACTAGTTCTAATTTATAATCTTGCAAAGAGGATTTGGCTTTTTCATAGTCTTGGGCAAAACCCAGAATATAACCACCACCACCAGAACCACATAATTTAAGATAATAATCATTGGTTTGGATACCTTGCTCCCATACTTTGTGAAAAGCACTGGGGATCATAGGTTTAAAATTTGCAAGAACCAGTTTAGATAATTTTTTAACATTACCAAACAAGGACGTTACATTTCCATGTAAAAAATTATCTATACATGCGTCTGTATATATCGCAAACTCTTCATTAAGCATCTTCCTAAAACCTTCATTCTTCATCTTATTCATGAAAATATTTACCATAGGTTCAGTTTCTCCAACTTGTTCAGAATCCAATAAAAAAACAGCCCCTTTTCCTTCTTTTTGAGATGGAATTCCAGCAGGCTCAATATTGGTCTTAGAATTAATTAAAATGGGTAAACTTAAATAACTGTTCAAAGGGTCTAAACCCGAACTTTTCCCATGAAAAAAAGACTCCATTAAAGAAAAGATAGCTTTTAAATTAAGTAATTTATCTCGTGTTAAGTTTTCAAGTATTGTAATTTTGTCTTCTGCATATTGGTCGTATATCGAGGCAACCAAGGCTCCAGAACTACCTACACCATAACCCTGAGGAATCGAAGAATCAAAATACATTCCTGAATCAATATCTTTTTTAAATTTTTCAAAATTAAATGATACTAGATCTGTAGATGTATTTTTTAAATAGTGATAGAATTTCGCTAAGTTTTCATTTGATTCTTTTGCTGCTCCAGTAAGATTAGATGAGGATTTTAAGGCGCCATTATACGAGTTGTATGGAATCGCTAGACCTTTTGAGTCTTTAATAATACCATATTCTCCAAATAGTAAAATCTTAGCGTAAAATAATGGACCTTTCATAGGGTGTAAATATAGTTCAAATATACAAATAATTACTCTTCATTAGGATAGTATACATCACGGTAAAAGGTAGTCCATTCGCCTACTTTTTCTCCATATCTATATTTTCCTTTAGTTTTAATCTTTCCTGTCTTATAATAAATTTTCCAAGTTCTTTCCTTAAGTCCTTTTCCAAAAACTCCATCTGCTCTTAATTCTCCTGTTGGATAATATTCCTTGTAGGGTCCATCCAAAGCCCCATTTTTATATTTTTCTGTTTTTAAAACTGAGCCATCCTTATAAAAATAGGTAACTAAGCCTTTGAAATTTTCTTTTTTAATAACCAAAGAAGTGGCTTTACCTTCGCGGTATTTAGCACCACTTTTATAATAGTCTACAATTAAATACGTACTTCGTTTTTTATTTGGAATTGGTCTGTAAAAAATCCCATTTGCTTCAGAAGCCT
>CBFHOD010000038.1:15852-21565 GCA_965657365.1 Flavobacteriaceae bacterium
TTCATTATGATTTTCATCTAACCAAACCACAACTTGAGTAAATGATAAAAAAAGAAATGAGATGAGCGCAAAGAGCGTGAAAACTGAGATTCTAGAAAGAAATATTTTCATATTGACTATATATTAACGGCTCCTAAACCAACTACATCACAAATATAATGATTTTTTTGACAGAACTTAGAAAGCTCATTATCAATAAATTGAGCTATAGTTTCGGATTCATTTGCAGGATACAATACATGAACATTAGCACCAGCATCTAGGGTGAAACACACTTTACTCCCAGTGTTGTTTCTATACCTCCAAATGGCATTGATTATTTCTAAGGTATTGGGTTTCATTAAAATAAAATACGGATTGCTTGTTAGCATCATAGCGTGCAAACTCAGAGCTTCACTTTCTACCAAATTTATAAAAGAGTTTATATCTCCGTTTTGTAAAATTTTAGAAATTTTAGCCAAATTTTCATTGGCTTGATCAAATCTTTGAGTTGCAAAGGGATGATTGTGCATTAAATCGTGGCCTAATGAACTACTCACTTGCTTTTCTCCTTTATCTACCAATAAAATTGCATCATGATAGTTTTTAAAAACTTCATGAACCTCATAAGGAAATGGCACTCCAAATACATCTGAACTCCCTTTGATGTCTGGATGATTTCCCCAAACCACCAATGGGCCTTCTATGCTTCTACTTGCGCTTCCTGATCCCAGACGCGCCAAGAAAGATGCTTTTTTATTTATAAATTGATCTGTTAACTCAATAGAACTTAACAATTTCTCTAAACTCATTAAACACATGGCTATAGCACTCATGCCACTTGCAGAAGACGCTATTCCACTACTATGAGGAAAAGAATTCTCTGAATGTATTACCATAGTATAAGTGGTTAAGTATGGGCAATATTCTAGAATTCTTTCAAAGAACTTCGCTATTTTCGGCTTAAAATCTTCTTTCTTTTTCCCTTCAAAAAACAACTCAAAGTTGATCTTATTATCAGCTTCAAAATTACTTTTTTTGGTAAAATCTATTGTTGTAATGGTATGACTATTACTCAACGTAAAACTTATCGAGGCATTTTTTGGAATTTGCGGTTCTGTTTTTCCCCAATATTTCACCAATGCAATATTGCTAGGTGTTTTCCAAGTAAAGGAAGTTTTTGTTGTTTTATTTTGAAGAGAATTCGGAATAAATTGCTGTGTATCCAAGCCTTAGATTTTGATACAAATATAGCAGTTTTTGACTTATGCATCAGTTAACTTTTAAAGGACATTATCATAATTAATACAATACCTATATATGAATAGAAATGGGTATTTTTGTTTTTAAATTGTATTCTGTTGGAAAGAAAAATAAAACTTTTGTGGGATTTTAGTGGACCTGACGCCATAGAAACTGCAAAACACCACACCATTCATTTAAAAGAATTTGCTGCAATCGAGAATCTTCCATTTCATGAGATAGATATCAAAGAAATGAACCCTATGCTCTGTACTGCCTTTATTGTAGTTAATGAATCTGATATGAAAGTGTATCGAGATGCTTTGAAACCTCAAAGAGGTGAACTTGCTTAAGAGTATATTTTATTTATTAATTTTACTTTAGCTGAGTCCATTACGGAGTTTGAATGTGATTTAAAAAAAATCTTTTCTTAAGATGCATAAAATAATACATATGAAAAAACTAGCACTCTCAATCAGAACATACTTCCCGTTGCTAATTTTATTTTTTACACTTTATAGCTGTCAGAATTCTGATGTCATTTTTGAAGACGCACTTTGTATTGAAAATATTTCTACCATAGATCCAACAATTGGGTTATTAGAAAACCAAACCATTATTATCAAAGCAGGGAAAATAATTCAAGTTTCACCTTCTCAAGAACTTCAATTAGCTAAAGAAAATACCATTATAGATGGTACAGGGAAGTTTATGATTCCTGGGTTATGGGATGCCCATATTCATTTTTCTTTTATCAAAGAAATGGCTCCAAATATGCTAGATTTATTTTTAGCTTATGGTATTACTAGTGTGAGAGATACAGGGGGAGATATCGATTTTGTAAATACTTGGAAAGAAATATCTCTAGCCAAACCTACAGATGCTCCAAGAGTAATGGTAGCTGGGCCACTTCTTGATGGCAACCCGAATGTATATGATGGTAGTGATCATAGTCATCCTCCACTTTCTGTTGGTTTGAAAACTGTTGATGATGTAAAAAATAAAATTAACGAATTAGATAGCTTAGAGGTAGATTTTCTGAAAGCTTATGAAATGTTAACTCCAGAACAATTTAAAGAGGTTACAAAACTTGCTAAAGAAAAAGGACTTAAGGTAACTGGCCATGTACCATTAAGTATGGATGTAATTGGTGCCTCTAATGCAGGATTAAACAGCATGGAGCATTTTAGAAACTTAGAATTGTCTTGTGCCTCTAATTCAGATGAATTATTACTACAAAGGCAACAACTGCTAGCCTCTGGAAAAGAGGATAAAGGAGGTGTTTTGCGTTCAAGAATTCACAAAAAACAAAGAGAGGTTGCTCTACAAAACTTTAATGAAGGCAAAGCTGATGAAGTTTTAGAAGTCTTGAAAAAAAATGATACTTGGCAAATTCCAACACTCACTTTAAATACCGCTTTTGTAAAAAGACCTTTTGCTGCAAAAGATTGGCAAGAAAGTTTCTCCTATTTACCTAAAAATATCCAAGAGCAGTGGTTAAACTCCATTAATAATCGATTAAAATATCAAGTAAAACCATTTGATAAAAAATACGCTAAATGGATGTTTGATATGACCAAAAGAGTTCATGAAAAGAAAATTAAAATTATGGCGGGTACAGATACCCCAATTTTCTTTTTAACACCAGGGCTTAGCCTTCACGAAGAGTTAGCAGTTTTAGTAGAAGCTGGCTTATCTCCTTTAGAGGCTTTGAAAAGTGCCACTACAAACCCTGCAGCATACTTTAATTTAGAAAAAGAGTTAGGAAAAATTGCAATAAATAATTGGGCAGATTTAGTAATTCTTGATGCAAACCCTCTGGAGGACATTAGCAATACCAAACAAATTAATGCAGTGATCAAACAAGGGAAATATTTTAACCGAGAACACTTAGATGGTTTATTAACGAACTTAACTACAAAAGAATACTAGTTTTTTATTGCCAGTTTAAATTTATCTACTAGCTATTGCTTTTGCACACAACCAGCCCCCTGTCCAAGCATTCTGAAAATTGAAGCCGCCAGTAACTGCATCAATATTTAAAACTTCACCCACAAAAAATAAATTATTTTGTAATTTACTTTCAAAGTTTTTAAAGTTAATCTCTTTTAAATCTACTCCACCAGCGGTTACAAACTCTTCTTTAAAGGTACTTTTCCCTTTGGCAGTAAAAACACTTTTAGTCAGTTGATTTGCCAAGGCGTCTATCTGATCATGACTTACATCTGCCCAATTAAAAGTAGTTTTAATAGATGAAGCCAATACAAAACGCTCCCATAATCTTTTTGGAATTTCATCAAAAGGAGATCGAACGATGACTTGTTTTTTGGAGTGTTTCTTTTTTAGATTTAACAACACATTTACAATTTTATGAGTAGGTCTAGAGAGCCAATCTACGTATACTTTATACTCATAATTTTTTTCTGCCAACACTCGTGCTCCAAAAGCAGAGAGTTTTAAAATAGCAGGACCGCTCATGCCCCAATGTGTAATTAATAATGGACCTGAAGCTTCAAAGTTAGTATCTATTAAACGAACAGTAGCATTAGGAACCGATATTCCTAACAAGTCTTTAATTCTATTATCCTTAATATTAAAAGTAAACAATGAGGGCACAGGAGAAATAATGGAATGTCCCATAGCTTTTGACAACTCCCAAACCTTTTTACCACTTCCTGCTGCCATAACCACAGCATCACAAACAAATTGCTGTTCTTTGGTAATTACCAACCAGGAATTGGCTTGCTTTTGTATGGTGGTCACTCCATGATTTTTCAGCACAGAAATTCCTAAACGCTTCGTTTTGTTGAGAAAACAATCTATAATGGTTTGTGATGAATTGGATTCAGGAAAAACACGATTATCTTTTTCTATTTTTAGAGGAATACCATTATTCTCAAACCATTCAAAGGTATCACCTGTCATAAATTGATGAAACGGGCCTAACAATTCTTTTTCACCTCTTGGATAAAATTGCACCAATTCTTTGGGCTCAAAACAAGCGTGGGTGACATTGCAACGTCCACCTCCAGAAATTTTTACTTTTTGTAGTACTTTATTTCCTTTTTCTAAGATGGTAATGTCTAATTCAGGATTCATTTCCTTCGCATTAATTGCTGTGAAAAATCCTGCGGCACCTCCACCAATAATGATTACTTTTTTCATAACACCATATCTGAATACCTGAGAATTGTAGTGTATCCTTTGTCTATGAAATATTGAGGAGTATCTTTATTCCCTGTAGCTAACATAAAATCTCCTCCCCAAGCACCTAGACTCTTTAAAGTTCCAAAATAGTCAGAAAACAAGCGTTTTTTTACTGTAGGTAACTCAATAATCGAGGAAATGATTTTTTCGTGTTCTTGGATCAGTTTTTCAAATTCTGAAAGCTTTTGTTCTTGAATAAGTTGCTTTGAAATTTCTGAAACAAGTTGTATTTCGTTATGTATTTTTTGTCGCTTTTCTTTAAACCTTGCAATACCGTCTTTGCTATCTTGTTTTTTATTCAAATGAACAAAAAATAGCTGATCACTGAAGCTGGGCAAAAAATCTACTTTTTTTATAATTGGTTTTTGATTCTTGAGCGCATACAGAATAGGAATATTATATTGTGCGTTGGCAATATCGTATCCACTTCCTGAAAATGAATTCCACAATAATTGAAAAGCATCAACTTTTGCCCATTGCGCAATATTGTTAATTAGTGTAGAAGAGGTTCCTAAACCCCAATCTCTTGGAAACGTAAGATTGGTTTTTACTAAAAACCCAGTATCAGATTGTAAAAATTCTGGATTCAATTTTCTGGTTTCTAATAAAATATCTTGAAGTGTTTCTGCAATAAATTCTGCACTACCCTCTGAATCAGAATTAAAAGCTGCGTTAACTAATCTAAGTTTTGGTAGCTCAAAAACAGCCTCAAACCAACAATCTCCGGTATTGGTGAAACTTGCCCAAATTAATTGATTTTCCTTAATTTTCTCTACTTTTAAATCTTGGCCAAATTTGGTAGGAACTGCCAAAGCAGTGGCTCCTTCTAACACAAGGTATTCTCCAGTGAGCAATAATTTTCCGTTAGAGTAGCGTGTATTCAAAATTATTTGGTATTTCTTATTTCTTGAAACTTATCAACCACAGCACTGTGAGTCACTGTTTTGCCCTCAAAATAATTAGCTATTACTGTTTTCTCCTGATCATTTGCACCCAATTGGTTTAAGATATTCATCAGATGCATTTTCATATGACCATGCTGTATTCCTTTGGTGGTTAAAGCTCGTAAAGCTGCAAAGTTTTGAGCCAAGCCTGCAGTTGCCATAATCATCATTAATTCTTTTGCAGAGGGTTGTTGCAACATTCCTAAAGATAATTTTGCTAAAGGATGTAAAGAAGTTAGGCCTCCTACAGTTCCAACAGCCAATGGAACTTCTATCCAAAAGCGAAAAACTCCGTTACTAATATCACAATGAGTTAGACTTGTATAATGTCCTGATCTTGA